>DAIPIQ010000089.1:10456-15450 GCA_036770745.1 Opitutaceae bacterium | reverse complement strand
AGGCGTTCGCGCAATACGCCGGCCGGAGGCCGGCGTCCACCCGACCCCGTCTCGGCGCCCGGGCCGCTCAGTGCGCCTCCAGCCAGTTCGCGCCGACGCCGATTTCCACCGCGATCGGCACGCCGAGCGGCAGCGCGTCGCGCATCCCGGCCTCGACGATCCCGCGCACCGCCTCCAGCTCCTCCTCCGGCACGTCGAAGAGCAGCTCGTCGTGCACCTGGAGCAGCAGCCGGGCGCGCGCATCCTGCGCGCGCAACGCCGCGTGCACCCGCGCCATCGCGATCTTGATCATGTCCGCGGCCGATCCCTGGATCGGCGTGTTGATCGCGTTGCGCTCGGCCGCCGCACGGGTCGCGCCGTTCCCCGAGTTGATGTCGGGAAGGTGGCGACGGCGACCGGTCACCGTCTCGACGTAGCCGAGCCTGCGGCAGGACTCGAGCGTCCGCTCGATGAACGCACGGATGCCCGCGAACTTCTCGAAGTAGCCGTCGATCAACTCCGCGGCCTCGGTCCGCGGACAGTTGAGGCGCTGCGCGAGCCCGAAGGCAGAGATGCCGTACGGGATGCCGAAGTTGACCATCTTCGCGCGGGCCCGCATCTCGCGCGTCACCGCGTCCGGGGCCACGCCGTAGACGCGCGCCGCCGTCGCGGTGTGGATGTCCTCTCCACGCTCGAAGGCCTCCAGCATGCCCGGATCGCGGCTGAGCGCGGCGATGATCCGCAGCTCGATCTGCGAGTAGTCCGCGGAGAGCAGCCGCCACCCCGGCCCGCGCGGCACGAAGGCGCGCCGGATCTCCCGGCCCTGCGCGGTGCGGATCGGGATGTTCTGCAGGTTCGGGTTGTCGGAGTTGAGCCGGCCGGTCGCGGTGCGCAACTGCCCGAAGTGGGTGTGGATGCGCCCGGTCGCCGGATCGACCGCGGCGGGCAGGGCGTCGACGTAGGTGCCCTTGAGCTTCACGAGCTCGCGGTGGCCCAGGACCGCCTCGATGATCGGGTGGCGGCCGGCGAGCGTGGCGAGCGTCTGCTCGTTGGTGGTGTACTGGCCGGTGCGCGTCTTCTTCGGTTTCTCCACGAGCTTGAGCTCGTCGAAGAGCACCTCCCCGAGCTGCTTCGGCGAGTTGAGGTTGAACTCGCGGCCGGCGAGCTCGATGACGCGCCGCCCGAGCTCCGCGGACTGCCCCTCGATCTGGACCGCGATCTCCGCCAACACGCCGGGTGCGAGCGTGATGCCCTCGTGTTCCATGTCCACGAGCACGGGGAGCAACGGCATCTCGACCTCGCGGAACACCCGCTCCTGCCCGCGCTCGGCAAGGAGCGGTGCGATCGCCTCGCGCAGGCGCCACGTCACGTCCGCATCCTCCGCCGCATACTCGGCCAGCGCCGCCGGATCGACGTCGGAGACGCGGAGCTGCGGTGCGCCCGCGCCGTCGCCGATCAAGCGCGTGAGCGGCACCGGCGTGTAGTCGAGGAGCGCTTCACTGAGCTGGTCCATCCCGTGCCGGCCCTCGGGCTCGACGAGCGCGTGCGCGAGCATGGTGTCGAAGAACGGACCGCGCACCTCCAGGCCGTGCGCCTTCAGGACCGCGAGGTCGAACTTGAGGTTGTGCCCCACCTTCTCGATCGCGGGATCGGCGAAGGCGCGGCGCAACGGCTCCAACGCCGCCTCCCGCTCCGCGGGATCGGCCGGCAGGCGGAGGAAACACCCGCGGTGTGGTTCCCATGCGAAGGCGATGCCGACGAGCGGGGCGTGGCGCGCCTCCAGACCGTCGGTCTCCACATCGAAACAAAACGCCCGCAGCCCCGCCAATCGCGCGCCCAGCTCCGCCGCCTCGGCCGCGGCGCCGAGGTGCGCATAGTCGTGCGGCACGTCGGCGATCGTCCGGTGCGTGCGCACGACGCCGAGCTCGAGCTGGCCGGCGGTCGCCTCCGGCGGCTTCTCCCGTGCCGCCTCCGGGGCCGGTTCACTCTCGAGGGCGAACTCGGGGACCGCGGCGGCGCCGACGAGCACCTGCGCCCGGCGGACGAGGCTGCGGAATTCGAACTCGCGCAACAACGCCTCCACCGCCGCGCCCTCGGCCTTGCCCAGCGCCAGCGCCGCGGGCTCGACCTCGATCGGCGCGGCGACGTTGATCGTCGCCAGCGTCTTCGAGAGGCGCGCCTGCGCGGCGAACTCCAGCAGCTTCGCGCCCAGCCTGCCGGGGATTCCGCCGGCGTTGGCCAGCACGCCCTCCAGCGTCTCGTACTGTTCGACGAGCTTCTGCGCCGTCTTCGGGCCGACCCCGGGCACGCCCGGGATGTTGTCGGTGGCGTCGCCGACGAGGCCGAGCATGTCGATCACCTGCTCCGGTCGCGTGATCCCCCAGCGCTCCAGCACCTCCGCGACCCCGTGGATCTCGGCGGGTTCGCCCTTCGTCCCCGGTTTGTAGATACGGACGTTCCCGCTCACGAGCTGGCCGAAGTCCTTGTCGGGCGTGACCATGAAGGTCGTGAAACCGTCGGCCTCGGCCCGCCGGGCGAGGGTGCCGATGATGTCGTCGGCCTCGTGACCGTCGAGCGTGAGCACCGGCACGCCCAACACCTCCGCGACCCGCCGCAGGTGGGGCAGCGCGGCCCCCAGCTCCTCCGGCATCGCGTCGCGGTTGGCCTTGTAGGCGGGGAAGAGGGCGTGCCGCTCCGTCGGGGCCGAGGTGTCGAAGACCACCGCCATGTGGGTCGGTTTCTCGCGCTCGATCAGCTCGAGGATCGTCGAGGTGAAGCCGAAGATCGCCGACGTGTTCATCCCGGCGGACGTGCGGATCGGCCGCGCGAGGAACGCGAAGTGCGCCCGGTAGGCGAGGGCCATGCCGTCGAGCAGGAAGAGACGCTTCTCCATCGCGCCACGCTAGGCCCGCCCCCGCCCCGCGCAACGGCCGAGCGGGCCCCGGCGTGTTTCAGGATTTGCCGCTCCCGGCGCGCCGCCGCTAACCTCCGCGGATGGTCCCGCCTCCCGACCCGCCGCCCGCCGCGGACGAACCCCTCTCCCCCGTCGAGGCCCGCGTCCTCGGCAGCCTGATCGAGAAGGAGCTCGCCACCCCGGAATACTACCCGCTCTCGCTCAACGCGCTCGTCAACGCCTGCAACCAGAAGAGCAACCGCCACCCCGTGCTCGCGCTCGGGGCCCACGAGGTGGAGCTCGCGCTCGACGCCCTCCGCCGACGCCGGCTCGCCGGACTCTTCGCCGGGGCCGACGCCCGCGTGCCGAAGTTCAAGCACACGATCGACCTCGTCCACCCGATGGAGACCGCCGAGCGGGTCGTGCTCTGCGAGCTGCTTCTGCGCGGGCCACAGACTCCGGGGGAACTGCGCAACCGCTGCGAGCGCCTCCACCCCATCGCCGACCCGTCCGAAGCCGAAGCGATCCTCCAACGCCTCGCCGAGCGACCCGCCGGGCCGCTCGTCACCCGCCTCGAGCGCCAACCCGGCCAGAAGGAGGCGCGCTTCGCCCACCTGCTCTCCGGCCCGCCCGCGCCCGGGGCCCCGGCCCACGACCACGCCGACGCCTCCGAACCGCCCACCGGGGCCGAGGCCCGCCTCGCCGCGCTCGAGCGCGAGATCGCCGAACTCCGCGCCCGACTCGACGACCTGCGCCGCCGCCTCGGCGCCGACTGAACCGACGAACCCCGGAACACCCCGCCCCGTGAAGGCCGTCCTCGCCCTCGATCAAGGCACCACGAGCTCGCGCGCCCTCGTCTTCGGCCGCGACGGCGGACTCCTCGGGCTCGCCCAACGCGAGTTCGCCCAGCACTTCCCCCAGCCCGGCTGGGTCGAGCACGACGCGGAGGAGATCTGGGAGTCCCAGCACACCGTGGCCGCCGAAGCGCTCCGCGCCGCCGGTCTCGGACCCGCCGACCTCGCCGGCGTCGGCATCACCAACCAGCGCGAGACCACCGTCCTCTGGGACCGGGCGACGGGCGAGCCCGTCCATCGTGCGATCGTGTGGCAGGACCGGCGCACCGCCGATCTCTGCGACCGGCTTCGCGGCGAAGGCCACGAACCGGTCTTTCGCGAGCGCACCGGCCTGCTTCTCGACCCGTATTTCTCCGGCACGAAGCTGTGCTGGCTCCTCGACCACGTGCCCGGGGCCCGCGCCCGCGCCGAACGCGGCGAACTCGCCTTCGGCACGATCGACACGTGGCTGCTTTGGAAACTCACCGGCGGCGCCCTCCACGCCACCGACACCTCCAACGCCTCCCGCACCCTCCTCTTCGACCTGCGCCGGCTCGCGTGGGACGACGACCTGCTCGCCCGCCTCGCCCTCCCTCGCGCCCTCCTGCCCGTGGTCCGGCCCTCCAGCGGGCTCTTCGCCCGGGCCGCCTCGGGCACTGCGCTCGCCGGGGCCCCGATCGCCGGGGTCGCGGGGGATCAACAGGCCGCGCTCTTCGGCCAGGGTTGTTTCGCCCCCGGCATGGCCAAGAACACCTACGGCACCGGCTGTTTCCTCCTCCTCAACACCGGCGGCTCGCCCGTCGCCTCCACGAACCGCCTGCTCACGACCGTCGCGTGGACGATCGAAGGGCGCACGACCTATGCGCTCGAAGGCGCCGTCTTCGTCGCCGGCGCGCTCGTCCAGTGGCTGCGCGACGGCCTCGGGCTGATCCGCACGGCCGGCGAGATCGAGGCGCTCGCAGCGTCCGTCCCCGACTCCGGCGGCGTGGTCGTGGTGCCGGCCTTCGCCGGCCTGGGCGCGCCGCATTGGGATCCCCACGCCCGCGGGACGATCCTCGGGCTCACCCGCGGCTCGACCGCCGCCCACATCGCCCGCGCCGCCCTCGAGGCCATCGCCCTCCAATCCGCCGACGTCCTCCGGGCGATGGAGCGCGACGCCGGTTTGACGCTTGCGGAGCTCCGGGTCGACGGCGGAGCCGCCGCCAACGATCTCCTCCTGCGGATCCAGGCCGATCTCATCGGGGCCCCCGTGGTGCGCCCGGCCGACACCGAGACCATGCTCGCCCGCG
>DAIPIQ010000089.1:0-10446 GCA_036770745.1 Opitutaceae bacterium | reverse complement strand
GAGACCACCGCCTTCGGAGCCGCCGCGCTCGCCGGCCTCGCCACCGGATTCTGGGAGAATCGCGAGGCGATCGCCGATCGCCGGAAACACGACCGCCGCTTCGAGCCCTCCGGCACGGACGACCACCGCGACCGCCTCCGCATCCTCTGGGAGCGCGGCCTGCGGCGCGCCGCCGGCTGGTGCGCCCCCGACTAGGCGAAGCCACGGGGGCGGGCCGGGTGGTGTTGCCCGGCATTTGCGAAAAAACCCCGAGTTTCCCCTTCCCCCTCCCACCCCGTGGTTAAGTCATCCCCCGGGGGGTCGTTCTACCCGGCACAGGACGTAACTCTCTATGAAACGAGTGGTAGTAATTGAGGATCAAACGGCGGTTAGGGACATGCTCGCCGAATTCATCCGGCAGATCCCCGGATACGAAATCGTCGGCACGTTTGGAGACGGCCAGGAGGGCGCGACCCGCTGCCTGAGTCTGAAGCCCGACATCGTCATCCTCGACGTCGGTCTGCCCGGACTCAACGGCATCGAGGTCCTCAAGCAGCTCACCGCCACGCTTCCAAATCTGAAGGTGCTGGTCTTCTCCGGGCGCGGCTCGCCGGGTAACATCCGGGAGCTCCTCTCGGCCGGCGCCCAAAGCTACGTGGACAAGATGGACGGGTTCGGCGAATTCAAGAAGGCCCTCGAGATCGTCGCCGCCGGCGGCACGTTCATCGGCCCGAAGATGGCCTCGGCCATGCGCCAGCTCATCCGCAACCCCGAGGCCGCCCGCGCCAGCCACCCTCTCTCCAACCGCGAGAAACAGATCCTCCAACTCGTCGCCGAGGGCTTCTCGACGCGCGAGATCGCGGGGCGCCTCACGCTGAGTGTCCGCACGGTGGACAACCACCGCACGAACATCATGCGCAAGCTCAACCTGCACAACGTCGCGGCGCTCACCCGCTACGCGATCCAGAACGAGCTCGTCGGCGCCTTCGCCTGAGCGCCGGCCTCGTCGCCCTTCCCGCGCACCCGAGGTCACGCCACCCGGGACGCTCCGGTCCCCTCCCGCTCCCATGCCCCGGATCCGGTCGAAAAAGATACCCGCCAAGACCCGCCGCCACCCGAAACCCTCGGGCGGCGGCGCGGCGTGTTCCGGAGTCTCCTCCCGCGAGATGGTCGAGGCCGTCCGGGCCCTCGACGGCCGCCTCCACGCCACGCTCGACCTCGGCGGGCGCATCGTCGCCTGCGACGAAGGGTGGTCGCGCCTCCTCCCGCCCGGCCCGGCCGCGATCGTCGGCCGCCCCCTGCTCGACCTCGTGCAGCCGGCGGACCGCGTGGCCTGTCGGCTGACCCTCCAGCACGTGCTCGCGGCCCATGCCCCGCTCGACGTGCCGCTGCGTTTCGGGGCCGGGGAACTCCTGCTCGTGAGCCTGCGCCTCGCCGGCGAGGAGGATGCGATCGAGCTCGCCGCTCGTCCCCTCACCACGCCGTCTCCGCGGTCCAGCCCCGCCGCCGACGCGGCCCGCGTCCTCGACGCGATCGAGGAGGGCGTGCTCGTCGCCGACGCCACTCGCGACGGACTGCCCATCACCTTCGTCAACCGCGCCTTCTCCCGTCTCACCGGCCATCCGGCCGCGGGCGTCCTCGGCCGCCCGCTCACCTTCGCCGCCGACCCGACAACCGACCGCACCGCCCTCGATCGCGCGATCGCCGAAGCCCGCGCCGGCGACGAATCGACGGTCGACGTGTGCTGCGCCCGGTCCGACGGGGCCTCGCTCTGGACCCGCCTCACCCTCTCGCCCGAGCGCTCCGAAACCGGCGAGGTCGTGCGCCTCATCGCCGTGCACCTCGACATCTCCGAGCGCCGGATGGTCCTCGACGCCCTGCGCGAGAAGAACCACGCGCTCACCGAGGCGCTCGAATCGCTGAAGAAGACGCGCGAGGCGATCGTCCAGCGCGAGCGCATGCACGCCCTCGGCAAGATGGCCGGCGGGATCGTCCACGACTTCAACAACCTCCTCTCACCCATCCTCGGCTTCACCGAGCTCCTCCTCTCCGCCCCCGCGCTTCTCGAGGATCGTGAACGGGTCGCCTCCTACCTCGCAAAAATCCGCACCGCGGCCACCGACGGGGCCGCCGTGGTCGCCCGCCTCCGCGAGTTCTACCGCACCCGCGAGGATGCGGAACCCGCCGGTGAATGCCTCCTCCACGCGATCATGGGCGAGGTCATCGACCTCACCCGCCACCGCTGGAAGAACGAGAGCCTGGCCAACGGGATCGAGGTCGAGGTCATCACCGATCTCGAGGAGACGCCGTCCGTCCGGGGCTCCGAAGCCGAGATCCGCCAGGCGATGACGAACCTCGTGCTCAACGCGATCGACGCGATGCCCGAGGGCGGCGCCCTCCGCGTGCGCACCTACCGCGTCGGCAACTGGTCGTGCATCCAGATCAGTGATTCGGGCACGGGGATGAACGCCGAGACGCGCCGCCGCTGTTTCGAACCCTTCTTCACGACCAAGGGCAAGGCCGGCACCGGCCTCGGCCTCGCGATCGTCTTCGGCACGATCGAGCGCCACGCCGGCCGCGTGGAGCTCGACTCGGTGGAGGGCCACGGCACGACCTTCACGATCCGTTTCCCGATCTCCCTGCGCCCCGCCCCGGTCGCGGCCGACGCGGTCGGCGCGCTCCCCGCGACGCGCCCCTTGCGGATCCTCCTCGTCGACGACGAGGACCTGCTGCTCGAGGTGGTCTCCGAACACCTCACCGGCATGGGCCACACGGTCGACTGCCAGCCCGATCCGCAATCCGCGCTCAAGCAGGTCTTCGCCAACGCCTACGACCTCGTCATCACCGACCGCGCGATGCCGCGGATGAACGGCGACCAGCTCTCCCTGCGCATCCGCGAACTGCGGCCCTCCGTCCCGATCATCCTGCTCACCGGCTTCGGATGCATCCTCGAGCAGACCGGCGAGGCGATGCCCGGGATCTCCGAGGTGGTCTCCAAACCGATCTCGCGCAAGGCCCTCGCGGCCCTGCTGGAGCGGCACTGCGGCGCATCCTGCGGCGCCGCCTGCGCCTGAGGGGAGCGGCGGCGTCCCCGCCGCCGATTGGACGCACAGCCGGCGGCAGAGGGATGCCGCCGCTCCTTGCGAGGCGGTCGCCACACGCCTCTCGGCGAGAGGCGTGCCACCTTCGCTCCCCGCCGTGCCTTGCGAAGAGAAACACGCGAAGCCTCTCCGGGGTGGCGTGCCCCTCGCCGAGGGGCACGAGCCCGACCCTCCGCGAACCAAACCGCGCCGCTCAGACGATCTCCGCGAGCACGGCCTCGACCGGCCGGATCCGCGCCGGATCGAAGAGCCCGTTGATCCGGTTGATCACCTGCTGGATGATCCCGTCGGGGCACGAGGCGCCGCCGGTCACGAGCACGGTGAACGGACCCTCGCCGTCGGGGAGGAAGGCGCGCTCCTCCGTCTCCCCCGCCCCGGGCGCGCCCGGGCGGTGCGGGTAGCGGTAGTGGACGATCCGGTCCCGCGCGAGGATGTGGGCCTCGGACTGGATGTAGAAGGCCCGCGCGCCGAAGCGCGCCTCGCAGAGGCGGAACAACTGGTAGGTGTTGGAGCTGTTGCGACCGCCCACGACGAAGGCCGCGTCGGCGCCGGCGGCGAGGGCGCGCTCGAGCGCGTCCTGGTTCACCTGGGTGGCGTAGCAGAGCGTGTCGCCCCGGCTCTTCGGATGAAGGTGGGAGGCGAGCTCCGCCGCGCCGAAGCGGCGCACGAGCGCGGCCTCGAGCAGCGCGATGATCCCGATGGTCTCGTCCCGCAGGAGCGTCGTCTGGTTGACGACGGCGAGCCGGTCGAGGTCGCGCCCGACGTCGAAACCCGGCGAGTGCTTGCCGGCGAAGGGGGCGAAGCGCCGCAGCTTCTCCTCGCGCGTCGGCGCATCGAGCACGGCGACGAGCGCCTCGGCCTCGGCACGGTCGCGGAGGATGACGCTGGGCCCGTACTTCGCGCAGTTGGAGAAGGTGGCCTTGGTCTCCTCGTGCTCGCTCTTGCCGTGGATGACGATGGTGAAGCCCGCGAGGGCGAAGCGTTTCGCCGCCTTCCAGACCTTCTCGACGAGCATGCAGGTCGCGTCGTGGCGGTTCACCGCGATCCCGCGCTCGATCAACTTGACCTTGTCGCCGTCGGTCGCGCCGAAGGCCGGGGTGAGGACGATGTCACCCTTCACGAGCTCGTCCCAGTACTCGCGGCCGGTCGCGGGGTTGCGGAGGTGCACGCCGCGGTCGCTCTGGAGGTAGACGAGCCCGCGCTCGCGGAGGTCTTCGTTGACGAACGGATTGTGGATCAGCTCGCTGATCATGTAGACGCGGCGGCCGGGGTTCTCGGAGATCGTCTCGTAGGCGCGCTCGATCGCGTTCTGCACGCCGAGGCAGAAGCCGAAGTGGCTGGGGAGGACGTGCCGCACCGCCCCGAAGTCCAGCACCGCCGGCTCGTCGGCCGTCCGCTCCTTGCGCCGCCGCACCGCCTTGATCGCCGCGCAGAGCGCGCTCTGGTAGAGGGCGCGGCCGCGCTCGTCGGCGGAGTAGACGCCCCGGTTGCGCTGCTCCTCGGTGCGGAAGCGGTAGAGGTAGTCGCTGTCGCCGAAATTCAAATACGGCACGCGGATGAGGTGCGGCTGGAGCATCCCGAGCACGGCGTGGACCTCGGGGGACAGCGCGACCGGACCCGCCCGCGCGGCGACGCGCAGCTCCCGCACGCTGAACCACGACCACTCCGCCGGCCGGGAAACCGACTCCTCGAGGGTGCAGAAGTGGACGTCGAGTCCGCCGGCGGCGGCGATCCGGTGCGGGGTGGCGGGCGCGCCGAGACACGCCGCGAGCGCGGCGGTGAGCCGCGGGAGCGGATCCCCGCCCGCCTCTTCGAGGACCGGCAGGGTGAGCGCGCCGCCGGGGCCCGGCACGAGCCCGATCTGGCACTGGGCGTCGAAGACGACGACGCCGTGGCGGGCGGGAGGCGCGGAGGCGGGCGGGAGTGTCGACATCGGGCGGCGGCGAAGCCGGCGAGCGAAAACCCGCCTGCGATCCGCTGCAAGCGCGCGCGTCGCCCGGGGCCGGCCCCGGCTCAGAAGCGCACGCTGTAGCCGGTCTCGAGGCCGAGCTCGCCGGTCGTGCGACCCGCGGCGGCGACGAGGTCGCGGTCGAGCGCGTTGCGCACGGCGACGGTCACGGCGTGTTGCGCGTTCTTCACCTTCCAGCCGTAGGCCGCGCTGAGGTCGACCACGCCGTAGGCCCCGTATTCGACGAGCGCCTGATTGCGGCGCGCGCTTTCGTAGACGGCGACGTGGTCGCCGATCCACGCACAGGAACCGGCGAGCTCGAGGCCCTCGAGCGGACCCTCCTCGAAGCGGTAGCGCAGGAAGGCCGAGGCGGTGAGGTCGGGCAGGCGCGCGAGCTGTCGGCCCACCTCCTCGGGAAGGTCGGGCGACGCGGTCGTGACGGCCTCCAGCCAGACGGCCTTGGCCGAGACGGTCCACCCGCCCTCGAGCCGCGCCCGCACGGCGAACTCCGAGCCGGTGAAGCGCTCCTCGCCCGAGCCGACGTACTGCGGCTCGGTTCCGAGCGGGTCGAGGACGGGGTCGTTGTAGCGCGGGTTGGGGCGGGTGATGTTTTCATTGTGGAGCCGGTAGAGGCCCCAGGAGGCGGTGAAGCGCCCGTCGCTCGAGGCGTAGCGGAGCCCGCTCTCGAGACCCGAGGTGCCCTCGTTGCCCGTGATCCGGCCGGTGCGCGCGTCGACCCGGCGCACCGGTTGAAACGCCGTGCTGTGGTTGAGGTAGGTCGCCACGCGATTCGGCACCGTGTGCCAGACGAGGCCGGCGTGGTGGGTGATCCGGGAGACGTCGGAATCCGCGAAGGGCACGACCGCGCCCGGCCGCCGGTCCACGACCTCGGACTCGACCTGGTCGCCCCGCACTCCGAACGTGCCGAAGACGCGCTCGCCGAGCAGCGCCGCCCGCTCCGAGAGGTAGAAACCGCGGTAGGTCGCGTCCTCGTCGCGCAAGGCGATGAGCCGCTCGTAGGTGTCCGGGTGGTAGGCGGGGGTGAACCAGTCGGGCGCCGATGGATCGAGCCGGCGCACGCCGACCGGCAGGGCGTCGCGAGCGGCCCGGGTGAGGCCGCGTTGTTCGCGGGTGGAGGACTCGCCCGAGGCGAAGACCCCGACGACCCAGCGATGCTCCACGACGCCGATCCGGCCGGAGCCGTCGAGCTCGACGCTCCCGCCGAAGGCCGACTGCCCGCGGTCGTTGTACTGGGGCTCGCGCACGCCGTCGAACAGGCCGGTCTCGATCAGGAACGGGCCGGTGTTGAAACGCAGGTCGCGCTGCCGCCGCTGCCAGCCCTCGACGCCGGCGCGCAGACGGAGGTTGTCGCGAAACGCGTGCTCGGCGAGGACGCTCGCGCTCCCGCTCGCACGCCGCGACCACGAGTCGGGGCCGTTGGTGTTGAACAACGCGAGCGGCTGGTAGGGCCCGCCGCGCGGCCCGCCCACGAACGTGCGCTCCAGCGGGGTGCCGCCCGGGGGGTTGGCGTCGGCCCAGGCCCCGTCGATCTCGACGAGCCAGACGGTTTTCGTGGATTGCGCGTAGCGGAACGACACGCCGCCGAGTCCGCCCGCCTCACGCGCGAAGTCCTCCGGGCCCTCGCGCACCCGGCCTTCGCCGAGCACGCGGTAGTGCAGGCGCTTGGGGACGAGCGGGGCGTTGCGCTCGTAGGAGGCCCGCGCCTCGCCCCTCGTGCCGAGCCGGGCCGAGAAGTTGCTGTTGGGCCGCGGCGAGGGCCGGCGGGAGACGTCGTTGAGGATGCCGCCGGGTGCGGTGCGGCCGAAGTAGGTGGCGAGGAAGCCGGTGAGCAGCTCGCGCCGGCCGCCGATGATGATCTCGGGGAAGCCCGAGCGGTTGAGGCCGTTGCGCAGCCGCGGCGTGGTGAAGCCCCGCGGCGCCGCCGCCCCCGAGGCGGTCGCGAACTCTCCGGGCGCGAAATCCGCGAGGTTCGCCGTCTGCTCGGTGAGGATGGAGAACTCCTCCTGCGCCGCCTCCTCCGCCTCGGCGATGAAGCCGAACAACCCGCTCCGCCGAAACGGAAACGAGTTCTCCCGCTCTTCCGGCCAGTATTCCTGAGCTTCGGCCGAGTCGGAGACCTCCAGGACCGGGAGCGCGACCGTGTCGCTCTCCTGCCCCGAGACCCACGGCCCGATCGCGATCAGCGCCGCCACGCCCGCGGCCTGCAGGAGGCGCAGGGGAGGCGGAGGGCGTAAGGAACGGCGCATGGACACTCGGGACGTCCAACCCATGCCACCGCCGCGCCGCGGCGACAAGCCCGCCGTGCGATTTGTCGCACTCCCGTCACCCGACGCCCGGCTCGAACCAGCGCGTGCTCCGCAGGTGGGTCACGCCCTCCGCCGCCCAACGCTCCTCCAACGCGATCGTCGCGTCCAGCGTGCCCGAGAACGGCGGCCACTGCTCGAGCACGACGGTCGGGTCGCGCCCCGCGACCTGGAGGTGGTTGAAGAGCCAGTTGAGGTCGAGGCGCCCGCGGCCCGCCGGACACCCCACGACCTGAAAGCCCACGATGTGCGGCCAGCGCGTGATCTGGAAATCCTTCACGTGGACGTTGACGACGTAGGAGGCCAGGTTGCCCAGCACCTCCTCGAAGCCCTCCAGCGCGCCGAGGGAATTGACGGTGTCGAGGCAGATGCCGAGCGACGGGCTGCCGATGTCGCGCACCAGCGCCGCAAACTCCCGCGTGCGGTGCGCCTCGTAGTTCTCCAACGCCACCGTCACGCCCGCGTCCTCGAACTCCGGCAGGACCCGCCGCAGGCCGACGATCACCTCCCGCAGCGGCGGCCTCGTGCCCGGCATCCCGGTGAGGGTGCGCAGCAGTTTCGCCCCGAAGAAACGGCACAACTCCAGGTAGCGCCGCATCCGCTCCCCCTCGATCCCGCACGTGCCCAGCTCGAAGGCCATGCCCAGCTCCCGCCCGCGCTCGCGCAACGCCGTCAGCTCGGCGTCGCCGAGCTCGTGGAGCGGGAGATTGTCGCCGTACTGCACGAGCCGCAGCCCGAGCGCATGGGTGCGCTCCAGGACTTCAAGCGCCGAGAGCGGGCGCTCCGGTCGCGGACCGCCGGGCAGGCCGACCGCCCACGGAAAGGTCCACGAACCGGCGCCGAGCTGCAACGGGAGTCGCATCGGGCGCGCCTCAGAACGACGGCGCCCGCCCGAGGAGCCGGCGCAGGTCGGCGACGACGCCCGGATGGTCCCCTGCGACATCGCGCAGGCTCCCCGGATCCGCCACGAGGTCGAAGAGCTCCTCCACCGGCGCGCCCTCCGGCGCGGTCGCGGGATACACGATCAACCGCCAGCGCTCGGTGCGGATGGTCCGCCCGTTCCTCCAATACCCGTGCGCCGGCCGGCCCGAGGCGACGGCCGGATCCTCGAGCTGCGGGCGAAGGCTCGTCCCGTCGAGTCCCTCCGGGGCCGGGAGTCCCAGCAGGTCGAGCAGGGTCGGGAAGACATCGACCGACTCGACGATCGCCGCCGACGTCTCCCCCGCCCGCGACAGACCGGGATGACGGATGAGCAGCGGCGCGCGCAACGCCCCTTCGAAGAGCGTGTGCTTGCCCCACATCGCGTGCTCGCCGAGCAGGAAGCCGTGGTCGCTCCAGACCACGACGATCGTGTTCCGCTCGAGCCCGAGCGCGGCGAACTCGTCGAGGACGCGGCCGACCTGCGCATCGACATAGCTCGTCGAAGCGGCGTAGGCGCGCCGCAGCTCGGCGGCGAAAACGGCGTCGGCGTTCGGATCGCGACCACCAAGGTCGTAGGCGGCGCGGAGTTCACCGCTGTCGCTCCAGCCCGGGCTCGAGCGGACGCCCGGCGCGACTTCCGGCGCGGCGGTGGCGTCGGCCTCGTGCCGCTCCAGCCACGCCCGCGGCTGCGCGAACGGAAGGTGCGGCTTGAAGAAACCCACCGCGAAGAACCACGGCTCCTCCGACGCGGCCAGCGTGCGCAGGTGGGCGACGGCGTCGCGCGCGACCCAGGCGTCCGGATAGGTTTCATCCGGTCCGTCGACCGCCTCCCACGCCGGCGACTTGCCACGCACGCGCGGCCGGCCGTCGGCGTAGCCGTGCATCATCGCCTCGGCCGTCCGCCACGGACTCTCGGGGATCCACGTGCGGTCCCAGACGCCGGGCAGTTCCTCGGGCGGCGCGTTCCATTCCGGACCCGCCAGCCCCCCGGGATGATGGGTGACCTTGCCGAGGGCGTGGGTGCGGTAGCCGTGCCGGCGCAGCCAACCGGGCAGGCTGCGCTGCGCCCAGTCGCGATGGGTCTCGAGGATGGCGCTGTTGGCGACAAAGGCCGCCGATGTCGGAAGCCGCCCCCGCAGGAGCGCCGCCCGCGAGGCCCCGCACGTCGGAACCTGCACGTAGTGGTGCGAGAAGATCCGCGACGTCGCGGCGAGCCGGTCGAGGTGCGGCGTCTGCGCGTGCCCCGCCCCGAGCGCGCCGAGGTCGTTGCGCAGGTCGTCGATCAGGACGAAGAGGACGTTGGGGTGCGCGGCCCAGGCCGCGCCGGGCGCGGCGGCACAAAGCAGACCGAGAAGGGAGAGGCTTCGGAGGAGTCGCATCGGGAATCGGCGTGGCTGAGACTTCGAGGGCCGCCGCGGGAGGCGGTTGCCCTCGACTGGCGCCCCCGCCGGGAATCGAACCCGGATCAACGGTTTAGGAAACCGCTGTTCTATCCATTGAACTACGGGGACAAGACCGCTCGCCCGAAGCATGCGCGACCGACCTCGAAGGCAACGCCGAAAACCCGCGCGCCAGGCGACAGCGGAGCAGCCCGTCAACAACCTGCGGGCGGCCGATCCCGCCGACTCCTTCTCCCCGACGTTCCGAAAAGCGCTGACGAATGGGGCGTCCCGTCGTTCCGTGGAGTTCGTCACGAGCCCTCCGCGGGCGGCGCCGCCATGACCCCTGAACACTTCCGCTCCCTTCCGACCGACACCGACTACCCCGAGGTCGCTGCACCCGCGCCCAAACTCGTCCGGGAGCAAGACATCGAGGGCGCCTTCATCGCCAAGCTCCGCGACCTCAAATACACCGACCGCCCCGACATCGCCGACCGCGCCTCGCTGGAGAAAAATTTCCGCCAGAAATTCGAGACCCTCAACCGCGTCCACCTCACCGACGCCGAGTTCGCCCGCCTCCTCGACGACCTCGTCTCGCCCGACGTCTTCAAATCCTCCGTCCGCCTCCGCGAGAAAAACGACTTCACCCGCGACGACGGCACTCCCCTTTCCTACACCCTCGTCAACATCCGCGACTGGTGCAAAAACGACTTCGAGATCGTCCACCAGCTCCGCATCAACACCGACTACAGCCACCACCGCTACGACGTCCTTCTCCTCATCAACGGCGTCCC
>DAIPIQ010000088.1:0-15510 GCA_036770745.1 Opitutaceae bacterium | reverse complement strand
CGGCGCGCCACGGGCCGTTCCGCGCGATCGAGAAGGTTCGCGGCGAGGAACTCTCCGGAACGCAACGCCGCCATCTCGACACCTTGATCGCCGCCTACTGCGCCCGCACCGCGGGCAGCAAGCGGCACGCGGCGGAGCACCGCGCCCACTTCACCGACCCGCGGGCGATGAGCGGCTTCCGCCCGCTCTGGAAGGAGATGGTCTACCCGATCGTCTGCGCCCGCTCGCGGGGACCGAACCTCTGGGACGTCGACGGCAACGCCTACCTCGACATCACCATGGGCTTCGGCGTCGCCTTCTTCGGGCACACCCCGGATTTCATCAGCGAAGCGATCCGTCGCCAGCTCGAGTCCGGCGCCGAGATCGGCCCGCAGACGCCGCTCGCCGGCGAGGCCGCGCGGCTGCTCTGCGAGATGACCGGGATGGAGCGGGCGACCTTCTGCAACACCGGTTCCGAGGCGGTCATGGCGGCGATGCGCGTCGCCCGCACCGTGACGGGACGGTCGAAGATCGTCCTCTTCGCCGGCGACTACCACGGGATGTTCGACAGCGTCCTCGTCCGCGGCGTCGCGCGCGACGGCGAGCCGCACACCCTGCCGATCGCCCCGGGGATCCCGCGCGGATTGATCGAGGACATCGTCGTGCTCGACTACGGGGCCGACGACGCGCTCGCGTGGATCCGCGCACACGGTCGCGAGCTCGCGGCGGTGGTCGTCGAGCCGGTGCAATCGCGCAACCCCGCGCTCCAACCGCGCGCCTTCCTCCACGCGCTGCGCGAGCTCACCCGGGCGAGCGGGACCGCGCTGGTCTTCGACGAGGTCATCACCGGTTTCCGCTGCGCCCCGGGCGGCGCCCAGGCGTGGTTCGGCGTCGAGGCCGACCTCGCGACCTACGGCAAGGTCATCGGCGGCGGGATGCCGATCGGCGCACTCGCCGGCCGGCGGCGCTGGATGGACGCCCTCGACGGCGGCGCCTGGAACTACGGCGACGACTCCGTGCCCGAGGTCGGCGTCACCTTCTTCGCGGGCACGTTCGTGCGGCACCCACTCGCGATGGCGGCGTGCCTCGCCTCGCTGCGGAGGCTCCGCGAGGAGGGCCCGGCGTTGCAGGAGGCGGTGAACGCGCGGGTCGCGCGGCTCGCCCGCGAGTTGAACGCGTGCTTCGCCGAGCACGCGGTCGAGGCGCGCGTCGACCACTTCGCCTCGGTCTTCCGGATCGAGTTCGCCCCCCGGTATCCGCACGCCGGGTTGTTCTTCTTCCACCTCCGGCTGCGCGGCGTCCACTTCTGGGAGGGCCGGGTCGGCTTCCTCTCGACCACCCACACCGACGCCGAGGTCGACACGATCCTCGCGACCATCCGGGAAGCGGTGCTCGCGATGCGGGAAGGAGGTTTCCTCCCGACGCCGGAGTCGACCGCGGACGCGGAGGCGCCCGGCGCGCAGATCCCGCTCACCGAGGAGCAGCGCGAGATGTGGCTCGCCTGCCAGATGGGCCCGGAGATCGCGACGAGCTACAACGAGTCCGGCATCCTCCGCTTCGCCGCGCCGCTCGACGAGGCCGCGCTGGCGCGCGCGCTCCGCACCGTTGTCGACCGCCACGAGGGGCTCCGCGCCACGTTCGCGGCCGACGGCTCGGGGCAGACCATCCACCCGCGGATGGAGGTCGCCCTCCGGGTGCTCGACCGGCCCGCCGATCCGCGGGACCACGCCGGGCTGCTCCGCGCCGAGGCGGCCGGCGTCTTCGACATCGAACACGGCCCCGGCCTCCGCGTCCTCCTGCTCCGTGACCCGGCCGCGACGGAGCTGGTCGTCACCGTCTGCCACCTCGCCTGCGACGGCTGGTCGTTCAACACCGTCCTGCGGGAGCTCGCCGCCTGCTACGCGGCGTTCGTCGGCGGAAGGGCTCCGGACCTCGCCCCGCCGGCCCGCCTCTCCGTCTTCGCCGCGGCCGAGCCGCGGCGGAACGCGTCGCCCGAGGGCCGGGCCGCGCTCGAGCACTGGCGCGCCGAGCTCGCCGGGATGCCGCCCTGCCTGGAACTCCCGACCGACCGGCCGCGGCCGGAGGAGGCGACCTTCGCCGCGGGCCGCGAGACGCTGCGCATCGACCCGGAGGCGAGCCGGAGGATCCGCGCGTTCGCCCGGAGCAACCGGGCCACCACGTTCTCCCTCCTCTTCTCCGTATTCGGAATCTTGATGCACCGCCTCACCGGCGCCCGCGACCTGCTCGTCGGCGTGCCGGTCGCCGGCCAGCACGTGCACGACGCGCCTTCGCTCGTCGGCCATTGCGTGAACTACCTGCCGATCCGCCACCGGGTGGATCCGGAAGACGCCCCCGCCGAGCACCTGCGCAAGACCGCGGCCGCGCTCGCCCGATCCTTCGAGCACGCCCGGATCTCCTTCGGGCGGCTCCTGCGCGAGATCAAGTGGCCGCGCGATCCGCGCCGGCCCTCGCCGCTCTCCGTCACCTTCAACCTCGATCCGCCGATGGGCGTGATCGACTTCGGCGGCACGACCCCGGAGCTGATCGTCAACCCCGTCGGTCGCATCGATTGCGACCTGAGCCTCAACATCGTCGACGAGGCCCGGGGTCTCTTCCTGGAGGCGGACTACCGCGCGGAGTTGTTCGAGGCGGAGACCGTCCGACGCTGGCTCCGCCTCTTCTCCGAGATGCTCGAGACGGCGGGCGACGCGACCGAGGCCCGGGTGCTGAACACGGCGGAAGCCGCCCCCGGACCGCCCGTCACGGAACGGCTGCTCCACGAGCTGTTCGAGGATCGGGCCGCGATCTCGCCGGAGGCCGTCGCCGTCGAATACGAGGACGAATCGCTCACCTACCGGGCCCTCGACGCGCGCGCGAACCGCCTCGCCCGCCACCTCGCGGAGCTCGGGGCCGCGCCCGGGGCGTGCGTGGCGGTCGGCCTCGAGCGTTCGCTCGAATTCGTCGTCGCACTGCTCGCGACGCTCAAGGCCGGGGCGACCTTCGTCCCGATCGATCCCACGTGGCCGGACGAGCGGCGGAGTCGCGTGATCCGCGAGTGCGGCGCAAGGCTCCTGGTCGCGCGCACGGCATCGCTCCCGGCGGATCTTCCCGCCGCGACGACCTGCGTCGATCCCGTCGCCGACGCCGGGATCGTGGCGCGACGGCCGGATTCGAGGCCCGCGGTCGCGACTCCCGCCGGAGCCCTCGCCTACGTCATCTTCACCTCGGGCTCCTCGGGCGCGCCGAAGGGCGTGATGGTCGGGCACCGCGCGATCGCCGCCCACATCGCGAGCATCGCCCGGGTCTACGGCTTGTCGGAGCGGGATGCGTGCCTGCTCTTCCCCTCGGTCGCCTTCGATCCCACGATCGAACAGGCCTTCTCGGCGTTTCATGTCGGAGCGCGGCTCGTCGTGCGTCCGCAGACCCTGTGGAACGGGGCCGCGTTCGCGGCGCGCGTCCGCCGGCACCGGCTCACCGTGGTCGACCTGCCACCGCGTTACCTGCTTCAACTGCTCCGCGAGTGGAAGGCGGAAGGGGCCGCCCCCGACCTCGGCCCGCTCCGCTTGATCCTCGCGGGCGGCGAATCGCTGCCGCCCGCCGCCGTGGCGCTGTGGCGCGGGCTCGGCTTGACCGCGATCCGCCTGATCAACGCCTACGGACCGACCGAGTGCGCGGTCACCGCCACCACCCACGAGATCCCCGCGACCCCAGCGGCCGTCGAACCCGGCGGACGGATCCCGGTCGGGAAACCCCACGGGCCGGTGGAGGCCCTCATCCTCGACGACGATCTGCGGCCGGTCCCGACGGGCGTGCGCGGCGAGCTCTGCCTGGCGGGGCCGACCCTCGCGCTGGGCTACCTCGGGCGCGACGACCTGACCGCCGCGGCGTTCCTCCCGCACCCGCTGCGGCCCGCGGAGCGGATCTATCGGACGGGCGACGCGGCCCGCCGGCTCGCGGACGGGACGATCGAGTTCCTCGAGCGCATCGACCGGCAGGTGCAGGTGCGGGGATTCCGGGTCGAGCCGGGCGAGATCGAAGCGCGACTCGTCGAACATCCGGCGGTGGCCGGCGCGGTCGTCGTGGCGGGGAGCGGGGTCGACGGCTCGGTCGAACTGACCGCCTACCTCGAGCCCGCACCGGGGGGGCGACCGACGCACGAGGCGCTCCGCGAGCACCTCGCCGGCGGCCTGCCCGCCTACATGATCCCGGCGCGCTTCCTCGCCGTCGCGACGCTTCCCGTGGACGGCAATGGGAAACTGGATACGCGGTCGCTCGCCTCGCTCCCGACCCGGGAGATCGCCCGTGCGACGGTCGCTCCCGCCGCCGCGGGCCCGACCGAGGAGGCGCTCGTCGCGATCTGGCGCGGCCTGCTCCGGCGCGGGCAGGTCGGGATCCGGGACGACTTCTTCGAGCTCGGCGGCCATTCGCTTCTCGCCATGCAGATGATCCGGGAGATCGCCACGCGCTTCGACCATGCCCTCACCCTCGCCCAGTTGTTGGGGGCTCCGACCATCGAGGCGATCGCGCGCCGGATCGACGCCGCCGCGCCGGCCCGGCCGACGGCCCCGCGCGAAGCGCGCGCCTCCCGCGGGACGATCCTCTTCAACGTTCCGGGGATCTTCGGCTACGGCCTCCTGCCCGCACCGCTCGCCCGCGCCGTCGCGGCGGACCGGCCGACCTTCGACGGGCTCCAACTGCCCGGGGCCGACGGTCGGGAGCGGCCCCTCGAGACCCTCGAGGAGATGGCGGCGCACCTCATCGGACAGATCCGGGCCGTGCAGGAGCGCGGACCCTACGCGCTCACGGGCTTTTGTTTCGGCGGTCTGCTGGCCTACGAGATCGCATGCCAGCTCCAGCGGGCCGGCGAGACCGTGCGCGGCCTCGTGCTCTGGCACGCGTTTCCCTGGTACCTGTGGAAACGACGCTCCTTCGCCCGCGCCCTGCTCGAGGCGCCGCGCGAACTGCGCGGTGTCGTGGCCGCACCGGTCAAGCGCCTCGCCGAGATCCTGGGATTGCGCCGAGCCGAGCCCGATCCCGCGGCCGAGCGACCGCCGATCTACCATGCCAACGCGCGCGCGGGGGACCGCTACCGCATCCGCACGCCGTACACCGGGCGGCTCCACGTCGCCCGCGCGTTGCGCCTGGAACCCGGGGTCGAAGGGCCGCCGCAAGGCGGCTGGGAGCTCGTCGATCCCGGCGCGCTGACCGTGCACGATTTCGACTGCGCGCACCTGGAGTTCGTGAGCGAGCCGTGGTTGAGCCGGCTGAGCGGGCTCACCGCGGAGTGGTTGCGCGAGGCCGATCGCGAGACTGGGCCGCGGCCCACCCCGGCCGCGGGGTCGCGCACGGGTTTCCCGCGGCCGCTCTCGGCACGCGGCCCCGCCGCGGAAGGGCGCCGACCCGCGCCCGGCTCCCGCGACGCGACGATCGCCGGCTGAGCGGGCCGCCGGCTCAACGCATCCGCACCATCAGGACGGCGGCGAGCCCGGCCATCGCACCGTTGGGGATCCACGCCGCGAACCAAGGCGGGACGGTCCCCTGCTCGCCGAGCATCGAGCCGATCGTCGAGAGCAGGTAGAAGAGAAAGAACAACGCGAGGGACTTGGAGACGCCCACGGCGGGGTTGACCCGCACTCCCGTCACCGCGAAGGGGATCGCGAGGCCCGCGACGATCAGGCAGGAGAAACCGCCCGCGAGCAGCGAATGGTAGCGCACGGCGTAGGCCGGCAGCCGCGGGTGGTCCGCCACCTCGGGCGATCCGACGATCCGTCGGAGCTCGAAGAAAGAAAGGTCCTTGGGCCGCTTCTCCAGGAGAAGCATCCACCCAGGATCGTCGGCGACGCCTGCGAGCTCCATCCGCTCGAAGGCGATCGAGCGGGAGATGTCTCCGCGGGCCGCGTCGAAGAGCGTCTCGCGGCCGCGGAGGAGGGTCCATGTCGCGGCGGTCTCGTCCCAGAAGCCCTCGGCGGCGACGAGCCGGCGCTCCTCGCGGCCCGCCGCGCCGAGGAACGAGACCTGCACGCCGAACGCGCGGTTCGAATAGCGGCTGAAGCGCGCGATCATCCACATGCGCCCGGCGGTGCGGTCGTGGTAGGTGACGTTGTTGACCAGCCCGACGCCGTCGGTCCGCGCGGCCCCGGCGGCCTGTTTCGCGAAGCGGAGGTTGTCGAGCATGAGGCGCGAGCGCTCGACCGACCACGGGATGACCGAGCCGGTGAGATGGAACAACACGGCGCTGAGCGCGATCACGGCGACCCAGATCCAGCCGGTGATGCGCAGGAGGCCGACGCCGGCCGCGCGGATCGCGGTGAACTCGTTGTTGCGGTGCATCCGCCCGAGCGCGTAGAGCAGCGAGACGAGCACGGCGATCGGGACCACGAATGCGAGGTTGGCCGGCGCGCGCACGAGGTAGTACTCGAACATCTGCGCCGGCGTCGCGTCGAACTCCCGCAGGTCGCGGAACGTGTCGTAGACGAGGAAGATCACGAGCACGGCGAGCGAGGCCGCGACCACGAGGCCGAGGATCTTGAGCCACTCCAGCAGGACGTGCCGGTCGAGGAGGCGGAACACGGCGCGCAGTATCGGGGGCGGTTTTGAACTGGCAACGCCGGAGGCCGTCGCCTTTGGTTCGCGGGGCATGGCCGTCGTCAAAGTCCCGGAGCACTGGAGTTCGCGACTCGGCGTGATCCTGGCGGTGGCGGGCAGCGCGGTCGGGCTCGGGAACTTCCTGCGTTTCCCCGCCCAGGCGGCGCAGTACGGCGGCGGGGCGTTCATGATCGCCTACTTCGTCTCGCTGCTGATCATCGGCGTCTCGATCTGCTGGGCGGAATGGACGATCGGGCGCTGGGGCGGGCGGCACGGGTTCCACTCGAGCCCGGCGATCATCGGGCTGGTGATCGGCCGGCCGTGGGGACGCCACCTCGGGGTGTTGGGCGCGTTGATCCCGGTCGGCGTCTACATGTACTATGTCTACATCGAGGCGTGGTGCCTCGGCTACGCGGTGCAGTACGCCACGGGCGTCCTCGGCGGCGACGGGACGGACTACTCGAAACACTTCGCGGATTTCGTCGGGAGCGGGGAGGACGGGTTCGCGCTCGGGCTGCAGCTCCACCAGGTGGGCCTCTTCGTCCTCGTGGTCTATGCGGTCAACTTCCTGCTCATCTACCGCGGGCTCTCCAAGGGCATCGAGTGGTTCTGCAAGTACGCGATGCCCGCGCTGATCGTCATCGCGCTCGTGATCGTGGTGCGGGTGCTCACGCTCGGCACCCCCGATCCCGCGATCCCGGAGCAGAACGTCCTGAACGGCCTGGGCTTCATGTGGAACCCCGGCGAGATCGGGCCGCAGTTGCGCAATCCCCAGCTCTGGCTGGCCGCGGCCGGGCAGATCTTCTTCTCCCTCTCCGTCGGCTTCGGCGTGATCGTCACCTACGCGAGCTACCTGCGCGAGACCGACGACGTCGTGCTCAGCGGACTCGCGGCGACGAGCGCGAACGAGTTCTGCGAGGTCGCGCTCGGCGGGCTGATGACGCTCCCCGCGGCCTTCATCTTCCTCGGCGCGGCCGGGGCGGCGGGTGGCGGACTTGGCCTGGGATTCGAGGTGCTCCCGCAGGTCTTCGCCAAGATGCCGTTCGGGCAGGTCTTCGGTTTCCTCTTCTTCTCGCTCCTCTTCCTCGCCGCGGTGACGAGCTCGCTCTCGATGCTCCAGCCGGGGATCGCGTTCCTGGAGGAGGCGCTCGGGGTCGGTCGGCGGATGTCGGTCGCGCTGCTCGTCCTGCTCACCGGGATGGGGTCGCTCTTCGTCTGGTATTTCAGCGCCGGGCTGAAGGCGCTCGACACGATCGATTTCTGGATCGGGACGCTCGCGATCTTCATGCAGGGCACGATCCTCATCATCCTCTTCTCCTGGGTGATCGGGGTCGAGCGCGGCCTCCGCGAGGCGCACCGCGGCGCCTCGATCCGCATCCCGGGCTTCTTCGTGCCGATCATGAAATACGTCTGCCCGATCTACCTGCTCACGATCTTCGTGCTCTGGATCGCCTTCAACGTGGCGGGGTGGAACGGCAGCCTCGCCGACCCGTCGTTCAAGCCCACCGGCTACGTGCGGGACCTGATCGGCGGCGACGGCGAACCGGGCGACCCGGTGGCGCGGATGAGCGTCGGGGTGATCCTCGTCACGACGGTGTCGTTCCTCCTGATCGCCCACGTGGCCGGGCCGCGGTGGCGCCTGGACGGGGCGCGCAGACGGGCCTTCGGGGACGAATCATGAGCACAGGAGTGGTTAAAAGTGGTGGCAGGCTCCGGTTCCGCCAAAGACCGACGGGCGTCTCCGCGGCCGGGTCGGATGGATCGGCCACGGGCACCGGGCCCGCCGTGGCCGTGGGCCGGGGTTTATCCCCGGCTGCCAACCATGAGACGCCGCAGAAGCCGGGGATAAACCCCGGCCCACGACTGCAGGTTGCCACCACTTTTGATCACACTCAATGAGCACGGGCGGCTGGATCACGATGGTGCTTTCGGTCGGGGGCGTCACCACCCTCTTCCTCTGGTGTATCTACAAGGTGGTGACGACGCGCCCGGAGTCCGGCGACGTGCACGGTTTCGAGTTCGAGACGCCCGACACGAGGGAGGAGCGCGAGCGGCGCTGAGGTCGGAGCGATGCCGCACCCGACGGACATCCAGCTCATCGGAACGGAGGTCGCGATCAAATGGTCGGACGGCGCGGAGAGCTACCTCGCGGGCCCGGTCCTGCGGGCGGCCTCGCCGAGCGCGGCGGCGCGCGGCGAGGCGGATCTCTTCGGCCGGCGCCAGGGAGGCGAGGGGCCGCGCGACTTCTCCGGCGTCACCGTGACCGGCTGGCGCCACGTCGGAGCCTACGCGGTCTGTTTCCAGTTCAGCGACGGCCACGGTTCGGGACTCTACGCCTACGACCTGCTGCGCCGGCTCGGCGAGGCGGGCGGATGAACCGGCCGGGGCCGCTCGGCGGGATCCGCGCCGTCACCTTCGACGCGGGAGGGACGCTGCTCGCGCCGCACCCCTCGGTGGGCGTGATCTACCGGGAGGTGGCGCTGCGCCATGGCGGAGACCTCCCGGAGGCGGCGCTGGATCGGGGCTTTCACGCGGCCTTCGGCACGGTTGCGAAGGATGCGTCCGTTCCCGATCCGGAGGCGCGGGAACGCGACTTCTGGAAGCGCGTCGTCCGGCGCAGCCTCGAGGGTCTCGAAGGGCGGCCGCCGCGCGACTTCGAGGCGTTCTTCGCGGACCTCTGGGAGACCTTCGCGCACGCCGGCCGCTGGCGGTTGCTCGACGGCGCGGTCCCCCTGCTGGAAACGCTTCGCGGGCGCGGCTTCCGGCTCGGAGTGCTCTCGAACTGGGATCGCCGTCTCCATCCCGTGCTCGAAGGGGCGGGGCTGCGTGCGTTCTTCGACGCGGTCGTGATCTCCAGCGAGGCCGGGTGCGAGAAGCCCGATCCCGGGATCTTCCGCGTCGCGGAGCGCCTCCTCGGGACGCCGGCTTCGGCGTGCCTCCACATCGGCGACAGTCGCAGGCACGACCTCGCGGGCGCACGCGGCGCGGGTTGGCGGGCGTTGCTCGTCCGCCACGACGACGGGCCGCCCGACGACGAATCGGTGGGCGCGCTCGGACAGGTCGCCGACCGGCTCGGGGTGGCTCCGGTGCGCTGAAGGCCCGGCCGGTTTTTCGACTTGGCGCGGGGCCCGCCGCACCGCGAGATCGGCGCCATGGACCCAGCGACACTCTTCTTCCCGCGCGGCGACAAGGCCGGCCTC
Source organism: Opitutaceae bacterium (assembly GCA_036770745.1). Taxonomy (GTDB): domain Bacteria; phylum Verrucomicrobiota; class Verrucomicrobiia; order Opitutales; family Opitutaceae; genus DAIPIQ01. Next base: position 5,746 of record DAIPIQ010000088.1, on the reverse strand, counting down.
GAGACGGGCGACCGGCTGCAGCCGAAGTTCGACGCCGACGGGCTGATCCCCTGCATCACCGTCGACGCGGCGAGCAACGACGTGGTCATGTTCGCCTTCATGAACGAGCGGGCGCTGCGCCACACGATCGAGACGGGCAACGCCACCTACTGGAGCCGCTCGCGCGGGAAACTCTGGATCAAGGGCGAGGAGTCGGGGAATTTCCAACGGGTGCGGGAACTGCGGACCGACTGCGATCAGGACGTCATCCTGCTCAAGGTCGACCTCGGGGAGAACGGCGCGGCCTGCCACACCGGCTACAAGTCCTGTTTCTACCGCCGACTCGGACCGGATCGACGCCTGGAGATGGCGGGCGGGCCGCGGCTCTTCGACCCGGCCGAGGTCTACAAACGCAAGGCCTGATCGCGCCTCAGCGCTCCGGGCCGCCGCAGATCCCCCGCTCGCTCGCGCGGACGAAGTCGAGCACGGCGGCGATCTCGGCGCTGGTCGCGTCGGGACGCGCCTCGAGCGCGGCGACGGCCTGCGAGCGGTTGAGGCCGGCGCGGTAGAGCGTCTTGTAGGCGGCCTTGACCCGCTCGATCCGCGCTTCGTCGAAGCCCGCCCGCTCCAGGCCGACGCGGTTGAAGCCGCGGATCGTCGCGGGATTCCCGTCGGCGATGAAGCAGGGCGGGACGTCCTGCACGACCTTGCTCATGCCGCCGACCATCGCGCGCGGGCCGACGCGGCAGAACTGGTGGACGCCCCCCATCCCGCCGATGATCACGTGGTCGCCGATCACGACGTGCCCGGCGAGGGTGGCGTTGTTGCTCGCGACGACGTGGTCGCCGACCACGCAGTCGTGCGCCACGTGGGCGTAGGCGAGGAAGAGGTTGTCGTCGCCGATCACGGTAAAGTCGCCGTCGTTCGTGGCGGCGTGGACCGTGACGAACTCCCGGAAGACGTTGCGCGCGCCGATCCGCGTGCCGGGGGCGCCGCCGGCGAACTTGAGGTCCTGGGTCTTCAGCCCGATGCAGGCGTGGGGGAACACCTCGCAACCCGGGCCCATCGTCGTGAGGCCGTCCACCGTGCCGTGGTGGTGCACCACGCAGCCGTCGCCCAGCGTCACGCGGGCGCCGATCCAGGCGAAGGCGCCGACCGCGACCCCGGCCCCGAGCACGGCGCCCGGCTCGATCACGGCGGTGGGGTGTATCCGTGATCCGGATGCGCTCATTCGCCCGGATCCTCGACCAGGGCGAACATCACCTCGGCCGACGAGACCACCTGACCGTCGACCGTGCAGGTGCACTCGGCCACGGCCACCTTTTCGCCGCGCGTCCTCGTGATGCGGGAGTTGATGATGAGCTGGTCGCCGGGGCGGACGGGCCGGCGGAACTTCACCTTGTCCGCGCTCATGAAGAACGTCGTGCGCCCCTCGCCGCTGACGCGCCGCAGGAGGAGGAGGCCGGAGGCCTGGGCCATCGCCTCGAGCTGGAGCACGCCGGGCATGACGGGGTTGCCGGGGAAATGCCCGGCGAAATAGGGCTCGTTGATCGTGACGTTCTTGATCGCGACCAGCTCCTCGTTGCCGACGAACTCGGCCACCCGGTCGACGAGGACGAACGGATAGCGGTGGGGAAGCATGTCGAGCACGCGCCGGATATCGAGGGAGGTCTCGGTGGCGAGGACGGTGGCGGGCCGGGCCTTGCGCTTGGGCGCGCGCCGGCGCTCGAGGAGGCGCTCGTGGAGCACCCGGGTGAGCTCGGCGTTGATCGCATGGCCCGGGAGCGTGGCGATGATGTGCGCCTTGAGCGGCATCCCGAGCAGGGTGATGTCGCCGACGATATCGAGGATCTTGTGCCGGACGAACTCGTCCTTGAAGCGGAGCGGCTCCTTGGAGATGATCTTGTCGCCCTTGAGGACGACCGCGCAGTCGAGGGAGCCGCCCTTGATCTTGCCGAGTTTGAGGAGCGGTTCGATGTCCTCGTAGACGGTGAACGTCCGCGCCGCGGCGATCTGGGTGGCGTAGGCGTCGGGCGTGATCTCCAGGGAGAGGTGCTGGGCGTGGATGCCGCGGTCGTCGGCCGAGGTGCAGGAGATCTTCAGACGATCGTGCGGGAGCGCGATGATCGTGGAGCCGCCGCGCTGGACCGACACGGGCTCGTCGAGGACGAAGAACTCGCGGTCCCCGTCCTGCTCGACGGGTTCGCCCTCCATGATCGCGTTGACGAAGGGCTTGGCCGAGCCGTCGAGGATGGGCGGCTCGGAGGCGTTCATCTCGATCACGGCGTTGTCGATCGCGCAACCGTGCAGGGCGCTGAGGACGTGCTCCACCGTGTGAACGTCGGCGTTGCCCGAGGTGATGGTGGTCGCCCGGACGAGGTCGGTGACCAGCGAGACGAGCGGGCGGATCTCCGGCGCCCCCGCGAGATCGACGCGCTTGAAGACCAGCCCGTGGCCGACGGGAGCGGGCTTGAGGGTGAGGCGGACGTCGTTGCCGGTGTGGAGGGCCTTGCCTTCGATGCCCACCTCGCGGGTGAGCGTGCGCTGCTTCATGGGCCGCGAGCATGCGGGTCGGCGCGCGCCGGTGACAAGCATGGAGAATCTCCGCGAGCGACCGCGGCGACCCGCCCGGGTTTCTTCGCATCCCGGCGTAAATCCGATCTCAAACACGCACGATCACCCGGGTCGGGCTTCACTTCGTCCGCGAACCGCGTTTTCCCTGAAGGCGTGATGATCACCGGCATCGCCTCCCCCGACTCCAGCCAGCCGATCGTGACGCGGGTGCGGCCCCGGCCGCTCCCGGAGCCCGTCGCGGAACGGACCGACCCGCCCCGGGCGCCAGGGAACGACACGGTGACGTTGACGCGTGAATACACGCTGCTCCAGGTCGCCGCCCGGGATCTCGACCGCCTGCTGCCGGCTTTCGACCGGCTGGCGACCCGGGTCGAGTGAGCCGGGGCGGCGGGGAATCGCCGGGTTGACAGCGGACTCGCGCGGAGGCTTAACAGCCCTTTTTCCCAACTCCCACCCGCCATGGCCGCCGCCAACGACATCCGCAAAGGAAACGTCATCAAATACAACAACGAGCCCCACCTCGTGATGGAGCTCCAGCACCGGACGCCCGGCAATCTCCGGGCGTTCGTCCAGGCGAAGCTGCGGAGCCTGCGCAGCGGGCGCAGCGGCGACGTGCGCTTCAACTCGACCGAGTCGGTCGAGGTGCTCACGACCGACAAGCAGACGCTGGAGTTCAGCTACGCGGATCGCGATGCGTTCTGTTTCATCAACCCCGACACCTACGAGCAGATCGAGCTGCCGCAGGAACTCGTCGCGGACTCGAAGAACTACATCGTGGCCAACGGCAAGGTCGACGTGCTCTTCGTCGACGGCGTGGCGGTGCAGCTGAGCCTGCCGTCGTCGGTGACGCTCAAGGTCACGGAATCGGCCGAGGGCCTGCGCGGCGACACCGCGAGCAACGTGCAGAAGCCGGCGACGACCGAGACGGGGCTGGTCGTGCAGGTGCCGCTCTTCATCAAGGCCGGCGAGCTGATCAAGGTGAGCACGGCCGACGGTTCCTATCTCGGCCGCGCCTGAATCCGCGAGGAAGCGGAGCAGGCCCCGAGCGGCCTCGGGTCCGTCGTGGCAACGGGGCGCGGTCGCCTCAGGCGACGCGCTCGACGACCAGCGGAGGCGGGGTCGGGCGCTTGGGGGCGAGGCGGTAGGCGTTCTTGAAATACTCGAGCGCCTGCTCGAGTTTCGCCTCGTCGTTGTAATGGATCATCATGAGCGGCTCGCCCTGTTTCACCTGGGTGCCGACCTTCTTGATCTCCGAGACGCCGACCGCGTGGTCGATCCGGCCCTTCGAATCGTCGCTCCCGGCCCCTAGCAGATGCACGCCCCGCGCGATCATCGCGGCGTTGATCGTGTGGACGTAGCCGCGCTTGGGCGCGGGCAGCTTGCGGATGTGCCGCGCGACCGGGAACTTCGAGGGATCGTCGATGTAGCTCACGTCGCCGCCCTGCGCCTTGACGATCTCCTTGAGCTTGCCGAGCGCGGAGCCGTCCTCGAGGTGCCGCTGCACGGTCTGTTTGGCGGAGAGCGTGGAGCCCGCGACGCCGGCGAGTCGGACGATCTCCATCCCGAGTTTGAGGACGAGTTCCTTCATGTCCTCGGGGCCCTCGCCCTTGAGCAGCTGGATCGCCTCCTTGAGCTCGAGGGCCGTGCCGACGGCGTCGCCGAGCGGTTGGTTCATGTCGGTGACGAGCGCGACGCAGCGGCGCTTCATCGAGCGCCCGACGCGCGTCATGGAACGCGCGAGCTGCTTGGCCTGCTCCAGATCCTTGATGAACGAGCCGTTGCCCCACTTCACATCGATGACCAGGCCCTCGGCCCCTTCGGCGAGCTTCTTGGACAGCACGCTGCCGGTGATGAGCGGAAGACTCGGGATCGTGCCGGTGTTGCGGCGCAGCTCGAAGAGCTTCTCGTCGGCCGGGGCGAGGTCGCGGCTCTGGCGGACGAAGGCGCCCTGGATGCGCTCGAGCTGGCCGACGAACTCCTTGATCGAGAGGTCGCCCTTGAATCCCGGGACCGCGCCGAGCTTGCTCAGCGCACTGATCTCATACTCCTGATCCTCGCCGCACATCATCGGGATCACGATCCCGCTTGCGACGGCCAGCGGAAGAAGGACGAGCGACGACTTATCGCCCACGCCGCCGGTGGAGTATTTGTCGATCTTCGGCTTGGCGATGTGAGAGAGATCGATGACCTCGCCGGAGAGCATCATCTCTTCGGTCAGGATCGCCGACTCCTGCGCCGACATGCCTTGGAAGTAGATCGCCATGGCGAGCGCAGCCAATTGGAACTGAGGCATTTCGCCATCGAGCGTCGAGTCGACGATGAAACGGATCTCATCCTGGGTGAACTCCCCCCCGTCTCGTTTCTTCTCGATGAGATAGGTGAAGGAAGGCTTGACGAATCGACGGCTGGTCAACGGACGCTTTGTCATGATCGATGGGAAACGCGAATGGCTACGGATCGCCTAAAACGCTCATGGATAGGTTATTAAACCGTCCGTGTCGAGACCATTCTCGGACCTGGGAAAAATCGCCCGCGCCCCACGCCCGTCGGGGCAGGACAATCGAATCTTGCCGGTCTCTCGCACGCCCCCCTTGAGTGACGGGATGGATCCTTGGTTCGACATCGCACGCGCGCTCGAGGGTCGGCTCGCTGAAGCCGCCACCCAACTCGGCTGGGAGCCCGGGAGTTTCGCCCCGGACGTCCGCCCCGCCGACCCGCGCTTCGGTGACTTTCAGGCAAACGGCGTTCTCCCCTACGCGAAAAAGCTGAAGCAGAACCCCCGCGATCTCGCACGGACCCTCGAAGGGGCTTTCCTCGCCTCCGCCGACCATTCCGCGAGATTCGAGACGAGCATCGCCGGACCGGGATTTCTCAACTTCACGCTCCGGCCCGGACACCTGCTCGATTGGCTGCGCGCCTTCGGCCGCGAGGCCGATCTGCGCGAGGGCGCGGGCGGGCGCTTCGCGGGCAGGACGTGGGTCGTCGACTTCGGTTCGCCCAATACGGCGAAACAGATGCACGTCGGCCACATCCGCTCGATCATCATCGGCGAGTCGATCTGCCGCCTGCTCGAGTTCTGCGGGGCCCGGGTGATCCGAGACAACCACATCGGCGACTGGGGCACACAGTTCGGAAAAATCCTCCACGGCTACAAGCGCCACCTCGATCCCGCCGCGCTCGAGCGCGATCCGCT
>DAIPIQ010000087.1:0-15648 GCA_036770745.1 Opitutaceae bacterium | reverse complement strand
GAGCGTGCGCGAGGCAGCCCGTGCATTCTTCGGCCCGCGGCTCGCGACGCTTCCCGTCGACTACGCCGGCATCGTGTCCTTGGAGCTCCCCGAGGACGCGGGCGCGGTCTCGGTGATGGCGGCGAACAACGAGACGGGCGTCCTCGGGCCGCTCGCATCCGTCGCCGAGGCGTGCGTCGGGCGCGGAATCCCCTTCCATTGCGATGCCACGCAATGGTTCGGCCGGCTCCCCTCGCGGGCGTTGCCGGCCTCGGCCCTCCTCGTGGGCGGGGCGCACAAGTTCGGCGGCCCGAAGGGCGTGGGTTTCCTCGTCCTCCCGGCGGGAGCGGAGGCCTTCGCCGGGGCGCTCGGCGGCGCCCAGGAAGACGGTCGTCGCGGGGGCACGGAGAACATCCCCGCGATCGTCGCGATGGTCGCCGCGCTCGAGGCCTGTGAACTCCGGTCCGACGAAGAGCGGGTCGAGCGCGCGGCCTGGCGCGACGCCGCGGCGGCGGCGATCGAGGCGGGCGTGCCCGGGGCCGCGATCGTCGGCGGCGCGGCCCCGCGGCTTTGGAACACGCTTTCGCTCCACCTGCCCGCGCACGCCAACACCCGGTGGGTCGCGCGGCTCGATCGCGTCGGTTGCGAGGTCTCCACCGGCTCCGCCTGCGCCGCCGGCGCCGAGGCGCCGAGCCATGTGCTCGCCGCGCTGGGATTCTCCGCCGAGGAGGCCGGCCGCACGATCCGGATCAGTTCGGGTTGGGATACCTCCGCCGCGGACTGGGACCGACTGGTCGCGGCCGTCCTCGCGGCGTGGCGGGCGCTCGAGACCGAGGCCGGCGGGTCTTTCGTCGTGGGCCTGGGTTCATCCCCGGCTTCCGAGAGCGGGGCGTCGCAAGAGCCGGGGGTGAACCCCGGCCCACCACCACCGGGCGCCGTCGCTTCCGACCGCACCCCACCGTGAGCGGCACATGAAACTCCGCTCGCTGCGTCTCCAGGATTTTCGCAACATCGCCGCGGCCACGCTGGAGTTTCCGGGCGACAGGTTCTTCTTCCTGGGTCCGAACGGGCAGGGGAAGACCAACCTGCTGGAGGCGATCGGCTACGTCTCCGCACTGCGGGCCTTCCGACCCGGCGACAACCGCGTGCTCATCCGCGAGGGCGCGGGCGAGGCCGCGCTCGCCCACGCGTTCGAGCACGAGCGGCTCGGGCGCAGCGAGGTGCTCGTGCGGGTGCGCCCGCGCGGGAAGGAGGCGACCTTCGACGGCGCCCCCGTGCACCGGCTGGCCGACCTGATCGGGCGTTTTCCCACCGTCCTTTTCGCGGGAGAAGACATCCAGGTCATCCGCGGATCACCCGCGGTCCGGCGTCGTCTGCTCGATCTCCACCTCGCCTCGATCGACGCCGGCTACCTCGAGGTGCTGCAGCGTTTCCACCGCGCGCTGGAGAGTCGCAACCGGCTCCTCAAAAACCCCGCCGCGCGCCCCGCCGAGCTGGCGGCCTTCGAGCGCGAGCTCGCCCCGCCGGCCTGCGAACTGCGGGCGCGCCGCCGCGCCGGCGTCGTTTCGCTCGCGGCCCTGCTCGGCGCGTTCCATGCGCGGCTCGCGGGCGACGGCGAGGCGGGCGCGCTCGAGTACCGCGCCGACGGCGAGGCGGAGGAGGCGGAGGCGTTCGCCGCCACCCTGGAGCGGGGCCGCGAGCGGGAACGTGCCGCCGGCTCGACCCGCCACGGGCCGCATCGCGACGACCTCGTGCTCCGCCTGGACGGGCGCGAGGCCGCGCTCTTCGCCTCCGAGGGGCAGCAGCGGGCGCTCGTCCTCGCCCTGCGTTTCGCCCAGCTCCGCGACGCGCGCGAACGGACCGGGATCGCACCGCTCGTGCTCGCCGACGACGTCCTCGGCGAACTTGATCCGCGCCGCCGCGAGCGCTTCTGGGAGCTCATCGATCCGGACCTCCAACTCTTCGCCACCGGCACCGCCCGGCCGGAATCCGACGACGGCCGCCCCTGGCGGGTCTTGGAGGTGGTTCGGGGAACGTTCACCGAGGCGTGAGGAAGGTCCCGGATTTTCCGGGGGGCCTGCGAGGCAGGTGAAGACGATCGGGAAAGGCCGTCGACCGAAGCGAGGCAACGCCGTCCGGAGCCGGCGTCCACCTCGGAGCGGGCGTGCGGGTGCGAAGGTGGGCGCGGGCCTCGGGACCGCGTCGTGCGCTCGCGCCTTTCGGCGAAAGGTGCGTTACCTGGCGGGCGCTTTGGTAGCGTCCGAAAAGTTCAGCAAAAAGGCGGATCATGGCAGGTGTGGTTGGGTGAGCAACCGACCACCACTCGAAGGAAAGAAAAACCATGACCCGCCCGAAGCGCACGATGAGACGATCAACCTCACGAAACAAGAACTGCTGCGCGCCCTCACCGAGGACGACGCGCTCAAGAAGCTGATGCAAGCGCTCCTGCAGGAAGTGCTCGAAGCGGAGATGGACCAGGCGCTGCTCGCCGGCAAGGGCGAGCGCACCTGCGGGCGGCTCGGCTATCGCAGCGGCCATTACACCCGTTCGCTGGTGACGCGCGTGGGCAAGCCCGAGCTGCGCGTGCCGCAGGACCGGCAGGGCCGTTTCTCGACCGAGCTTTTCGCCCGCTACCAGCGCAGCGAGAAGGCCCTGGTCGCCGCGCTGATGGAGATGTATGTGCAGGGCGTGTCCACCCGCCGCGTGAAGGCGATCACGGAGGAACTCTGTGGCCACGAGTTCAGCGCCTCCGCGGTGAGCGACATCAACAAGAAACTCGACGAGGAACTCACGCGCTTCATGACCCGCCGGCTCGAGGAGGAGTATCCCTACCTCATCCTCGATGCCCGCTACGAGCGGGTGCGCGAGCACGGCGTCGGCCACAACCGCGCCGTCCTGATCACCCTGGGCATCGGCCGGGACGGTCGCCGCCACGTGCTCGCCGTCGAGTTGGCCAACCGCGAGAGCACGAGCAGCTGGAAAGACCACCTCGTGCGCCTGAAGCACCGCGGCCTGCATGGCGTGCGCCTGGCCGCCAGCGACGACCACGCCGGCCTCAAGCGCGCGATCATGGAGACGCTGCCCGAAGCGCACTGGCAGCGCTGCTACGTGCACTTCCTGCGCAACGCGCTCGATCATCTGCCGCGCAAACAAACCGACGACTGCCTCACCGAACTGCGCTGGCTCTACAACCGCCACAGCGCCGAGGAGGCCCGCCGCGATCTCGCCCACTGGCTGGCGCGCTGGCAGGACAAGCACCCGAAGCCCTGCCCCTGGGTCGAGGCGAACATCGACGAGACCTTCGCGTTCTACCGGCTCCCGCGCGAGCGCCACAAGCACCTCAAATCGACCGACCTGCTCGAACGGCTCAACCAGGAGATCAAACGCCGCACGCACCTGGTGCGCATCTTTCCCGACGAGCCGAGCTGCCTGCGGCTGGTGCGGGCGCTCGCCGTCGAGATCCACGAGGAATGGGTCGACGAGAACCGCTACCTCGACATGGAACTGCTGCGCGAACACCTCGAGCGAAACGCCTCCGCTCAAACCCAAGCCGCCTGAAGGGCGGGGAGGCTGACCGCCTCCCCAGCCACCCCTCCGCACAATCCGGGAAGGGGGCGGGGCTCCGCCCCTCCCCCTTAAACCCCCTCCCAAAAAAACCTTTCACTCTTACCAAGCCACCAAACCACGAACCCACTTTTGCTGAACTTGACGGACGCAACTGACCGTTTGTCGATCGGAGGGGTGGTGCTCGTGGGTGCGAGCACCGAGCTTCTGGTCACCAAGTTGAGCTTCACGAAGAGTTTCGCCGAGGAATTCCTCGGGGGTCGGCCGATGCTCTCGCTCACGCAGCCGATCGCCGCCGGCGAACTCACCTTCGAGGCGGCCATCCCGGGGGCGGCGATCCGGACGACCGAACGGAAAACGGGGTTCGGCGACACGACGCTCACCGCGGGCCTCGGCTGGACGAGGGGGCGGACGCACCTGGCGTTTCAGAACAGCTTCTTCGTGCCCACCGGCGCCTATCGTCGCGCCCGTGTGGACGCAGAGGGGCGGACGATCCGTGCGCTGAGTTTCGGCAAGAACCGGCTCGGGGTCACGTCGGCGGTGGCGGTCACCCGGGTATCCGAGCGTGGGCTCGAGCTGTCCGGCGCCCTCGGACTGTCGTTCTCCACGCGCAACCGCGCCACGGAATACCACACCGCGCCCGAGCTGCATTTCGAAGGCGCCATCGTCCAACATTTCAGTCCGAATTTCCGGCTCGGCCTCGCCGGCTACGCCTACCGGCAGTTGGGCGAGGATTCGGGGATCGGTGCGGACCGGTTGCGGGCGCTGGTGGGCTCGGCGTCACTCAGGGCCGGGGTGGCCGCGATCGGTCCGGTCGTCGGCTACTCCACGCGCCTTGGATCGGCTTCGATCAACCTCAAGGCGAAGTTCACCGGTGAATTCGGGGCCCGCCGCCGGTTGGAGGGCGACTCCTTTCAACTCAGCGCGGCGGTCGGTTTCTGAGCCGCCCGGCGAACTTTCGCAAACGCCGATCCTTCACCGACGGCGGAGTGCGCGGCGCATCCAGTCGTCGAGCATCTGCTTCTCGTAGTAGAGCGGGTCGGGGAATCGGTTGAAACCGGCGCGCACCTCGAAGCCCATGTCGACGAGGCGTTCCCGGCCTTCGCGGACGATCGCGCCATCCTCGTCGGCGAGGACCCAGGTGAAGTGCGCGCGCGGCGGATAGATCGGCTTCACCAAACGCACGTCTTGCAGGTTGATCCGCCACGGCTCGTACTCGCCTGCCATGTCGATGTCCGTGAACGTGATGGCGAGGGTCTGTCCCGGCGCGAGGTAACCACCGGCCCGGCGGACGATGTGTCGGCGCAGCTCCTCGAGGTACGCTTCGGAAACGGTTTCAATGGAGCTCGACTTCACGTCGGTGAAACGGGCGGGATTCTCGAAATCGACGCGGACGCGGCCGTCGTCGCGGGAGGCGTCGGAGTAGGCGCCCGTGCCGGCGCAGGCGCCGAGGAGCAGGACCGTCGGGAGCGCGAGGAGGGGGAGGCGGTGCTTCATGAGCGGCGGGGGCGGAGGTTCACGGGATCAGTTTCTGGCTGCGCAACTTCGACTTCACCGCATCGGCGATCTCCGCGATGAGCGTGGCGACGTCGCGCGGATTCCGGGTCTTCGTGTAGCCCGACCAGACGAGGTTCTCCGAAGCGACATCGTAGATGTTCGTTTCGATGCCGACGAGACGATCGTTCACGATCGTACCGGGCTCCCAATAGAACGCGGACATCGCGTACGGGCGCGTGTAGTAGCCCCAGAACGAAACGTAGGGACGCGGCATCGGCGAGCCGGGCACGTACTGCACCTCGCGGTCGTCCGAGATCAGCCGCATCACGACCACCCCGTCGACGCCCGCCTCCTGGATGAGGGCGGCCATCCGCGTCCGATCGGTGAGGACGGCGTGCTCGGGCGCGACCTCGTAGGAGGCGACGACCGGGATGGTCGAGACCTGCGCCTTCATCGCGTCCTCGGCCGTGCGACGGATCGCGCCGTCGGGCGTGGCTGCGATCACCATGACCTTCTTGAAACTCAGGGCGCCGACTTCGGGCGCCTTCCAGCTCTGTTCCAACCGCGTGTTGGTGCAGGCGCCGAGACCGAGCGCGAGCGAAGCGAGAAGGAACCGGGGGACGAGCACGGGGAAACGATTCGGTTTCATGGGCGGCGCTGGGGAAGGGCTGGGTGGATACAACTCGCGGGGACGAATCGCACAACCACCGATTCTCCGGTCCTCCGAATCGTCGCCTTGTCAACTCGCCGGCCGGGAACGCTCCCGCGCGGGGCGACCACCGGCCGGCCTTTTGCCTTTGACCCGGGGCGGCGCCCTGCGGACAACCCTCGCGATGGTTCCGATCGAGGACAATGCCGGCGACGTCGTCGGAAAGGCGCAGCGCGGACTCGGTTTCACCAACGAGGCCCTCGCCCGGCAGGCCGGGGTCACCGTCGGGCAGCTCCGCGCGATCCGGGCCGGGGAGTTTCACGAGGAGGTGCTGCGCAAGGTCGCGCCGGTGCTCGGGCTCGGGGCCGGGGCGCTGGTCGGGCTCGCCCGCGGCGTGTGGCGGCCGCCGCAACCCGGGCCGATCGCCGGCTTCCGCGCCTTCACCTCGGCGCACGGGGACATGCTGGTGAACGCCTACCTCGTGTGGGATGCGGCCTCGGGCAATGCCGTGCTGTTCGACACCGGGGCCGACGCCGCGCCCGTCCTCGCCGCGTTGAAGGAGCTCCGGCTCGCGCTGGAGCTCGTCCTCCTCACCCACGCGCACGTCGACCATGTCGTCGAGCTCCCGAAGATCCTCGCGGCGACGCGGGCGCGGGCGTGGATCAACGCCCGCGAGGCCGACGAGGAGGACTTTCCGAGCGACGCCGAGACGTTCGCCACCGGGCAGAGTTTCGTGCTCGGCCCGATCCGGATCGAGACCCTGCTGACCCACGGCCACTCGGCCGGGCAGACGACCTACCTCGTGCGTGGACTCCCGCGGCTCGTCGCGATCGTCGGCGACGCCGTATTCGCCGGTTCGATGGGCGGCGGCTTCGTCTCCTACGCGGACCAGCTCCGGAGCAACCGCGAGCACATCCTCACCCTCCCCGGCGACACCGTCCTCGCACCGGGGCACGGCCCGCTCACGACCGTCGCCGAAGAGCTGCGGCACAACCCGTTTTTCGCCGCCTGAGCCGCGGCGCGGAGGTTTTCACGATGCGCGTGGGATTCGTCGGGATCGGCCGGATGGGCGCCAACATGGCGCGTCGCCTCCACGAGTGCGGGGTCGCCGTCACCGCCGTCGCCGACGGCAACCGCAAGGTCGCGCGCGATCTGGCGGCGGAGCTGGGTTGCGAGGCCTGCGCCGACCTCCCGCGTGTCACCGCGCTCGCCGAGGTGATCTTCACGGTCGTCTCCGACGACGCGGCGATGCGCGCGATCTTCGACGAAACGGCTCCGAGCCTGCTCACGGGCGCGGCCGGGCGCTGTTTCATCAACTGCGCCACTCTCGCCCCCGGGACGCACGTCGAGGTCGAGGCCCGGGCGGCGCGCGCGGGGGCGACGACCCTCGAGGCCTGCATGGCCTCGAGCATCCCGCAGGCGCGCGCCGGCACGCTCTACCTGATGTGCGCGGGCTCGCCCGAAGTCTTCGGGCGGATGCGGCCGCTGTTGGAGAAACTCTCCTCCGCGATGCGTTTCGTCGGCCCGACGGGCGAGGCCGCGAAGGTCAAGGCGCTCGTCAACATGGTCATGAACATCAACTCGGCGGCGCTCGCCGAGGGGCTCGGGCTCGCGCACGCGCTCGGTCTCGACCTCGCGATGGTGCGCGAGGTCTTCGCCCAGACCGGGGCGGCCTCGCGGGTCCTCGAGACCGACGGGGAGGACATGCAGAACCGCGAACACGGCTGCTATTTCTCCGCCGAACACGCCGCCAAGGACAGCCGGATCGCCCACGAGCTGGCGCTCGCCGCGGGGCTCGACACGCCGCTCGCCCGGGTCACGCGCGAGCAGTACGAGCGGATGGTCGCGCTCGGTCTCGGGGCCCTCGACAAATCGGGCGTCGCGGAACTCACCTTCAAGGGCCGGCACGCGTGACGTTCGAGCCGTGGCAGTGGGCCCTGCTCGCGCTCGCCGCCTTCATCGTCGGTCTTTCGAAGTCGGGCATCCCCGGGTTCGGCATCCTGATCGTCGGCATCTTCGCCAACGTGCTCCCGGCCAAGGCCGCGACCGGCTTCGTGCTCCCGCTGTTGATCGTGGGCGATGTCGTCGCCGTCGCGACCTACCGCCGGCACACCCGTTGGGTCCATGTCCTGCGTCTGCTCCCGTGGACCGCGGGCGGCGTGGTCCTCGGCACGTTCGCGCTCGGGGTGATGGAGGATCGCGAGGTCGGGCTCGTCATCGGCGTGATCCTGCTCGCGATGCTGGCGCTTCACTTCTGGCGCAATCGCGCCGCCGCGCGCCACGAGCTCGAGACCGCCGTGGCGGGGCAGGGGCCGTGGTTTGCGCCGCTCATGGGCGTGCTCGCCGGCTTCACCACCCAGATCGCCAACGCCGCCGGGCCCGTCATGATCCTCTACCTGCTCGCGATGCGGCTCCCGAAGCTGGAGTTCCTCGGCACGAGCGCGGTCTTCTTCTGTGTGCTCAACCTCTTCAAGTTCCCGTTCATGGCCGGGCTCGGGATGATCACCGCCGAGAGCGCCCTCGTGAACCTCCAGCTCGCCCCGGCCGTGGTCGCGGGCTCGCTCTTCGGCCGCGCCGTGGCGATGCGGCTGCCGCAGCGGACCTTCGAAGTGTTCGCCCTCGCCCTGACGTTCCTCGCCGCGGTCAACCTGCTTCGCGGGTGACACCGGGCCCTCGCTGCGCTTGATCGTCGGGCGATGGGGCGGAAGAACTCCCGCGATCTCTGGAAGGCGAAACTCGAGGGACGGCTGCCCGCGCCCTCGGCGTTCGCGACGGGCCCGCGCGCCGGGGCGTTCATCGGCACCGTGCTCGGAGTCGACCCGAGCCTGCGCGGCACCGGGCTCGCCGTGATCGAGTTCGCCCGCGGCCGCCCGCCGCTCCTCCTCCACAGCCGCACGGTCCGCGTCCCGGCCTCCAGCGACATGGCCTTCTGCCTCGGCGCGATCTTCCGGGCGGTGACGGAGACCCTGGAGACGCGGACCGTCGACCACGTGGCGCTGGAGCAGACGATCTACGTGCAGAACTTCCAGACCGCGCAGATCCTCGGCGCGGCCCGCGGTGCGGCGATCGCCGCCGCGGCCGTCCGCTCGTACTCGATCCACGAATACCCGCCGCTCCGGGTGAAGCAGGCCGTGGTCGGCCACGGACGGGCGAGCAAGGAGCAGATGGCGCGCACCGTCATGAGCCTGCTCGGCCACGGCCGCGCGCTCGCGCTCGACGAGGCCGACGCGGCGGGCGTCGCCCTCTGCCACGCCTTCACCTGGCGCGGCTGACCGCCGTTCAGAACGGCATCACCTCGAGGTCGAAGACCCGCTGGACCATCCAGCCCGCCGCGATCGCGCCGATCAGCCCCGAGCCGAGACGGAGCACGACGGGCTGATAGAAGCCTGTCGCGCGCGCTGCGAAGGCGAGGGGGAAGAACACCGCCACGATCGCGAGCTGGCCCAGCTCCACCCCGAGGTTGAAGGCGAACAACGCGACCGCGAGCGTGCCGGCGGGCAGGCCGAGATCGGCGAGCACCGAGGCGAAACCGAAGCCGTGGACGAGCCCGAAGCCGAAGGCGACGACCCAGGCCCGCCCGCTCACCACGGGCCGGAGGTTGTTTAGCGCGGCGAGCAGGACGGAGAACGCGATCACCGACTCGACGAGCCGGCCCGGCGGGGCGACGAGGGCGAGCGAGGCGAGGCTCAGCGTGAGGGAGTGCGCGATGGTGAACGCGGTCACGACCTTCACGACGTTGACGAGCGCCGCGCGAAACCGCGGCACGGGCGCCCATCGCCCCTCGCGCCGTACGAGCACCGAGGGGAGGAGCAGTGCCACGAGGAAGAGGATGTGGTCGATCCCGATCCAGATGTGCCACACGCCCTCCCGAAGAAACGTCGCGAACCCCCCGTGCGCCCCCGCCCCGTCCCCGGCGAAGGTCCAGCGCGGCTCGTCGTAGGAGAGCAGACCGACCCGCGTGCCGCCCCCGGTCTCGAGGCTCACCACGACGACATGGCGCGGGTCGAAGGCGAAGAAGTCCGCGTATTCGATCGTCAACGACGCCCCCTCGCGGACTTCGGCCTCGAACGGGATCAGCGTGTGGACCTCGCCGTCGGTCGTCGCCGGGCGCGGCGGACCGGGGACGAACGCCGCAGGCGCGTCGTCGACGCCCAGCCGCAGCCACGGGAGCGCGTCCGCCGCCGGGTGGTCCGTCCCGCCGCGTCGGTTCGCGCGATCGCGCAGCATCGCCTCGATCGCCGCGCGATCGACGTCGGCGAGATGGACCTCGCCGGCGAGCGTGCCGCCCGGCGCGAGCCGGAGCAGGAGCGAGCTCGAGCCCGGCTGGTGGGCCCCGAGGGGCGCGACCACGAGGAGGAAGAGGGCGAGGATCGGGGATCTCACGGGATCTCGAAACCCAAGGTCGCCCAATGCGAGATGAAGTCGACGTCGTCGGCCGGGCTCGCGCGGACGAGGTACACGAAACCCAACCACCAGACCCCCGGCTCCGAAAACTCGACGGCGACCCGACCGGCCGCGTCGGAGCGGAGGAAACGAGGTGCGGGGGACTCGCGTCCGAAGCCGGGGCGCGGACGGCCGATCGTGACCACCTGATCCGGGAGCGGTCGCCGGCCGAGGATGAGCCGGAACTCCAGCGTCGCGGGCGCGCGGACCTCGAGCGGGTGCGTGACCGGGACGATCTCCGCCGCATGGCCGAGCGGGCGGGTGACGTCGTCGGTGCGGAGCGCGCCGGCCTGCACGACGGTCTTCACGTATTTCGACCAGCGCTCGTTGACGATCCCGGCGAGCGCGCCCGGATGGTTGCGGACCGCGGGCTCCCCGGACAGGCCGTGCTCCTCGAGGTACTCGCGAAAGACCTCGGGCGACATCGCGGAATGCGACGGGTGCAGGCTCATCCCGAGCACGTGCGTGCCCTCCACGGGCAACACCACGGCGAACGCACTCGTCCGCCGCAGGTCGGGCGCGCCGCGCCAGACCGCGAACCGTTCGAGCAGACCCCGGCGGTCGCGAGCGGAGGAATCCCAGCCCTCCCGCGGGATCGCCTCGCGGCGATCGGGGCCGCTCCGCGTGAGCGAGGCGACATGGTCGATCTCGATCCGATAGTCGCTCGCGTCGAAGGTCCCGTGGAAGACCGCGACCGCGACCTCGGCCCCGGGAGCGACGCGAGCGGAGTGGGGGCGGAGGAACGTATCGTGGGCGTGGGCGACCGTCGGGCCGCAGATCGAGGCGGCGAGCGCGAACGCGGTGGCGAGCCGGCGGAAGGTCGAGGGATGGAAGGTGGACATGCGTCGGTGCCGCTCGCGTCCGGGAGGTGCCGCAAGTCGGCCGGCGTTTCAAGGGCGCTCTCGGGGATTACGGACCGCGCCGCGCCCCGGATGCACGAAAACGACGTCCCGCTTGGCAACGGGAGGGCGCCCGCTACCGTGCCCGGATGCTCATCCCCAAGGCCGGCCGCGCCTGCGCGGTTTTGTTTGCGTTGGTCCTGTGCGCCCCGCTCGTGCGGGCGCTCGACGTCCCGCCGCTGGAGCGGGCTCCGAACGACGAGTCGGAATACCGGAGGCTCGTGCTCGAGAACGGGATCCGGGTGATCCTGCTGTCCGACCCGATGCTCAACAAATCCGCGGCCTCGGTCGCGGTGGGCGTGGGCTCGTTGAGCGACCCCGCGAAGCGCCAGGGCCTCGCGCATTTCCTCGAGCACATGCTCTTCCTCGGCACCGGGAAGTATCCCGACGAAGCCGAGTACGGGAACTACCTCCGGAGCAACGGCGGCTACAGCAACGCCTACACCGCGGGCGACCACACCAACTACCACTTCGAGATCCGGCACGAGGCCTTCGAAGGCGCGATCGATCGGTTCGCGCAGTTCTTCATCGCGCCGCTCTTCACGCCCGAGTTCACCGAGCGCGAGATCAACGCCGTCAATTCCGAGAATCAGAAGAACCTCGAGAACGACCGGTGGCGCGAGTACCAGCTCGCCAACTCGCTCTACCGCGAGGGACATCCCGCGAACCACTTCAGCACCGGCAACCGGGAGACGCTCGCCGGCACGACCCGCGAGGAGCTGCTCGCCTTCCACCGCGCCCACTACTCGGCGAACCGCATGACGCTCGCCCTCACCGGCAAGGCCGGTCTCGACCAGCTCGAGGCGTGGGCCCGCACTTACTTCAGCGCGGTCGAGGACCGCCGGCTCGAGCCCGAGCGGTTCCCGCCGGACTACCTGCCGCCCCGCGCCGCGCTGCGGCTCGCGCAGATGGAGCCCGTCAAGGACCTGTTGCAACTGAGCCTGGAGTTTCCGCTCCCGGGCACGCGGCAGGAGTGGCCTTCGAAGTCGGGCGAGCTGCTCGGCTTCATCCTCGGCTACGAGGGCGAGGGCAGCCTGCTCTCCCACCTCAAGGCCGAGGGGCTCGCCACCTCGCTCGGGGCGGGCGTCTCCGAGGCGACGAACGACTTCGGCTCGTTCAACCTCTCCATCGGCCTCACGCCCCTCGGCCGGCGGGAATTCCACCGCGTGCTGCTCGCGGTCTTCGCCGCGATCGAAGACCTGCGGGCGCGTCCCTATCCGGAGCCGCTGTTCGAGGAACGCCGCGCGCTCGCCCGGCTCGACGAGCGCTTCCGCGACCGCGGCGAGGGCGCGCAGCGCGCGGTCGGCCTCGCCAACGTCCTGCGCGACCATCCCCTCGAGATCGCCGAGCGCGTTCCGTTCCTCTGGCTCGACCCGGATCCCGCGGCGTGGGGCCGCCTCCTGGAGCGGCTCCGGCCGGACAACCTCCTCGTCACCCTCGTGGCGAAGGGCGTCGAGACCGACCGGATCGAGCCGGTCTACGGTACGCGTTACTCGTATCAGGAAATCACCGACGAGCGCTACGAGGCCCTGCTCCGGCCGCCGGCGATCGCGTCGATCCATCCGCCGCTTCCCAATCCCTTCATCCCGGCGCGCACCGCCGTGCTCGCGATGCGGCCGGTGCGGTTGATCGACGAGCCCGGCGTCGTCCTCCACTACGCGCAGGATACGGAGTTCCTGCGGCCGATGGTCGCGCAGGTGCACCGTTTCCGGCTGCCGCGCGAACGCGCCACGCTGGAGGACTCCGTGCTGCTGCGCTTCTACGAGGCGTGTGTGAACGAGGCGCTCAACGAGATCGCCTACACCGCCGGCGTGGCCGGGCTCGACGTCTCGGTCGCGGCCGCCCTCGAGGGCGTGCAGGTCACGATCAACGGCTACGACGAGTCCGCCGAACGGCTGCTCGAGGCGGTGACGGCGAAGCTGCTCGCGATCGATCTCCCGGAGGAGCGTTTCGCGGCGATCAAGGACCGGCTCGTCCGCGGCCTGCGCAACTTCCCGCGGGCCGACGCCTGGCAGATCCTCCTGGAGACGCGGCGCTCGGTCGTGCGCGAATTCCACTTCCGGCCCGACGAGCAACTGCCGGTGGCGGAACGCATGACCCTCGCGGAGGTGCGGGCGTTTCCGCGGCGGCTCTTCGCCGCGGGCCGGCTGGAGTCGCTCGTCCACGGCAACGTCACCGCCGCGCAGGCGATCGCCGCGACGCGCCGGGTCGCGGCGACGCTGAAGGCCGCTCCGCTCGCCGAGGCGCAACTTCTGCGGCGGAGGCTGCTCGTGCAGCCCGCGGGCGAGGCCCTCGCCGGCTCGGAGCGGCTCGAGGTCAACAACTCGGCCTACCGCGAGGAGTTCGTCCTCGGCGGGGACGAGCCCGAGGTCCGCGCGGCCACCCTCGTCCTCGCGAACTTCATCGCCGAGCCCTACTTCTCCGAGATGCGCACCCGCCAGCAGCTCGGCTACACCGTCTTCGGCGGGGCCGGCGACGAAGGGCGCACCAACTTCGCCTACTTCATCATCCAATCCGGCGACCACCCGGCCGACGTCGTGGCGGAGCGTTCGCGGGCCTTCATCGCGGGATTGCCCGCGGCCCTGCGCGCGCTGCCCGACGAGGCGTGGGAGATGATCGTCGCGGGCTCGCGCGCGAACCTCGAGGAGCGCGACAAGACGATCGCGGAGCGGGCGGTCCGGCTCTTCAACCTCGCCTACGAGTACGACGGCGACTGGGGCCGGCGCGAGGAGACGCTCGCGGCGCTCGACGCGCTCACCCGCGAGCGCGCGGTGGAGCTCCTCGAAGCCGCGCTCGACCCGGCCGGGGGGCGCTCGCGCACCTTCCTCGGCTTCGCGCGACAGCACGAGCCGGCCGCGCCGCCGCCCGACGATTTCGGGGACCGGGCGGACTGGAAGGGGCGGCGCGACTACCGCTGACCCCGGTCGGCGTCCGAGCCGGGCCCGCCCCGGGGGATTTTCCGGGGAGCACGCGAGGACGTGCGCTCCCCGATCGGTTCGGATCAACCTGGGCGGGACGTCGCCTGAGGCGCGGGCTCGGCGAGCCCGAAGAGGCGGCGCCGGCGGATCAATGCGGCCGCCGCCGGCGGGACCATCGACTCCCAGGCGCCCGTGCCGTCGCGGATCGAGGCGAGCGCATCGTGGGCGAAGATCGCAAGCGCGTCGCGGTCGGGATCGCGCAGCGTCTCGATCAGGCCGGACTCGATGAGGAACGCGCGCAGGTGCCCGAGCTTGGGGGGGATCGCCACTTTTTCCGCGTCGAGAAGCGCCGGCGCTCCCGCGGGATCGAGCCGCGGGTAGACGTAGAGGCGGACGCTCGCCTTGAACATCCGCCCGAACGCCTCGAGGATGCCGCCGTCGAGGTTCTCGTAGCGCGCCTCGTCAAAGAGCACGGCGAGCGCGCGCGCGCCCATCGCGAAGCCGATCATCTCCGGCGTGTAGCGGCGGAAGTAGGCCGTGAGCCGGTAGTAGGGAAGGTCGTTGGAGACGAGCACGTGCGCCCCCTCGGCGGCGAGCGCGTCGACCCGGTCGAGGAAGTCGCGCGTGTCGATCCGGCCTCCGGCGGAGAGCTTGGCCATCGCCATCTCGAAGAGCGGCTGCACCGGCTTGTCGGCGAGCGTGGGCTCGACGATGAAGCGCCGCCGGGCGCTCGCCATCAATTCGAGGTGCAGCCGCGTGACCGGGTGGAAGCCGCCGCGCTGCACGAGCACGGCCTTCTTGTAGAACGCCTCCGAGGGCGGGAGCGGGTCGCCCTCGGGACCGAAGACGACCGCGTCGGTGAGCTTGTCCGCGACGAGCTGGAGCGCGAGCAGGCGGGCGTCCGCATCGGCGAAGGCGGGGCCGTGGAAACGCACGACATCCACCTCCACCCGCTCCCGGCCGAGCCCGTCGACGAGCGAGCGGATCAGCCCGGTCGGGTGCTCGTGGGTGAAGAAGGCCCCGTAGAGGAGGTTGACCCCGAGCACGCCGATCGCCTGTTGCTGCTGGAGGTTTTCGCGATCCCACATCCGCACGTGGACGAGGATGTCGCTCGTCGGCCCGCCGGGCGTGGTCTGGAAACGCACGCCGAGCCAGCCGTGGCACTCGTTGTCGCCGCGGTAGGAGCGCGCGGCGACCGTGTCGGCGAAGACGAAGAAGCGCGTCGTCGCCCCGCGCGCGGCCTCGAGGCGTTCGCGCAGAAGCGCGTACTCGTGCCCGAGCATGGTGAGCAGGCGCTTCTCCGAGACGTAGCGCCGGGCCTGCCCGTAGATCGCGTCGCTGAAGGCCATGTCGTAGGCCGACATCGTCTTCGCGACCGTGCCGGAGGCGCCGCCGGCCTGGAAGAAATGCCGCGCCACCTCCTGCCCGGCCCCGATCTCGGCGAACGTGCCGTAGCGGGTGGCGTCGAGGTTGATGACGAGCGCCTTGCGGTTGGTCGTGAGGAGGTGGAGGGCGTTCGGTTCGTCGGCCATGGCGTCGGGCGGTCACGATACGGGCGTGGCGCGCCCCCGCCACCCTGTTTCGCCGGAGGATCCGGCGACCGGTTCAACCGCGGGACGGTTCGCCCGCGGCGTCGGGCGGCGCCGGCGCGTCCACCCGCCGGAGCACGAGCAATGCCCGCCACGCCACGTAGACGCCG
>DAIPIQ010000250.1:0-3592 GCA_036770745.1 Opitutaceae bacterium | reverse complement strand
CCTGCACGGCGCCGGAGGTCTTGAGGGCGAGCTCGCAGAAGTCCACCCGCCCGTCTTCCGCCTCGAGGAGTCCCTCGCGGATGAGCCGCAGCCAGTTTCCGTAGGTGCTGAGGTTGTTGAAGCCGTGGTCGTGCACGCCCACGTGGCTCACGTGGGAGGCCATGCGCGCGACGGTGAACGCCGCGGCCCGCTCCGCGAAACGCCGCTCGCCGGTGGCGTCGAACTGGAGGAAGCCCGAGCCGTAGTTGAAACCCTCCGTCCACTCCGTCCAACCGCGCGCGGTGTAGCGCCCCGCGACGGTGAAGACCGGCGAGCCCCGCGCCGGGTCCGAGTCGGCGAAGATCCCGTCGATCTTCTCGCCGGAGAGCCGCCAGAAGCGGGCGAGCGCAGGCAGGAGGTCGGCCGCCGTCAGCTTGTCGTCGATGCGCATGCGAAGTGGTGGTTGATCAGTACCGTTTGTCCTTGCGGAGGTGGAGGATCACGAGGCGGCTGTCCTCCAGCGCCTCGTAGGTGTGGCGGAGGATCGCGTCGAACTGGATGCTCTCCCCCGCCCCGAGTTCGCAGACCTCGTGCGGGAGCGTGACGCGGATGCGGCCCTCGAGGATCCAGCAAACCTCCGTGTCGTCGTGGTGGATCTCCGGGCGCGTGACGGCGGCTCCGCCGGGGGCGTGGCCGAGCAGGGCGACGACGTTGGCGAAGCGGACCTGGCGGAAGGCGAACGCGCCCGATTTGTGGGCCTTCTCCCGCGCGCGGTGGGCGAACGGCGACTCCGCCAGCGCGAGCAGGTCGGTCGCGCTCATCCCGAAGGCGCGCCCCAGCCGGAAAAGCGTGTCGATCGCCGCCGACTGCTGGTTGCGCTCCAGCTTCGAGATCACCGCGACCGAGACGCCCGAGGCCGCGGAGAGCGCGGCGAGGGTCATCTCGTGCTGCTCGCGGAGACGGCGGAGCACCGAGAAGTCGAACTTCGGGGTGGCGACGGGCATTTCGACCACGATAAGAAAATGGTTCTTGTTTGTTGTCAACGAAAACCATCTCCGAGGGCCGGAATCCGCCCCTCCCGGCTTCCGACTCGACCTCGCCGGGGCGCGAAACGACAGTCGGACGAGCGCGCGGGCCCTTAGCTCAACGGTCAGAGCAGGGGACTCATAATCCCTTGGTTCCGGGTTCGAATCCCGGAGGGCCCACCACCCCGGGCGATCGATCTTTTCCCTGTTCGTGCCCCGCTCGTCGCCTACGCTGGCCCGCTCATGGCGGAGCGGGAATCAACCAACCGGCGCGAGCCCGTGAAGTTCGGCACGTTCGGCGGCGTCTTCACGCCCAACGTGCTCACGATCTTCGGGGTGATCCTGTTCCTGCGTTCCGGCTGGGTCGTCGGCAACGCCGGTCTGCGCGAGGCGCTGGTGATGCTCTGCATCGCCAACACGATCACCCTGCTCACCAGCCTTTCGCTCTCCGCGGTGGCGACGAACATCCGGGTCAAGGGCGGCGGTGCGTACTTCCTCGTCTCGCGCAGCCTGGGCCTCGAAGTCGGCGGGGCGGTCGGGCTGCCGCTCTTCCTCGCCCAGGGCGTCTCGGTCGCGTTCTACATCGTCGGCTTCGTCGAATCGCTGCGATTCCTTTTTCCCGAGCTCCCGCCGCGGGCCGTCGCGACGGGGGTGCTGGCGGTCCTCTTCGTGATCGCCTGGGTCGGTGCGGACCTCGCGATCAAGGCGCAGTACGTGATCATGGGCGCGCTCGGCCTCTCGCTGGCGGCGTTCTTCGCGGGCTGGTCGCCGGTGGCCGACGTTTCACTCAACCTCGAGCCGGCCTACACCGGGGAGCATTCGTTCTGGACGGTCTTCGCGATCTTCTTCCCCGCGGTCACCGGCATCCTCTCGGGGCTGAGCATGTCGGGCGACCTGCGGAACCCGACCCGGAGCATCCCGCGCGGGACGTTGTCCGCGGTGCTCTTCACCTGGCTGGTCTACGCCGCCCACATGTGCTGGCTCGCGCTCCACGCGCCCCGCGAAGCCCTCGTCGGAAACGCCCTGGTGATGCGCGAGATCGCGGTCGTCCCCTCGCTGGTCTTCGTCGGTCTCTGGGCCGCCACGCTCTCCTCCGCCCTCGCCAGCCTGCTCGCGGCGCCGCGCACGCTCCAGGCGCTGGCCCGCGACTCGGTCCTGCCCGGGTTCCTCGGCAAGGGGGTCGGGGCCTCCGACGAACCCAAGCTCGCGCTCGTCCTTGCCACGGCGCTCGCGGGGTCGTGCCTGCTCATCGGCGAACTCGATCTGATCGCGCCGATCATCACGATGTTCTTCCTCGCCGCCTACGGGACGGTGAACCTCGTCGCGGGCCTGAGCCGGCTCGTCTCCAACCCGAGCTACCGGCCGACGTTCCGGCTCCACTGGGCGCCCAGCCTGCTCGGCGCGTTCGGTTGCGCGCTCGTGATGTTCATCCTCAATCCCGTCGCCACGATCGGCGCGGTGGTGGTGATCGCGGGGATCTACGCCCTGCTCAAACGCCGGCAGTACGAGACCGCGTGGGGCGACGAACGCAGCGGCATGTGGTTCGCCCTCGCCCGCCTCGGCCTGCTCAAGCTCGCCGCCTCGCAACAACACGTCCGCAACTGGCGACCGGTCCTGCTCGTCCTCGTCGGCAACCCCTCCACGCGCACCGCCCTCGTCGACCTCGCCAACCGCCTCGAGGCGCGGCGCGGCCTCCTCTTCCTCGCCCAGATCCTCACCGGCGAATGGCGCGCGCTCCTCGGTCGCCAGGCCGCCGCCCAGAAGGCGATGGAGGAGTTCATCCAGACGAACCGCCTCTCCGCCGTCGGCAAGACGGTCCTCGCCGAGGACTTCGAGCACGGGGTCTCGATGCTGCTCCAGGTGGTCGGCGTCGGCGCCCTCGAGCCCAACACGGTCCTCGTCGGCTGGAGCGACGACGAGCTCAAGCGCTCCCACTTCACGGCCGCCGTGCGCCGCATCCTCGGACTCCGGCGCAACCTCCTCGTCTACGCCGGGCCCAAGCTCCCCCCGCACCACCTCGCGCCCGTGATCGACGTGTGGTGGCGCGCCCGGATCAACGGCGGCTTCATGCTCACCCTCGCCCACCTCCTCCTCGAGGGCTCCGGAGCGCGGATGCGTGAACACCGCATCCGTGTCCGCTCGATCGTCGCCGACGAGGCCGCGCGCGCGCCGACCGAGGCCGTGCTGCGCGCCTCGCTCGAGGAGCTGCGGATCCGCGCCGAGGTCGAGGTGCTCGTCTCCGCCACGCCGCCTCTCGAAGTGATCGCCCGCGCCTCGGAACTCTCCGACGTGGCGTTCATCGGCCTCGCCCTCGAGGAGGAGGATCCGGTGGAGCACCCCCTGGCGACCTACGAACCGCTCGTCGCACGATTGAAGGGCACGACGCTCCTCTCGAAGAACTGGCACGACTTCCATCCGGGCGAATGAAGCGCGGAACCCTCCGACTCCGCTTGTGCGTCCGCGGCGATTCTGGTAGCTCCCTTCCGTCTTCGGCGATTTCCGCCCTTCCCGGCGGGACCCGGAACAAAAACCGAATCGCCGGTCCCGCAAGGGGCCGGCGATCTCGTCTCCGGATTCTGGAGACACGC
>DAIPIQ010000086.1:0-15706 GCA_036770745.1 Opitutaceae bacterium | reverse complement strand
GCCTACATGCACAACGACCTGGTGTGGGACAACGGTCTGGTCTTCAGCCCAGCGACCTTCAACCCGCCCTTCGCGCCCGTGTTGCCGGACACCCGATTCCTCCAGGAGCCCGGCTTCCGCACGACCCGCGAGGAGACGTTCGCGAGCTACCGCTTCGTTCACGAGGTCAAACCCGGTTGGACCATCCGCCATGTCTTCCTCTACCACCGGAACGAGATGGACCTGAACGCCTACCGCATCGGCGCGGTGAGCAGCCCGGCCCCGGGGTCGCTTGTCGTCGCCCGCCGCTACGACGGCACCGTCCCGATCGCCACCGAGTTCAACGCGATCCTCGACACGACGATCCGCTTCACCGCCGGCTCCGCGCGACACGAGGTGCTCGCCGGGGTGGACTACGCCCGCGAGCCGCGGGACCGGAACACCCAGAACGGTCTGCGCGGCCTGCCGACGGCCCAGCCGATCGACGCCTTCAACCCGGTCTACGGCGTCACCACGCCGTCGGCCTTCGCCACGACGAGCTTCTTCTCCGAGCGCAAGCTCCTCGGCCTCTACGCCCAGGACCAGATCGCCCTGTTGGAGGACCGGCTCCACCTGCTCGTGGGCGGCCGCTTCGACCACGTGGACCAGGACTCGCTCTTCATCAACCCGCCGGGCGCTCCGAGCGGCGGCGCGCGCGAAGACTCGGCCTTCACCTTCCGCGGCGGCGCGCTCTACAAGCTCGCGGCCTGGCTGTATCCATACGCCAGCTACAGCGAAGGCTTCGTGCCCACCGGGACGTCCACCGTCGGCGTCGTCGATCCCGAGACCAGCCGCCAGTTCGAGGCCGGCCTGAAGATCCCGCTCCTCGGGGAGAAGCTCGTGGCCAACCTCGCCCTCTACGACCTCGTGAAGGACAACGTGATCGGCGACTCGAACAACGACGGCATCTCCGAAAACTTCGGCAAGCTGCGCAGCCGCGGCGTCGAGTTCGACCTCGCGGGCCGCCTCGTCGGCGGCCTGAGCGCCATCCTCACCTACGCCTACACCGACACGGAGGTGGTCCGCTCGACCGCGCTGCCCGTCGGGGCGCGCTTCGTCGCCGTGCCCCTCCACCAGGGAAGCGCGTGGCTCCGCTACGATTTCGCGGACGACTCGCCCGCCGCGGGCCTTTCCTTCGGGGCCGGCTTCACCCGCGTCGGCGACCGGCCGGCGAACAACGCCAACAGCTTCGCCGTGCGCGCCTACACCCGCTGGGACGCCTTCATCCGCCACCGGTGGTCGCTCGCCGAGCGCCGCACGCTCTCCGCGCAGGTAAACCTCCAGAACCTTTTCGACGAGGATTACTACGAGACGGTGAGCAACCTCACGGCCACGCCCGGGGCGCCCTTCGGCGTGATGGCCTCGCTCAAGCTGGAGTTCTGACGATGCCGCCCCGCCCCGTCGCCGCCCCGCCCGCGGACGCCCCCGTAGCCACCCCGGGGGCGGCGGGTGGTCGCCCCCGGCCCGCCAACGCGCGCCTCTTCGCGCTGCACCGATGGCTGGGCATGAACTTCGGCCTGCTCCTCGCGCTCGTCTGCCTCTCGGGAGCGGTGGCGACGCTCACCCACGAGATCGAGTGGGCGACCGATCCGGCGTTGCGGATCGACGCCGCCGGCCCCGTGCGCTGGCAGGCGACCTACGAGGCGCTCCAGCGCGCCCACCCCGGGCACGCCGTCGGCGGTTTCTCCCGCGGTGAACCGTCCGTGCTGGAGGGACTCGCGTGGAGTTCCTACGTCACCGCGCCCGACGGGAGCTGGGGCCAGGTGCGCGTGGATCCCCATCGGGCCGAGGTCGTGCGCCCGGCCGCGCGGCTCTACCTCACGGACTTCGTCCGACAATTCCACTACAACTTCCACGGCGTCTGGGGCGCGGGGTTCTACCTCGTCTGCTTCATCGCCTTCCCGCTCCTGCTCTCGGTCGTGAGCGGCCTGCTCTTCTTCAAGGGCTGGTGGCGCCACCTCTTCACCCTGCGGCTGCGCGGCGGCGCGCGCGCCTTCTGGTCGAGCCTGCACCGGCTGCTCGGCGTCTGGTCGCTCGTCTTCGGCGTGATCATCGCCGTGACCGGCGTCTGGTACCTCGCCGAGCGGGACCTCGTGCCCCGGGAAACCGCCTACCCCGCCGCCCCGAAACTGGATCCGGAGAAGCTCGCCGCACACGGCGACGCGCCGCGGATGCGCCCCCTTGACGAACTCGTCGCGGCGGCGGTCCGGGCGTTTCCCGGGCTCCGACCCACCGGCATCCAGCTTCCGGATACGCCGGGCGGCGTCGCGGCCGTGCAGGGACGGACCGGACGCGCGCTGGTGCGCGACCGGGCCGACACGGTCTTCCTCGACCCGTTCGACGCCGCCGTGGTCTCCGTCCGCAGGTCGGATGAGAGCGGGGCCCTGAAGTGGTGGGTGGACGCCGCGGACGCGCTCCATTTCGGCTACTGGGGCGGGCTCGCCTCGAAGCTGCTCTGGGCCTTCCTCGCCCTCTGCCTGCCGGCCCTCGTCCTCAGCGGAGCGTGGCTCTCGCTCCGCCGCGCCGGCGTGCTGGGCCCGCAGGCCCGCGCCCGCGACGCGCTCGATCGGCGACCCTGGTGGCGGCGTCTGCCCGCCCGCTCCTGGGTCATGGCGCCGCTCCTCGTCGCCCTCGCCTGGAGCTTCCTCGACGGCTACCGGCGCCGACAGGCGACGCCCGCGCCGACCACGTCGATCGGCGAGGCGTCCCTCGGTCCCTGGCGTGCGCTCGTCTGGCGCGCCGCCCACCCGGGCCCCGAGGGGACGATCGACCACTACGTCAGGCTCGAACCGCGGGATCCCGACACCGGCCTGCCCAACCTCCGTCGCCTCACGCTCCGTCCCGCCGACGGCGACGGCATCGGGCGTGACGTCCGTTGGTCCGCGACCCGCTTCGCCCTTCCCGCTCCCGCTGCGACCGGCGCCGATCGGATCCTCCACCTCGAGGCCGAGACGTGGAGCGGAGGGCGGCTCACCGCCACCCTCCCGGCAGCGGGCGGCGAGCCACTCCGGATCGATCCCCCAACGCGTTTGGCATCCGCGCCCGCCGGAGCCGTTTTCTGGATCGTCGTGGGCGGCCTCGCCGCCCTCTCGCTCGCGATCGCCGCCGCGTGGTTGGCGGTGGATCGCCGCCCCCTTCCGACTCGCACCTCCCGATGACCGGCGCGAACGTCCACCACCCTCGCCCGATGCGAACAACCCCGAAAACCAGCCTCCTCGCCACGAATCCCTTCCTCGTATTCGGCCTGCTTCTGGCCGGCTGCCGGACCGTGCCGCCGGTCGCTCCCGAGCCGGTTCCGGAGACCACGCCCGCCGCGACCTCCTACCTCTTCGGCTGGGGCGAAGTGCCGGCGGGCTTGGCGAAGCCCCGTGGCGGTTCCACCCGAGGCGCGCCCGTCGAACCGGCGTCCCCCCGCCCGCTTCCGCTGCCGGAAGTGGCCGCCGCCACCACGGCGTTCGAACGCGACCGTGCCGCCATCCTTGCCCTCGCCGGCGACTTCCGGACGGGTTTCCATTTCCTCGAAACGCTCGCCTTCGCGCCGGATCCCGAGCCGCGCCGGCCGTACCATTCGTGGGCCACCGAGCACGTGCGCGTGCTCGCGGCCGACGGGCGGTTCATCAGCCTCCAGCACACGCTCGTGATGTTTTTTCTCGGAGAGGACGGCGCCGTCTCCGAGCCGATGGTGATGAAGCACTGGCGGCAGGACTGGACCTACGAGCCGCGTGAGCTGCACGAGTTCCGCGGCGACCGCACCTGGGCGCGCCGCGCGATCCCTGCCGCGGAGGCCGCCGGCGCGTGGAGCCAGTCCGTCTGGCAGGTGGACGACTCCCCGCGTTACGCCGCGCTCGGACGCTGGACGCACGACGGCAACCGCTCGGCCTGGACGGGCGAAAGCGCCTGGCGGCCCCTGCCGCGCCGCGAACACGGCGCGCGCAGCGACTACGACGTGATGGAGGGCGCGCACCGCATCGTCCTCACCCCGACCGGCTGGCTCCACGAGCAGCACAACTGGAAGCGCGTCGCGGGCGAAGGTGGCTGCGACGCGCCCGCCTACGTGGGCCGGGAGATCGGGCTCGATCGCTATGAGCGCATCGCCGCACCGTCGCTCGAAGCCGCCGACGCGTACTGGGAAAAGACCGCCGCCTACTGGGCCGCGGTCCGCGCGGCGTGGGCCGATGTGCTGAAGACGCACGACCGCTTCGTGCTCCAGACCGAGCGGGACGGCGCGCGACTCTTCGAGGAACACTTCGCCTACGCCGGAAAGCTCGACGACGGAGCGCCGTTCGACGCAGCCGACGCCACCCGCCACGCGCGGGAGACGATCGAGGGGTTTCTCGATCCGCTGCCCACAGCGCCGTGAAGCGACGCCGGGGCGGATGGAGGGCAGGAAATGCCCTCGCTGCCCGCGGGGAGAGAAAGATTCCGTCGATGAACCGACGGCACGGGTGGTCCCCGCCGGGGATGTCGTTGATGAGGGAGGTCCTAAATTCTCCGGCGGCTCAACTGGAGTTCAACCTGCAATTCGAGCCCCGATGAAGACCGCGCAGCCCTTCCGCTCTTTCGTATCCGCTTGTTTGTTACACCCGCTCCGCGCCCTGACCGCGGCCGGATGGCTGACCTTCTCGGCGGCCGGCCTTCCCGCGGCGGCCGAGGAGTGGCGACTGGTCCTCCGCGTCACGGAGACGACGATCACCCGGCCGTCGGCGAAACCGTCCGCCGGTGAACCACCTGCCGCCGCGGTCCAGCGAGCCGCAGCCGCCGAACCCGTGACTGAAACGCGCACCTACGAGAAGCGGCTGACGTTCGGCGCAGACTACCTCGCGTCGGAAGAAGAGAAGGAAACGGAGATCTACGACTTCGGCAGCCGGCGGCACTTTCGTCTGTCGGCGGAAACGAACGATCATCTCGATGTTTCCCTGTATGCGCTGGTCGCGTTTCGCGTGCGGGAGCTTCAGAACCGGATCGTGCTCGGCAACGCGCTTCGCGCCGGGGGCGTGAAGGAGGATTCGGGCATGCTGGATCCGTTCGAGGCGGAGTCTCTGTTCGGTCTCGAGCTGCCGGAGAAGGCAGCGCCCGGCGCGCCGCCCGCACCGGCGAAGCCCGATGGGTTTTCGCGGCGCGTCCGGGAAGACGGCGGCGTCGAGTTCGTGCATGGCGACCGCGTCGTCGTAGGGTTCACGTCGGGGACGCTGGAACTGGCGGAGGGCCGGCGCCGGGATTGGGAGCGTTTCCTCATCCACGAGTGCGCCATCCATCCGCGCATCCGGGCGCAGCTCGTCGAAGCGGGCCATCTTCCGGCCAGACTCGAGTTCACTTCGCGAGACTCCTTCCGCACGCGGACGACCGTGTTCGAGTCTCTGCGCGCGGAAGTCGCGCCGGCGCAGACACCCGGGCAGCGCCTCGCCGGCCGCGCGCCCCGGCAGCCGCTCGAATCCGAGCCGCTGCTCGCGGCCATCGCCCGGACCACCGGCGCCCGACCGCCGACGAAAGCGGAGGCGATTGCTTTCGCCGACGCGGCGATCGCAGCCGGCCGCCCGCTCGACGGCCTGCTTGCGCTGCTCGAGCACGGGTTTCAAACCGGCGATCAACCGACCGACGAGATCCGCCGGCACAAGAAAACCTTCGAGCGGGACGAACCGTGCCGGCGTTTCTTCGGCGGCCGGGGGCAGGCGAACAACGAGGAGCGCGAGCGCAGCCTCGCCGCCTACGACTCGATCGACCGCACGAACCTGCAGAAGGCCTACGTGCTCGACATCCTGCGCGCAAACATGCTCGGGCCGCTCGGAAGGAGCGCGGAGGCGAAGCGCCTGCTCATCGCCGCGCTCGAGGTGAATCCGTTTCTCGGCGGCGTCTACGGCGACCTCGGCAATCTCCACTTCCACGCTTACGAAATGGCCGAGGCATGGTCCTGCTGGGACGTCGGCCGCCGCTTGCACCCCGGCCACCGTCTGCTGGCCGGCGCGACGGAACTGGAACGGCGTTTCGCGCGGGACTTTCCGCATCTCTTCTGATGCCGCTGCACACGAAACACGGCGCCGATCGAATCCCCGGGTCCGGCTACACCGGAACGGCGGCATCCCTCCCACCGATCGGACGCCGCACCGGCGGCAGGGATGCCGCCGCTCCGGCCGGACTCCCGCTCAGGCCCGGCCGGGGTGCTTCCAGGGGGCGCGGTAGTCGCGGCGGAGGAGCTTCGCGGCCGCGGGGTTTCCGACGATCTCCTCCGACTGCGCCTCCCACTCCAGGCGCGCGCCCGTCTCGTAGGCGATCATCGCGAGCTTGACCGCGGTTGTGGAAAGATGGGCGTCGGCCGTCGTGCTCGGGGCGGGCCGGCGCTCGCGCACCGCATCGAGGAACTCCTGCGCGTGCAGCGTGCCCCGGTCGGTCTTGACCTCCTCCTCCCGACGCTGGGCGTTCTTGTCCTTGGGGAAGAAGGTCCACCTGCTCTCGGTGGTGAAGATGGTGCCCTTCTCCCCGTAGAAGAAGATCCCGTTGTTGGTCTCGGGGTTGACCTCGACCGCGCCCCAGAGACGGTGGCGCCAGAGGACCGGACAGCGTGCGAACTCGAACTGGGCCGTGAGCGTATCCGGTGTCGTGATACGACCTTGGAGCGCGAAGAGGCCGCCGGCGGTGGAGACGGCGCGCGGCGCGGTCTCGCCGAGGATGGCGCGGGCGGCGTCGATCCAGTGGATTCCCCAGTCGTAGAGATGCCCCTGGCCCACCTCCCGCTCCAGGCGCCAGCTCCGGTGGCCCACCTGCGGGCTGTAGGGCAGGAGCGGGCCGGGGCCGCACCAGAGGTCCCAGTCGAGCGAGGCCGGCGGGGCGACGGGGTCGGGGCTGGCGACGGAGGCGTTGAAGTGGATCTGCGCCTCGGCCTGGACGACGCGGCCGAGGCCGTCGCCGTCGATGAACTCCCGCACGGCGCGAAACGCCCCGCTCTCGCGGCGCTGGAAGCCGATCTGCACGACGCTTCCGCTCCGCTCCGCGGCGTCCACCATCGCGCGGCCCTCGCGCACGTCGTAGGCGAGGGGTTTCTCGCAATAAACGGCGAGCCCGCGCCCGACCGCGGCGATGAACGGCAGCGCGTGCCACTGCGGCGGGGTGGCTAGGATCACCGCCTCCAGCCCGGGGGCGTCGAGCAGCTCCTCGTAACGCTTGTAGGTGCGCGGCGCGCCGCTCTGCATCGTCCCGATCTCGGCCGCGGTCTTCGCGAGGTGTTCGCCGTCCGCGTCGCACACCGCCACGACCTCGACGCCACCGGCCTTGAAGGCGGCCTTGACGACGACCATGCCCCACCAGCCGCAGCCGATGAGGCCGAGTTTGACGACCCGGGGTGCGGGCCGGGCGGGGATCTCGGCCGCGCGCGCGATCGAGGGAGCGGTGGAGAGGGCGGCGGCGCCGGCGGCGGCCGCGCCGAGGAACTGGCGGCGATCGAGGTGTTTCATGGGCGAGGGGTGTTGGGAGGGATGTGAGACTGGCGATCGCCGGCGCCGGTTCGAGAAAAGAACTCCGGATGCGCCGCGGTTCACCGTCCGTCCTGGTCGAAAGAGAACTCCCCCTGCGTCATCGCCTGCGCGGCGCGGCGGCGCCGGCGGCGCTCTTCCGGGCGTTCCCAGCGGGCGACGACCGCCTCGATCTGCGCGAGTTCGCCGCGCAGGAAATCCCGCTGCTCCTCCAGCGAGCGTCGCAGCGCGCGCTGCCGGCGCACGTCGGGCGGAGCCAAGGAGAACCGCCACTCGGGCGTGGCGCGGTAGGCGCGGACCTTGCGCTCCGCGTCGCGCCGGGCGGCGTGGAGCTCCGCGAGCGCCGCCAGGAGGCGGCCGACCGCGCTCTTCGGCCCCAGCGTGTCGGCGGCGATCTCCCACTCCGCCTCGAGCCGCGCGAGCATGTCGCCGTCCCGCGCCTGCCACGCAGCCTGCACTTCGTGCCAGAGGCGGGCGCGCCGGGGCGTCCACTCGCCTCCACGGTCGGGATGGAGTCGTTGGGCGAGCCGGCGGTAGATGGCGCGCGCCTCGTGATCGACCGGCGGGGCGGGCGGCGGCCCCGGATCGATGCCCGACATGCGCGCGGCCTGCGCACGCATCCGCTGCGCGACGGGGTCGTCCGGATCGAGGCCGTTTCTCGCACAGAACGCGGCGAACACCTCCTCGAAGATTTCGCTTTCGGAGCGATCGTGATCCGGGGTGTCGTCGTCCTCGTCGACCGGCTCCTCCGGCCCGGGGCGCGCCGGCGCCGGCGGCGTCTCGTGTTCGCCGCGCTGCCACGCGCGCCAGACCGCCCGGGGCGTGCGCCCGCTCGCATACGCCTCCCGCCGGACCGCGTCGACGAGCCGCGCCTTGGCCGCGGCCTGGAGACTCAGCTCTCGGACGGCGGTGATGAGCTCGGCGAAGGCCGTGCCGATCCACGCGTGAAACTTCGGCTCGTCGATCTGCTCGTGCCGGTGGAGGTCGCGCGTGGCCTTCTCCAACCGGCGGCGGGCGGCGCGCAGTTCCGCCCACGCCGCGGTTTGGAGCGGTGCGTTGTCGATCACGAGGAGCGTCCGACAGGTGGGGGACGTCGGACGCCGGGAAGCGGCGGCGGAGCGATCGCGGGACGGACGTCGTGGCATGGAGGAAAGTTGCGCGGCCTTCGTTCGCGGGTGCAATCCGCGAGTCCGACCCCGATTCACCGCTCCGGGATCCCGGGAGACACCGCGCCCCACAGGCTCCGCACCTCGTCGGCGTCGGCGGGCCGGCGACCTGATTGCACGACCGCCGCGGCGATGGCGGCGATCTGCGCGGCGTTGGTGAGCGCGGGCGTGCCGTCGATCGCACGGAGGTTGTTCTCCAAGCCGATCCGGACATGCCCGCCGCGGGCGATCGCGGAGCGCGCACACGCCGCCTCGTAGGGGCCGAAGGCGCAGGCCATCCAGCCGGGGAACTCCGGCATGCCTTCGCCGAGGTAGGCGGAAAGATCCTCCGGGAGCGCGTCGCGCCCGCCTCCGAAGCGACCGAGCACGAAGAGCACCGGCACCCGCTCCCACGGGAAGAAGCCGCGGGCGAGCAGCGCCCCGAGGTGGAGGGCGTCCCGCGGCTCGTGGAGGATGACCTGCGGGAGGATACCCTCCCAGGCCATCCACCGCAGCCACTTCGCAAAGGCGATCTCCTCCGCCGCATCCGGGAGCAGCTCGCGCAACGCGAACGACACCGCCTCGGGCCGCACCGCCCGCACGACCGCACGCTGTTCCGCCGGGCTGTGCCTCCCGAGGGATTCGCTCGTCATCTGCAGCACCAGCCGGTCGCCCACCCGCGCCCGGATCGCGCGGATGACCTCCCGGAACAACTCCGGATCGAGCACGTGGCGGCCCGCGCCGTCGCGCACATGAAAATGGCAGGCGGAGGCCCCGGCCTCGAGACAGGCGGCCGCGTCCTCCGCGAGTTCGGCGGCGGTCAGCGGCAGCCGGGGATGGTCGCGGCGGGTCCGGCGCGCCCCGTTCGGAGCGGCCATGACCACGACGGGGTCGACGGCGGAGTTGTCCCGGGTCTGCACGACGGTCCGACCTTGAAGGATAAGGGCGCGTGATTCACGCGGTTTGTGCAGGTTGTTCCGAGTGCTCCGAAAACCTCGCCTTGAAACCGGCGTGGATGCCCGGCGTCATTCCCCGCGCATGCCCCGCTGTTTTCCGGTCGTTCTGGCCTGCCTCGCCTCCGCCGCCGTCCTTGCGGCGGAAGAGCCCGCGAAGAAGCCCAAGAAGCCCCGCCCCGGACCCGACGTGCTGGTGGTTTCGGATGTCGGCAGGGAGGGCCGCGCCTTCGCCCCGCCCACGGCCGAGTCCCCCGCCTACTATGTGCTGCTCGGCTCCCTCGAGCGCGACCTCGGCGCCTCGGTCGCCGGGGAGAAGATGCCGCCCAAGGATGTGCTGGAGCGGAAGGTCGTCGATGCGCTCGCCACCCAGCACTACCTGCCCACCGCGGTGGGCGGGCCGCGACCTTCCCTCGCCCTCGTCATCTCCTACGGTACGGCGAACCCGGAGATCCACGAATGGGAGAACTTCGACTCCGGCACCGGCGAATCCTCCACCCAGAGCTTGTTCCTGAACCGGCGGGAGATCGCCCTGCTGGTCGGGGCCCACAAGATCCAGCACCGCTCGCTCGGCAGCAGCGAGGTCGCCGAGATCAACCAGGCCGCGAGCGACGACCGGATCTACGTCTTCGTCGCCGCGATGGACGCCGAGGCGCTGCGCCAGAAGAAGAAACGCCTCGTCTGGCGCACGAGCATGAGCATCCCCTCGATCCGCACCAACCTTCCCGCCTCGCTCGACGTCCTCCTCGCGAGTGCCGCTCCCCATTTCGGCCGCGATTCCGGCACGCCCCTCTTCGTCGACGACGTCGACCGCCGGCAGGGCGAGGTCATCATCGACCCGACGGAGGTGATCGGGATCGACGAGACCAGGCGCACAAAAGAACGCGGCAAGTGAGCGCCCGGTTGACGCGCGCCCGCGACCAACGCAAATGGTCCGCGCCCATCCCGCTCCCGCACCGCCCATGAAAGCCTCCAGCCTGATCTTCGGTGGACACGACCTCCACGGATTCTTCAACAACCTCGCCTTCGCCATCCTCCGCGTGTTCGCCGGAGCCGCGATGGCGCTTGCCCACGGTTGGGGAAAGTTCCCCGTGAGCGACGGCATGGTCGAGGGCGTCGGCCGGATCGGCCTACCCCTCCCGATCGTCTTCGCGTGGGCCGCCTCGCTCGCCGAGCTCCTCGGCGGCGCGCTGGTCGCGCTCGGCCTCGCGACCCGACCGGCCGCGCTCTTCGTCACGATCACGATGGGCGTCGCCGCCTTCATGGTGCACGGGAGCGATCCCTTCGGCCGCAAGGAGATGGCGCTTCTCTACGGCGCGATCTTCCTCGTCTTCACCGTCGTCGGGGCCGGCCGGCTCAGTCTCGACGCCGTGATCTCCGGCCGCGCCTCGGCCTCCAAGCACGCCTGATTCCCCGGGCGGGAACGACCATGCAGCCGGACGCCGCCGCGCGCGCGGTCGCCCGTGCCCACATGGTGGATACGCAGATCCTCGCGCGCGGCGTCCGCGACCCGCGCGTGCTCGCGGCGATGCGCGCGGTCCCGCGCGAGCTCTTCACGCCCGGGCCGCGCCGCGCCGAGGCGTTCGACGACACGCCGCTGCCCATCGGCGAGGGCCAGACGATCTCCCAACCCTACCTCGTCGCGCTCATGACCGAACTCGCCGCCACCGGCCCGGGGACGCGCGTCCTCGAGGTCGGGACCGGCTCGGGATCTCGGCGTCGCAGGCGTCCACCTCCGCGTCGGCGACGGATGGAACGGCTGGCCGGAAGCCGCACCCTTCGATGCGATCCTCGTGGCCGCCGCCCCCGACACCGTCCCCGGGCCGCTCCTCGCACAGCTCCGGGAGGGAGGGCGGCTCGTCATCCCGGTCGGCGGGGAGGAACAGGAGCTTCAGGTCCACACCCGCACCACGCGCGGCTTCGCGACGCGCACCGTGCTGCCCGTGCGCTTCGTCCCGATGACCGGGCGGGCGCGTGGCGGTGGGTGAAACGCCCTCGCGCCGCGGCCGCCGTCGCGTTTCCTCCCGCGAATGGCCCTGACGATCAGTCTCTCCAACCAGGTCGCGCTCGTCACCGGCGCCTCCGGCGACCTCGGCCGCGTCATCGCCCGCACCCTCGCCGCGGCCGGCGCGGACGTCGCCCTCCACTACCACCGCAACCAGGCGATGGCCGACCGCCTGCGCGGCGAGGTCGAGGCCCTCGGCGTGCGCGCCTGCACCGTCCAGGCGGATGTGACGGATCTCGCGAGCGTCGAGGCGATGCGCCGCACGATCGCCGACGCCCTCGGCGCCCCGGCGATCGTCGTGGCCAACGCCGTTTCGCAGATCCACCCGTGGCGCGGCGTGCTGGAGGAGGATCCCGCGGATTACGAGGACCAGTTCCGCTCCTGCGTGATGCAGAACGTGCACCTCGCGAAGGTCTTCATCCCCGCGATGATCAAGCGCGGCGGCGGGCGCTACATCGGGATCAACACCGAGTGCGCGATGCAGACGCACGCCAACCAGTCCGCCTACGCCGCGGCCAAGCGCGGGATGGACGGCGTCCTGCGCGTGCTCGCCCGCGAGGTCGGCCGGCATCAGATCACCGTCAACCAGGTCGCGCCGGGCTGGACGATCAGCGACCGCGACCGCGCGGCGGGCACGCTGCGAAGCGCCGCCTACGAATCCACCGTGCCCCTCGCGCGCCGCGGCACCGATCAGGAGATCGCCAACACCGTCGTGTTCCTCGCCTCGGGCCTCGCGAGCTTCATCACCGGCGCCTTCATCCCCGTCTGCGGCGGCAACGTGATGCCGGCGATCTGAGGCCCGCGACCGTCAGTCCTTCCGCAGGACCACGATGCGGTTGGTGTTCGTGCCCTTCGTGGAGTTGCTCACGCCCCAGCAGTTCGCCGTCTTGGTGAACTCCTGATCGTTGATCATCACCGCGACGGGCTGGAGACCGGCCTTCGCCCCGAGTTCGAGGGCGTGCTCCTCCAGCCGGATCGACCCGCCGCGGATCTCGCCGACCTCGAAGGCGATCCAACCCCCGGGCCGGAGGACGCGCCGCAACTCGCGGAACACCCCGAGCATCGCGGCCGACCAGTCCTCCAGTCGTCGGAGCTGCCAGAGCGCGACGTCCTTCGTGTCGATCCCGCAGAACCAGCCGCGCAGCCAGTTGTCTGTCGTGTAATCGACGACGTCGAGGAACGGCGGCGAGGTCACGACGAGATCGACCGAATCGTCGGTGAGCGCGGGAGTCGCGTCGCACGAGGTGCGCAGGAGCGTCGGAACCCCGCCCGGCGCCGCCTCCGGCGGCAGCGGCTCGCCGAGCAACTGGCGCGACTTCCTCGCGATGAGCGCGCGCACGTCGCGGTAGGCGGGCGTCTGCCCGCGCTGGCGGTTGATCCTCCGCTGCGAATCGAGCGACACCGCCTGGTTGGGTGGCAGGGTGTAGACGGAAAAGAAACCCGGCGAGTGGCCGGTGAGTCGGTTGACCGCGACCATCCGTATCCACGAATCGACCACGTCGAGCGCCCCCTCCCGCTCGCTCACGAGGAACCGCTCCCGCAGGGCCGTGATCTCGCGCAACGTTCGCGGGTCGTAGAAAACCTCCAGCTCGTCCCACACCGGGCCGTCCCAGCCGAGGTCCAGCCCCGCGAGACGCTCGAGCACGGCCTCCGGCGGAGGCGGCCGCAACCTCGGCCCCACGAGGACGTGTGCGACGGGATTCACGTCGCACCCCGCGGGGCGCCGGCCGGCGAGCATCGCTTCGACGAGGGTGGTGCCGCGCCCCATGAACGGGTCGTAGACGAGCGCGCCCGGCCCGGTGAGCCGGTCGATGAAGAAGCGCGGGAGCGCCGGCTTGAAACACGCGCGGTAGGAGACCTCGTGGAGCGGATGGCCCGCGCGCTGTTTCGCGGTCCAGAACTCGTTCACCAGCACGGGCACGATCACCCCGCCGGCCGGCCGCAGCTCGGCGGTGACCGTCGGCCTCGCGAACCCGTCGAACCCGAGCAACTCGCGCACGAAGCGCCCGGCCGGGTCGGTCACGGGTCGTTTGTTTCTGACCGTCGGCATGGCGATCTCGCCAGCGAAACCGCGGCCCGCCGCGAGACCGAGCCGAAAGTCGCGGCGGCTTGGCTTTGCCGATCGCGCCCGGCGCTGCTCGACTGACCGCGATGCACCCGAAACCCGCGATCGCCCGACGGCGCTTCCTTCACCTCCTCCCTCCCCTCCTCGGCGCCGCGTGGCTCGCCCGCGGTCGCGCCGCCACCGACCTCTCGCCAATGCCTCACGCGCCCTTCCGCTTCATCGTCGTCAACGACCTCCACCACGCCGACGAGGCCTGCACGCCGTTTCTCGAGCGACTCGTCGCGCAGATGCGCACGCACGGGCCGCTCGCCTTCTGCCTGATCGTGGGCGACCTCGCCGACACCGGCCTGCGCTCCAGCCTCGAGGCCGTGCGCGACGCCTTCGCCCGCCTCGGCGCCCCGATCCATCCGGTCCCGGGCAACCACGACTGCGACCTGGAGGAGAACACCGCCCTGTTCGAGTCGGTCTTCCCCGGCGCGCGCAACCACGCCTTCGCCCACGCCGGCTGGAACTTCCTCGGGCTCGACTCCACCGACGGGAAGAAGTGGGGCGACACCGTCGTCGGCGCGGAGTCGCTGGCCTTCCTCGACCGCACGCTGCCGACCCTCGATCGCGCCGCGCCCCTCGTGCTCCACACCCACTTCCCCATGGCGCGCGACGTGCGCATGGCCTCGACGAACGCCGACGCCGTGCTCGCACGATTCGCGGGCTTCAACCTGCGCGCGGTGTTCTCCGGCCACTACCACGCCTTCACCGAGCGCGCGCACGGCCCCGCCCCGCTCCTCACCCACGTCGCGTGTTCCCGCCTGCGCGGGAACCACGACGGCACCTCCGCCGAAGGCTACCAGCTCTGCACGGCGCACGCGGACGGCCGGCTGGAGCGCTCCTTCGTCGAGTTCGCCCCGGCTTCGAAGCGGGTGTAATCAAAAGTGGTGGCAACCTGCTGTCGTGGGCCGGGGTTCATCCCCGGCTTTTTCGGCTCTTTCTGTCGGAAGCCGGGGATAAACCCCGGCCCACGACCACGGCATGCAAGGTCACCGTGGTCGATGCGTCCGAATCGACCGCGATCGTCGAGGCGCCCGCAGGCCGGACGAAGCTCGACTTCATCATCAGGGACGGCGCGCTCGTCTCGCAGCAGCCGCTGCCGGCCGGCGAGGGCTACCGCGTGGTCGTGCAGCTCCGGGCCGACGCTTCGGCGCGACCGGTCAACTACCGCGTGGATTACCACGATGAAACCTGTCCGGACTGCGCGCGTGCCGAATACGCCTGCACCTGCGAAGGTCACGCCGGCGGCGACGCGCACGGGCACGCGCACTGACGTCCCCGGGCCTACTCCGCCGGAGGATGGGCGCGGCGCCAGTCGGCGACGAGCAGCGCGGCGGCGACCGAGGCGTTGAGGGACTCGGCGCGACCGAAGGCGGGGATGCGCACGCGGTGTTCGAGCGTCGCGAGAAGCGGGGCGCGGATGCCGTTGGCCTCGTTGCCGATCACGAGGACGGCGCGCGCAGGCCACTCGAACGCGCGCACGTCATCGCCGTCGAGCGCCGCGCCGACCGCGCGGAAACCACCCGCCCGACACCGCTCCAAAGCTCCCTCCAGCGCCATCGCCGCGATCACGGGAATGTGGACGAGCGAGCCCATCGTGGCGCGCACGACCTTGGGATTGGAAGGCTCGACCGAACCGGCCCCGAAGACCACCGCAGCCGCCCCGAACCAATCGGCCGTGCGCAGGATCGTGCCGGCGTTGCCCGGGTCGCCAAGCGCATCGAGCGCGACGACGAGCGAGGGTCCGGCCGTCGGGAGCGCTTCGAGTGATTCGAGCGCGGCGGGCCGCCAAGCGATCAACGCGGCCACGCCCGGCGGGCTGGCGTTTTCGGTGAGCCGCGCGAGTTCTTCGGGCGACACTTCGTGAAAGCTCCGGGCCACGGCTCGGGCGCGCCCGAGCAGGGCCTCCTCCGCGGCCGAGCGGGCGACGCCGGGCACGGCGAGCACGCACTCCGGTGGTTGCGGGAGCGCAAGCGCCTCCTCCAGCCAGCGCCAGCCTTCGACGAAGAAGC
>DAIPIQ010000249.1:0-3601 GCA_036770745.1 Opitutaceae bacterium | reverse complement strand
GGAACCCCGTCGATCTCGCGATCATCGACCTCGAGATGCCCGGCATGGACGGCGCGGAGCTGGTGCGGCGCATCCGCAGGCTGCCTTCGGCGTTCCAGACGCCGGTGGTCTTCGTCTCCGGTCGTCGCGATCTCGAGCAGGTGGCCGCGGTCCCGGAGATGGCGCCCGCGAGCTTCCTGACCAAGCCGTTCCCGGTGATCGAGCTCGCGGTCAAGGCGCTCTCGACGCTCTACGGATCGCGGCTTCGCCGCTCGCTGCCGGCCGCTCCAATCGCCGCCGCCTGACCGGTCCCCTCAGGGGGTCGAGGTCACGAAACGAACCCGCGCATCATCGCGGGCGAGCACGATCTCGGCGCGACCCTCGTTGCGCGTCGCGATCGCGTCCATCGCCGCGGAGACGAGACGCGGAAAACTCGCGCTCATCTCCTCGCGGGCGTCGCGGGTCACGACCTGGACGCGCCACAGCTCGGCCGCCGGCTCCTCGTCGGCGAGTCGGCGGGCGCGCACCGAGAGGTGTTTCTCGTAAAGTCGTCGCTGGCGGACGAGTGACTGGGCGGGGCCGAGGCCGTGCCCGGTCGGGGCCTGGATGCGCTCGCGCACCCTCTCGGTCCGGCCGTCGTCCGTCACCACGGTCCGGATACCGATCTGCTCGCGGCTCGTCACGGGGCGGAAGCGGAGGAACAGGTTCCGGTCGGGCAGGATCTGCTCCCACATCGCGACGGAGAACTCGATCTCGACCTCGGGGCGCACGCCGGCGGGGGCCTCGAACATCCCCTTGGCCGCGAGCGCGGCGCGCAGGCGGTCCTTTGCGACCTCGACCTCCAGGTCGTCGCACACCGGCGGGATCGCGCCCGCCTTCAAGGTGTAGGAGAAGGGCGGGGCCCCGTTCGGCTCCGCGCAGTAGGCCTCGACCAGGAACCGGTTCGCGCGACCCGCGGCCTCGGGCGCGAACACGAGCGCGCCGAGGGCGAAAAGGGGCGGCAGGAGACGGTGGTCGAACATGCGCGGGGGGCCGCGAACGCGGTCTCCCGTGGGCGATCGACGCACCCGCCCGACGCCTTAGGGCGTGGCGGTTTTCACCGGTAAGCGACGGGTAAAAACACCCAGTCGCTCAGCGCAACGCCGCGAGCGCGGCGTCGAGTCCGGCGACGTTCTTCGCCCCGCCCATCGCGAAATCCGGCTTGCCACCGCCCTTGCCGTCGAGCTTCGCGCAGAGCTCGCGCACGAGATCGCCCGCCTTCGTGCCGCCGCGGATCGCGGCGGGCGAGCAGAGCGCGGCGATGCCCGCGCGGTCGGGCGTGAACGCGGCCCCGAGGACGACGACGCCCTCGCCGAGCCGGCCGAGCACCTGCGAGCCGAGGGCGCGGAGCGCGTCGGCGTCGGCGACCTCGACGCACGCGACCACGCGGCGGAGGCCGTCGCGCTCGACGGCCGCGGCGGAGAGTTCCTGGGCGAGCCCGGCTTCGGCGCGCTGCTGGAAGGCGCGGAGCTTGCGC
This sequence comes from Opitutaceae bacterium, assembly GCA_036770745.1. Taxonomy (GTDB): domain Bacteria; phylum Verrucomicrobiota; class Verrucomicrobiia; order Opitutales; family Opitutaceae; genus DAIPIQ01. Next base: position 2,106 of record DAIPIQ010000249.1, on the reverse strand, counting down.
TCCAGCGCCGCCTTCTGCTCGAGGAGCGTCGCAAGCTTTTCCGTCACGTCGGCCGGGCCCGCGCTCAGCGCCGCCGTCACGGCGGCGAGGGCGGTCTCCCGTTGGTGGATCAACTCGAGCGCGGGCTCGCCGGCGACCGCCTCGAGCCGGCGCGTGCCGGCGGCGATCGCCATCTCGGCGACGATCTTGACCGGCCCGATCTCGCCCGTGCGGGCGACGTGGGTGCCGCCGCAGAGCTCGCGGCTGTAGCCGCCGATGTCCACGACCCGCACGATCCGGCCGTACTTCTCGCCGAAGAAGGCGAGCGTGCCCTCGGGCTTCTTGTCGAATTCGGTCTCGTAGGCTTCGACCGGCGCGTCGGCGAGGACGCGCTCGTTGACGAGCCGCTCGATCTCGCGGAGCTGCGCCGGCGCGACCTGCTCGAAATGGGAGAAGTCGAAGCGCAGCCGATCCGGCGTCTTCGAAGTCCCCGCCTGGCGCACGTGCGCGCCGAGGACGCGCCGCAAGGCCCAATGGAGCAGATGGGCCGCACTGTGGTGCCGGGAAACGGCGAGCCGTCGGGCCGCGTCGACGCGGAGCACGGCGGCGGGGCACGGCGCGGCTGGCGCCGGTGCGTCACCTGCCAGCTTGTGCAGGTGACGGCCGGCCTTGTCGCGGATCGTGTCGACGATCCGGAGGGTCCGGTCGCCGATGGCGACCTCGCCGGCGTCCCCAGCCTGACCGCCCATCTCGGCGTAAAACGGGGATCGGTCGAACACGAGGTAGGTGTCGTCGCCCGCGGCCACGACTTCGACGAGTTCGGCGGTGGCTTCGAGCGCATCGTAACCGAGGAACCGCGTCGGCCGTGCGTCCGGAGCCTCGCCTTCGGCCACCGAGACGACATCCCGCCGCTGCGCGGCGCGGGCGCGTTCACGCTGCCGCTCCATCTCGGCCTCGAAGCCGGCGACGTCGACCGCAAGCCCGCGCTCGGCGGCGAGGAGCTCGGTCATGTCGAGCGGGAAGCCGAAGGTGTCGTAGAGCTCGAAGGCGTCGCGCCCCGCCACGGTCCGGGGAGCGGAGGCGTCCGGTTCGCTCGCGCCGGTGAGTTGCCGGAAGCGCGCCAGTCCCCGATCCAGCGTCCGGCCGAAGCTCTCCTCCTCGCTCCGGATCACGCGCTCGATCATCGAGCGTTGTTGACCGAGCTCGGGGAACACCGGCCCGAGCGATGCGATCACGGCGGGCACGAGCTGCTCGAAGAAGCCCGCGCCGAGGCCGAGGTCCTTGCGTCCGTAAAGGATGCCGCGGCGGAGGATGCGGCGGATCACGTAGTTCCGGCCCTCGTTGCCGGGGAGGATGCCGTCGGCGATCGCGCAGGCGACGGTGCGGGCGTGGTCGGCGAGGACGCGGAAGGCCACGTCGGTGCGTTCGGCCTCGGAGAGGCCCTCGCGCCGGGTCGGCACGGTGCGGGTGTAGCTCCGACCGGAGAGCCGGGCCACGACCTCGAAGAGCGGGGAGAAGACGTCCGCGTTGTAGTTCGAGGGTTCGGCCGAGAAGTCGGTGAAGCCGCGCGTCGTGGCGTGGATGCCGGCGACGCGCTCGAAGCCCATCCCGGTGTCGACGTGCCGCGCGGGCAGCGGCGAGAAGGAGCCGTCGGCCCCGGCGTTGAACTGGATGAAGACGTGGTTCCAGATCTCGATGCAACGGGGGCTCGAGGAGTTGACGAGCGCACGGCCGGCGGCCTCGTCGTCGGAGGGCAGGAGGTTGAAATGGATCTCCGAGCACGGTCCGCACGGGCCGGTGTCGCCCATCATCCAGAAGTTGTCCTTGCGGTTGCCGTTGACGATGTGGATGGCGGGATCGAGGCCCGCGGCGGTGAAGAGACCGGCCCAGATTTCGTGGGCCTCGCGGTCGAAGTCGGCCGGATCGCCGCGCGATTTGTCGGGAGCGTAGACGGTCGCGAAGAGACGTTTCGGGGGCATGCCCCAGACCCGCGTGAGCAACTCCCAGCCCCAGGTGAGCGAATCGCGCTTGAAGTAGTCGCCGAAGGACCAGTTGCCCAGCATCTCGAAGAGCGTGTGGTGGTAGGTATCCCAGCCGACGTCCTCGAGGTCGTTGTGTTTGCCGCCG
>DAIPIQ010000248.1:0-3685 GCA_036770745.1 Opitutaceae bacterium | reverse complement strand
CTGCACGGCCTCACCGGCCCGATCGAGGTCAACGGCGCCACCTACAACGGCTTGATGCCCGCCTTCGGTCCGGCCAGCGGCTACCGCTTCAACGAGGAGCGCATCGCCGCCGTCACGACCTACATCCGCGCCTCGTTCGGCAATGCGGCCGGCCCGATCACCACCGAGCGCGTGCGCGAGATCGCCGCGGCCTCCGGCGGGCGCACCGCCGCGTGGACCGCCGCCGAGCTCGAGCCGTTCAAGTGAGCCGCCTCCCTCGGGACGGCTGAAGACCGCAGGCCCCGGCGCTTCGGCACCCTCGACGATCGTGGTCGTTTCGATCGCTTCGAATTTCTGACTTCCTTCCGTCCTCGTGCCGGTGCCTCCTCGCCCCATGCCAGCCGGCGAAACCCCGTCATCCTCGCGCCTCGGTCTCCTCACGGTCCTCTTCACCTCGGCGGGTCGGCGGGTCGAGCTTCTCGAGTGCTTCCGCGACGATGCGCGGGCGCTGGGTTGCGGGCTGCGGGTGCTCGCGGTCGACGCCGAGCCCGCGCTGAGCCCGGCGTGCCTGCACGCGGACGAGGCGCGGGCCGTGCCGCCGATCGCGGGCGGAGGGCGTTATCTGGAGGCCCTCGAGGCGATCTGCGCCGCGGAGCGCGTCGATCTCCTCGTGCCGCTCCACGACGCCGAGCTCGTGATCCTCGCCGGGCACGCGGATCGTTTCGCCGCGCGCGGGACCCGGGTCGTCGTCTCGTCGCCCGGGGTCGTGGCCTGTGCGCGCGACAAGCTCGCGACCACGCGCGCCCTCGCCCGCGGGGGCGTGCCCGTCCCGCGCACCGCGCTCGCGGCCGACGTGCCCGAGGCTGCGCCGGGGTGGCCGTGGCCGCTCATCGCCAAGCCGGTGGACGGCAGCGGCTCCCGCGGGGTCGTGGTCGTGCCCTCGCCCGAGGCGCTCGCGCGGCTGGAGGTCGACCGGGCGCGCACGCTCGTGCAGGAACTGTGTCCGGGAGTTGAATACACCGTCAACGTCTACCTCGACGCGTCCGGCCGGGTGCGGGCCGCGGTGCCGCACCGGCGGCTGGAGGTGCGGGCGGGCGAGGTGAGCAAGGGCCGCACCGAGGCCGTGCCCGCGCTCGTCGCGATCGCCGACCGGCTCGGCGACGTGCTGCCGGGCGCGCGGGGTCCGCTCTGTTTCCAGGCGATCGTCTCCGCGGAGGGCAGGGCGACGGTCTTCGAGGTCAACGCCCGTTTCGGCGGCGGTTTCCCGCTCGCCCACCACGCCGGGATGCGCGTGCCGCGCTGGTTGATGGAGGAGGCGCTGGGCCTGCCGTGCTCGGCCCCGGCCTCGGCCGCGGAGGCCGTCGGCTCGTGGCGCGAGGGCGCCCTGATGCTGCGGCACGACGTCTCCCTGTTCCGGTGACGCCGGGGCGCGGCGACCAGGCTCAGCGCGCGGGATCCGCCGTCTCGAGCCAGGCGCGGTAGGCGCGGACGCCCTCGGGGAGGGCCGTGCGAGGCGACCATCCGAGGAGCTCGCGGGCGCGATCGACGGAGGCCCACGTGCGCGGGACGTCCCCGGGCTGCTCGGGCCGGCGGTCGAGCACGGGCTCGCGGCCGAAGACGGCGCCGAGCGTCGCCACCATCTCGGCGAGCGAGACCGTGTGGTGGTTGCCGAGGTTGATCACGTGGAAGCCCGGCGCGTCGAACGCCGCCGCGCGTACCACCCCGTCGACGATGTCGTCGACGAACGTGTAGTCGCGCCGGGTCGAGCCGTCGCCGAAGAAGGGCAGCGGCTCGCCGCGCCGGAGCAGGCCGGCGAAGCGGGCGATCGCGAGGTCGGGGCGCTGCCGGGGCCCGTAGACGGTGAAGAAGCGCAACGCCACGACGGTCATCCCGTGCAGGGTCGCATGGACCCGGCCGAGGTGCTCCGCGGCGAGCTTCGTGGCGGCGTAGGGGCTGATCGGCTCGAGCGCGTGGTCGTCTTCGCGCCACGGCACGCGCGGGTTCACCCCGTAGACGCTCGAGGAGCTGGCGAGGACGAAGCGGCGCACCCCGCGGAGCCGGGCGGCCTCGAGGAGGTGGAGCGTGCCCTGGATGTTCGTGGCGGCATAACCGACCGGATCCGCGATGGACGGCCGCACCCCGGCGCGGGCGGCGAGGTGGACGATCGCCTCGATCGGGACGGCGAGGGAATCGAGCGCGGCCGTGACCGCGACCGGATCCCGGATGTCCGCCTCCAGCAGGGTGAAGCGCGGATCACGACGTGCGCGCGAGAGGTTGGCCTCCTTCAGCGCGCGCCCGTAGAACGGGTCGAAGTTGTCGAGCCCCGCCACCTCGCGGCCCTCGGCAAGGAGCCGGTCGACGAGATGGGAACCGATGAAGCCGGCGGCTCCGGTGACGAGGATCATGAGGAGAACGCCTCGGGCATGCGCAGGTTGTCGTTGTCACGTGGAGACGAGGCAACGTCCGAGTGGCGCACCGCACCGCGCCGCCCGGGTGGAATCAAAAGTGGTGGCATGCCCCGGTTCCGCTGAAGACCGGCGGGCTTCTGCGCGGCCGATTCGGACGCATCGACCATGGTGACCTTGCATGCCGTGGTCGTGGGCCGGGGTTCATCCCCGGCTTCCGACTGAAAGAGCCGGAAAAGCCGGGGATAAACCCCGGCCCACGACTGCGGGTTGCCACCACTTTCGATTACACCCGCGCCACCCTTCAGCGTGCGAGCGGGTTGCGGGCCGCGATCCACTCCTCGACGGGGCGTCCGTCGAGGAGGTGTTCCCGCACGATCCGGTCGAGGCGTTCGGGCGTGACGCCGCCGTACCATACGCCCTCCGGATAGACGACCAGCCACGGACCGCCGGCGCAGATGCGGAAGCACTGCGCCTTCGTCCGCATCGCGGGCACGCGCGTCTCGCGGATCCGCTCCTTGAGGAGCGACCACAGCCGCTCGCCATCCTCGGGCGGGCAGCAGTCGGGACCGAGGCAGAGGAAAAGGTGGCGCCGGGCCGACGCGAGCCCGGCCTTGGCCATGCCGGCGCAGACCGCGGGGGTGTAGACGGGGGCGGATGGGCGGAGGGATTCTTCGTTCACGGGAAAAGGGGCAGCTCCGGCGCGTCCGCGGCGCGGACCGTCTCGGCCGCGATCACCGGCACGGCGAGGCGCAGGAGCCCGGCGGGCAGTCCGCCTTCGGTCTCGTAGTGCGGCACATGGACGAACCCGCCGATCGCGGCGGGCGTGCGCGCGGCGAGCCGGTGCATCAGGTGGTAGAAGGTGTGGTTGCAGAGGAACCCGCCGGCCGAGCGTGATTCGGCGGCGGGGACGTTGGCCTGGGCGAGCGCGGTCAAGAGCGCGGGAAGCGGGAGGGTCGTCCAGAAGGCCGGCGGCGCGCCGGGTGCGACATGCTCGCCCGGGGGCGGGCGACCGTCGGCGTCGAGGAGCCCCGGGGTGTCGAGGTTGAGGGCGATCCGTTCGATCCGGATCAACCGCGACTCGCACATCCCGAAGCAGACCACGGCGCGGATCGTCGGGTCGGCGAGGGCGGCGTCGAGCGCGTCGGGTGCGCCGGTCCACGAGACGGGCAGGCGGTCGGTCGCGACCCGCCACCCGTCCGGGAGGGCGAGCGGGTTGTCGCGAAGGATCTCCCACGAGGTGTTGTAGGTCTCCTTCCCCCAGAGGCCGAAGCCGGTGAGGAGCAGCGTCTTCATCGCGG
>DAIPIQ010000085.1:0-16106 GCA_036770745.1 Opitutaceae bacterium | reverse complement strand
CGCCGTCCCCTCGTGGTCCTTGGGGTGAATCCGTCAGGCGGCTCCGAACAGGTTGTGATTCGGAACCTCCCCGTCGGGCATCTGTCCAGTTGCGGTCGCCCCTTCCGTTGGTTCATTTGTCGAGGTTTCAACGAGGCCCCTCCATGCGTTTCCCCAATTTCCGGTCCGCGGTGTTTTCGTGGGTGGTTGCGGTGGCGCTCGCCGCTTCGACGACCGCCGCCGACAGCGGCTTGAAGAACCTTTCGACGCGAGGCGCGGTCGCCGCCGGCGCGGATGTCCTCGTCACGGGATTCGTCGTGGCCGACGGGCCCAAGCAGATCCTCGTGCGCGGCGTCGGCCCCGGTCTGGCGCGCTTCGGTGTGACCGGGCTCCTCGCGGACCCCCTGCTTCGCCTCTTCGACCGAGACAACGTCCAGATCGCGCTCAACGACGATTGGAGCGCGTCCGACGCCGCGGTGTTTCAACAGGTGGGCGCGTTTGCGCTCACCGCGGGCAGCAAGGACGCCGCGCTCGTGCGGACCCTGCCGGCCGGCTCGTACACCGCGCAGGTTTCCGGTCCGGGCGGCGCCACGGGGATCGCGTTGATCGAAGTCTACGACGTCGACGGCACGGACGGCTCCTCCCGCCTCGTCAACCTCTCCGCGCGGGCCCGGGTCGGCACGGGCGACGCGGTCACGATCCCGGGCCTCGTCATCGCCGAGGGCGCGGGGACGCGGCGGCTCCTCGTGCGGGCCGCAGGGCCGGCGCTCAACGCGTTCGGAGTCTCGGGGCTGCTCGAGGACCCGAGCATCCGCGTCGTGAATACAGCGGGCACGCTGCTCGCCGCGAACGACAACTGGGGCTCCGGCGATCTCGCCTCGCTCACCGCCGTCACGGGCTCGGTGGGTGCGTTCGCTTTCCCGGGCGAGGACTCGCTGGACTCGGCGCTCGTGGTGGAGCTGGCCCCCGGAGCCTACACCGTCCAGGTCTCGGGCAACGGCGGCACGAGCGGAGTGGCGCTCGTCGAAGTCTACGACGCGACGCCGGTCGGGGTGGCGACCGTGTCGATCGCGGTGGCCGACGCCGTCGCCGACGAATCCGGCGCCAACACCGCGGGCTTCACCATCTCGCGGACGGGGCCCGTGACGCAGCCGCTGCTGGTCAACTACTCGACCGGCGGCACCGCGCTCAACGGCCTCGACTACGTGCTCCTTTCCGGCATCGCGACGATACCCGCCGGGCAGTCCTCGACCACGGTCGCGGTGGTGCCGATCCCCGACATCGACAACGAACCCGTCGAGACGGTGTCGCTCACCCTCAATTCCGGCCTGGGCTACCTCGTGGGCGGCACGTCGTCCGCCGTCGCCTCGATCACCAGCGTGGCCCCGGTCCTTTATCTCGCCAATCTGCGGCCCGAGGCCACCGCCGCTTCGTCGACCGGCTACGGCACCGCCACGATCCTGATGAGCGCGAGCGGGACCATCGCCAGCGTCAACGTCTCGCTCTCCAATCTCAGCTCCAACCAGACCACCGCCTACCTCCGCCTCGGCCAGCCGGGGCAGGCCGGCGCCTACATCCTGCCGCTGCCGATCGGCCAGGTCTCGGGCGCGCTCTGGCAACTCTCCACCACCGGCGCCTTTTCGCCCGCCGATCTGCTCGGGGCGTTGCAGTCCGGCCTGATCTACCTCGGCGTCGAATCGACCGCGCATCCCGAGGGCGAGTTGCGCGGCCATTTCATCCTTTCCGCCGGTTCCCAGACGTTCACCCCGCCGCCCGCCCCGCCGTCGGCCCCGACCGCGCCCTCCACCGAGGCGGAGGCGGCGCGTTTCCTCACCCAGGCGACCTTCGGCCCGACCTCCGCGGAGATCACGTCGATGCTGACCAAGGGCTACGCCCAGTGGATCACCGAACAGATGGCCCTTACCGCCTCCCTGCACCGCACGGCGACGATGGCCGACTGGGCCGCCTTCCCCACCGGCGGCGTCGCCAACAACACCCGCCCGGGCTCCACCCACCGCCAGTCCGCGTGGTGGCAGATCGTCCTGAAGAACAACGACCAGCTCCGCCAGCGGGTCGCCTTCGCCCTGAGCGAGATCCTCGTCATCTCCGATCAGAACGCCACGATCAACAACTGGCAGGAGGGCGCGGCCAACTACTACGACCTCCTCGTCAACGGCGCCTTCGGCAACTTCCGCCAACTCCTCGAGGACGTGACGCTCAGCCCGATGATGGGCATCTACCTGAGCCACCTGCGCAACGCCAAGGCCGACCCCGTGACCGGCGCCCTGCCCGACGAGAACTACGCCCGCGAGATCATGCAGCTCTTCAGCATCGGGCTGCTCCGGCTCCAGCCCGACGGCACCCTCGAGCTCGACGCCTCCGGCCTGCCGATCGCCACCTACAACCAGACGACCATCACCGAGATGGCCAAGGTCTTCACCGGCTGGTCGTTCTTCAACAACAACACCTCCGACAACAACTTCCGCCGGGGCGCGGCCGACTACATCCGGCCGATGTCGCTGTATCCGACCCAGCACGACACCGGCGCCAAGACGATCGTCGGCGGGGTCGTGCTGCCCGCGAACCAGGGGGGCGTCCAGGATCTGAAGGGCGCGCTCGACGCGCTCTTCAACCACCCGAACACCGGCCCGTTCATCGGCCGCCGGCTCATCCAGCGCCTCGTCACGAGCAACCCGAGCCCGGCCTACGTCCACCGCGTCGCGAAGGTCTTCGAGAACAACGGCTCGGGCGTGCGGGGCGACCTGGGCGCGGTCGTCCGCGCGATCCTCCTCGACTACGAGGCGCGCTCGCCGTCGGTCGCCGGCAACGCCGGCTTCGGCAAACTCAAGGAGCCGCTCCTGCGCCTCACCGCGCTGCTCCGGGCGTTCAACGCCTCCGACACCAACGACGCGCGCTTCAACATCACCAACACCGCCGCCACCATCTCCCAGATGGCGCTGCGTGCGCCCACGGTCTTCAACTTCTTCGAGCCCGACTACGTGCAGCCGGGCATGCTCGCCGAGGGCGGTCTCTACGCGCCCGAGTTCCAGATCCTCACCGACAGCACCGCGATCACGGGACCCAATCTCTACTACAACCACATCTTCACCTCGCCGAGCGGGGTGACGCTCGATCTCGGCGAGGTCATCGGACTCGCCGCCACGCCCGAACCGCTCGTCGACCGCCTCGCGCTCCTGCTCGCCGCCGGCGCGCTTTCACCGGATGCCCGCGCGCGGATCCTCGCCGCCCAGAACGCCCTCCCGGGCGCCACCTCCGCCACGGAGCGCGTGCGCACCGCGATCTACCTCGTCCTCAACGCCCCCGACGCCGCCGCCCAGCGCTGATCCCGCCATGGAACCTTCGCAGCCCATCCCCCCTTCGCGTCGCCGGTTCCTCGGCCAGTGCTGTGCCGCCGTGGGCGCCACCGGTCTGCTCTCGGCCATGGCCCAGCTCCGCCTCATCGGCGCCGTCGCCGGCGGGAGTTCCTCCGCCTCCGCTTCGACCGGGGATTACAAGGCGCTCGTCTGCCTGTTTCTCGCGGGAGGCAACGACGCCAACAACCTGATCCTCCCCAACGACACCGCCGGCTTCAACGCCTACGCCGCCGCCCGCGGCGCCCTCGCCCTTCCCGCAGGGGCGGCCCTCGGGCTCAACCCGATCACGACCGACGGCCGGGCCTGGGGACTCCACCCCGCGATGACCGATCTGCACGGGCTCTTCGGCGCCGGGAAGATGGCCTTGCTCGCCAATGTCGGCACGCTCGTCGTGCCCACGACGAAGGCCCAGTACAACGCCCGCTCCGTCCCGCTTCCGCCGCAGCTCTTCTCTCACAACGACCAGCAGGTCCAGTGGCAGAGCAGCGTGCCCGACAAGCCGTTCCTCACCGGCTGGGGCGGTCGCCTCGCCGACCTGACCAACGCCTTCAACGAGAACAACGCGATCTCGATGTCGATCTCCCTCGCCGGCCAGAACTCGCTCCAGGTCGGCAAGTCGGTCGCCCAGTACGCCGTCAACCCCGGCGGCGTCGTCCAGCTCTCCGGCACCTCGTCGACGAGCCCCGCCTCCGCCGGCGGCGTGCGTCTCGCCGCGATGAAGGACCTGATGAGCGCGCAGGACGTGAGCCTCTTCGAAACCGCCTTCGGCGACCTCACGAGCGGCGCGATCGATGCGAGCGCGCTGCTCGCCGGCGTGCTCGGCTCCGCCCTTCCGTTCCCCGACGTCTTCCCCAACACCAACCTCGGTCGGCAATTGCGCATGATCGCGCGGCTCATCCACGCCGCCCCGCAGCTCGGGCTTCGCCGCCAGGTCTTCTTCGCCCGCCTCGGCGGCTGGGACCTGCACGACAACCAGGTCACCGTCGGCGCGACCGCCACCGGCGCCCACGCCACGCTGCTCGCCGACGTCAGCCTCTCCATCAAGGCCTTCTACGACACCACCGTCGCGCTCGGTCTCGCGGACAAGGTCACGACCTTCACCGCCTCGGATTTCGGGCGCACCTACAACACCAACGGCGACGGCTCCGACCACGGCTGGGGCAGCCACCATATCGTCGTCGGCGGCGCGGTCCGCGGGCGCGACATCTACGGCGCGATGCCCGTGCTCACCATCAACGGCCCGGAGGACACGGGTCGCGGCCGTTGGATCCCGACCACGAGCGTCGACGAGTATTCGTCCACCCTCGCGCGCTGGTTCGGCGTGAGCGACGCCGACCTGCCGCTCGTGCTGCCCAACATCGGCCGCTTCGCCCGGCCGGATCTCGGCTTCATGGTTTGATGCGCCGGCGGCTCGCTCTGCTCGCGGTCTTCACCGCGCTCGTCGCCGGAGGACTGCTCTACCGGGGCGTGCGCGAATCGCAGGACGCGCCCCCTTCCGACGCCTCCCCGTCTCCGCGGTCCGCACCGGCGATCCCGCGGGAGGCCGCTCGCGCCGCCCTCGCCGACGGCCTCAACGATCCGGCCGGCACGATCGATCGCGACCTCGCGATCCTCGCCGACCTGCTCGCGCACTGGTCGACCAATTTCCCCCGGGCCGGCAACCCGGTCGGGAGCAACGCCGAGATCACCGCCGCGCTCTCCGGCCGCAACCCGCTCGGCCTCGAGCTCCTCCCGCCCGACCATCCGGCGATCGGCCGCACCGGCGAGCTCGTCGACCGCTGGGGCACGCCCTTCCGCTTCCACCAGTGGAGCGGGGCCGAGATGGAGGTCGTCTCCGCGGGGCCCGACCGCCGCTTCGCCACCGGGGACGACGTGTCGTCGCCCGGCGGCGACGAAGACGACCATCCCGGCCGGCTCGTGCGGTGAGCGCCGCCGCGGGTCCTCACGGCCCGCCGGTCTGGAAGATCCCGATGAACGGCTTGGGCACGATCGCGGCCGTGTAGGTGTTTTTCCGTGACAGGAGCCGGCGCGCCCAGCGGTCGACCTCCTCGATCGTCACCGAGTCGATCAGCGCGTCGCGGAGGGCGAGGGCCTCGCCGACGGATTCCGGCCGTTCCTGGGCGCGTTCGAACAGGTTCAGGAGGAAGTCGTTCTCGCGGAAGGCGCGGCGGACCTGCCCCTTGAGGATGCCGCGCGAGCCGATGAACTCGCTCTCGCCGACACCCTTCTCGGAGACGGCCTGCGCGATGTCCTCGACGATGCGCGCGATCTCCCCGGCTTCGGAGGGCGCGCAATCGATGATCGACTGGAGGAGTGCGAACTCGGGGAAGCCGTTGTAGGGCGTGAACGTCACCGAGGGGCTGTAGGCGAGGCCGCGCCGGTCGCGCACCTCCTCGCGGATGCGCAGCTCGAGGAGCTTGCCGAGGACGTTGAGCGCCGCCTTGTCCTTGACGGTCAGCGGGGCGACGACCGGCCACGTGCCGGTGACGAGCCCGAGGTGGTTCTCCCCGACGAACTCGATCCGCTTGAAGCCGGGCGCGGCCGTGACCCGGGGCGGTCGCGGCGGGAGCATCGTCGTCTTCGCCCCGGCCCGCGCGGGCAGGGCCGCGAGCGTGCGCGAGACGAGCCGCACCGCCTCCTCCTCGGTGATGTCGCCGGCGAGCGTCACCTCGACGTAGCCCCGCAGGAACGGGCCCTGAAGCCAGTTGCGCACCTCGGAGACGCTCATCCCGAGGTAGTCGTTGAACGTGCCCCAGGTGAAGCGGGCGTCGCCCTTGAAGAGGTGGTTGGTGAGCTCGCGCATGCCCTCTCCGAGGCCCATGCCCCCCTGCACGCGGCCCATCGCCGCCTTCAGCTTCTCCGAGCGCAGGGCGAAGGTCTCGAAGATCGGCTTGTAGAGGAAGTCGGTCACGATCCCGAGGAACGCATCGAGATTCTCGGCCCCGGAGATCCCGCGGAAGGTGAAGGCGTCGAAGTCGTCCACGTCCAGGGCGAAGCCGAGCAGCCGGTCCTCGATCAGCTCGCCGAGCCGTTCGGTCGTGAAGTGGGTGGTGCCGCTCGCGAGAAGCGTCTGCAGGCCGAACTCCTTGAGCGCGGGCTGTTCGCCCGGCATCTCCAGCAGGCCGGTGCCGACGCGCACGACCCCGTGGACGATCCCGGGCGAGGACCGGTTGGGGATGAGGTTGAGGCGCACGTTGTTTTCGAAGCGCAGGAGGGTGGCCCCGAGCTCCGGGACCTCGGTGCGCGAGGCGACCTTGCCGGTCGGGCCCCAGTTCCTGAGCTCGAACTTCGCCTCCCGCCGGGTGCGCGCCTGGAGGTAGCGGAGGCCGCCGCGCCGGTACTTCTGCACGGCGGTGAGGATTTCGCCCGAACCGCCCTCGATCGTGACGTCGCCCGCGACGTGGAAGGCCATCCGGTCGAGGTCCCAGGCGGCGCGGTAGGCCTGGAGGAGGTTCTGCGGAGTCATCCCCGCGAGCGCCTGCTGGAGGAGGCGGAAGTCCTCCTCGTAGCCGAGGTAGACCTCGTGCCCCGTGATGGAATCGGAGAGCCCCTCGGCGAGCGTCGAGGGATCGAGCTCCGGGGCCTGCTCGGCGAGGTGCTGGAGGAGCGAGCGGAGCCGCCGCTGCAACTGCTCGACCTCCCGCTGTTCGAACCCGCGTTCGTAGGTCGAGCGGACCACCTGGTCGAGCGAGAGGATGCCGTGGGCCCAGCTGGCGCCCGCGACCGTCGTGTGTGCGACCACGGCGTCGTGGCCCTGCATCGTCTCGAGCGTCGCGCTCCCGCCGCCGGAGTCGGGGATCGAGGAGTTGATCCGGTTGGCGAGCAGGTTGATCGCGTAGCTCCGGCGCAGCCGCTCCAGCCGCGCCTCGCGCGAATCCGACGTCCGCGAAGCGGGCGCGACCGAGGCGACCGTCGCGGCGGCCGAACCGATGTCGGTGACCTTGAAGAGCCCGGCGCGCAGCGCCTTGGCGGTGTCGAGCCGCCCTTCTGCGCGCTCGGGCGGAGGCGTGGCGGGTCTGGGGATCGCGCCGAGGTGCTGCGTGATCATCCCGACGAGGTCCGGAGGGCTGAAGTCACCCGCGGCCACGAGGACCATGAGATCGGGGCGGTAGCCCCGTTCGTAGAAGCGCACGAAGTGCTCGCGGGTGAACGCGCGGATGCGTTCCTCGGTGCCGATCGGCGGGCGGTTGGGAAACTCGAGGCCCTTGAACACGAGCGGGAGCGAGGCCCAGGATTGTTGCTCCGCGAGGCCGTCGCGGGTGCGCATCTCGGCGAGGATCACGCCGCGCTCCTTCTCGATGATCGCGGGATCGAAGACGACGCCGTCGGCGAAGTTGCGGAAGAGCCGGAGCCCTTCGCCGAGCAGGGCGGCGTCGTTCTCCCGGAAGTCGAGCAGGTAGGCGGTGTAGTCGAAGGTGGTGACCGCGTTGACGTCGCTCCCGTACTCCATCCCGAGCTTGTGGAAGAAACCGATCATGTCCTCGTAGCGGAACTCGCGCGTGCCGCGGAAGCACATGTGCTCGGTGAAGTGGGCGATCCCCAGCTCGTCGGGCCGCTCGTCCATCGAACCGGTGAGGACGACCAGCCGCATCGAGACGCGACCGGGCACGCCCTGATGAGGGCGCAGCGCGTAGCGCAGCCCGTTGTCGAGCCGGCCCCAGACCACGCGGGAGTCCGGCTGCAACGACGCGCCCGCCACCTCGTGCGCCCACTGGCCCGAGCGGGGACCGCCCCGGGCCTCCGGCGGGAGGCCGGGCGAGACGAGCGCGAGGAGCAGGGCGAGGCGAAGAAGACCGGGGAGCGGGTGGGGGAGGAGACGGGCCGACGTCATGATGGGCGTTGATCGCGCGCGCCGCGGTCGGAGCGCCGGGCGCGCGTCGCGATCACCATGCGGGCTATCGGGGGTCGTTCAACCGATTCTGCGAAAGACACGGAGGAGGAGGCGCGACCGCGGCGTGTTTCGCGCCCGGAATCACGCGCCCCGGCTTGCCCCGCGCGCCGACGGTGCGAAAGATGATCGCGCCTCGCTCCTTTCGTCCCCCTCCTCCCTCCCCATGGCTTCCTTGCGATTGACGGTCAACGGCCGGGAACACGTCCTCGAAGACGTGGATCCCTCGACTCCCCTCCTCTGGGTCCTGCGCGACAACCTCGGGCTTGTCGGCACGAAGTACGGCTGCGGCATGGCGCTCTGCGGCGCCTGCACCGTGCACCTCAACGGCGCGCCCGTCCGCTCCTGTTCGCTGCCCGCCATCGCCGCCGCCGGCCAGCCGGTCACGACGATCGAGGGCCTGGCGGCCGAGGACGGGGTGCTCCACCCGTTGCAGGAAGCGTGGATGGAGCACGACGTCCCGCAGTGCGGCTATTGTCAGGCCGGCCAGATCATGAGCGCCGCGGCGTTGTTGCGGTTGAACCCCCGCCCGAACGACGCGGAGATCGATGCGGCGATGGCGGGCAACGTCTGCCGCTGCGGCACGTATGTGCGCATCCGCAAGGCCATCCACACCGCGGCCGGTCGGCTGACGGTGCAGGGAGGTGCCGCGTGAACACCGCCACGAAGCCTTCGCCCGCCGCCGACGACTACCTCGCGAACATCATCGAGGAGATGGAGTCCGGGCGGAGCGGCCCCGCGACCTCCGACGATGGTGCGCTCTCGCGCCGCGGCTTCCTCAAGCTCACGGGCATCGCTGGCGGTGGCTTCGCCCTCGCCTTCCTCCTCGGGGGTCGCGGCGAGGCCCGCGCGGCCGGCGGAGCGGTCACCGGCGGCGCGCGCGCGTCGGTTGGTGGACTGGCCCCGAACGTCTTCGTCCACGTCGCCACCGACGGCACGATCCGGCTCGTCTCGAAGGGCCCGGAGATCGGGCAGGGGATCAAGACCGCGTTTCCCATGATCCTCGCCGAGGAGCTCGACGCGGACTGGAAGGACGTGCGCATCGAACAGGCCCCGATCAACGAGGCCGTCTACGGCCGGCAGTCGGCCGGCGGCTCGCGCGCGATCCCGGCGAGCTGGGACCAGCTCCGGCAGGCCGGCGCGACCGCGCGGGCGATGCTCGTCGCCGCCGCGGCGGCGAAGTGGGGCGTGCCCGCCTCCGCGTGCTCCACCCGGGCGAGCGTGGTCACCCACCACGCGAGCGGGCGGACGCTCGCCTACCGCGAGCTCGCCGACGCGGCGGCCGCGCTTCCCGTGCCCGACGCGAAGGGCCTCCGGTTGAAGGAGCGCTCCGAATACACCCTCATCGGCTCGTCGATCCCCGGCGTCGACAACCGGGCGATCGTCACCGGCGGTTCGTTGTTCGGGAGCGACCTCCGGCTTCCCGACATGCTCGTCGCGGTCTACGCGAAATGCCCCGCGACCGGCGGGCGCGTGCGCGAGGCCAACCTGGAGGAGATCCGCCGGCTTCCCGGCGTGAAACACGCCTTCGTGCTCGAGGGCAACGGTCGCGTGACCGAGCTGATGCCCGGCGTCGCGATCGTCGCGACCAGCACCTGGGCCGCCTTCCAGGCGCGGCGCCGGCTCCGCGTGACGTGGGACGAGTCCGAGGCCTCGAAGGACCGCTGGACCGCCCTCGAGGCCGGGGCGCGGAAGCTCGCCGGCACGGAGGGCCCGCAGCGCCTGCGCGCCACCGGCGACGTCGACGGCGCGATGGGTTCGGCCGCGAAGGTGGTCGAGTCCTTCTACGCGTATCCATTTGTTTCCCACGCGACGCTCGAGCCCCAGACCTGCGCCGCGTGGCATCGCGACGGCGGCATCGAGGTGTGGGCGCCCTCGCAGACCCCGCAGAACGGCCTCCGCTCCGTCGCCGGCGTCGTCGGCCTGCCGGAGGACAAGGTCACCGTCCACCAGATGCGCATCGGCGGCGGCTTCGGGCGGCGGCTGATGAACGACTACATGTGCGAGGCGGCCGCGATCGCGAAGGAGACGGGCGCACCGGTGAAGCTCGTCTGGACGCGCGAGGACGACATGGCCCACGACTTCGCCCGCGTCGCGGGCTTCCACTCCCTGAAGGCCGGGCTCGACGCGCGGGGGCGGATCGCCGCCTGGCAGGTCCACTTCATCACCTTCAGCGCGGACGGGCAGAGGCCCGTCTCCGGCGGCACGATCGAGGAGAACGAGTTTCCCGCGCTGCTGCTCGACAACGCTCGGCTCACCCAGACGTTGCTTCCGCTCAAGACGCCGTGCGGGCCCTGGCGGGCCCCGCGCTCCTGCTCGGTCGCGTGGGTGATGCAGAGCTTCCTCCACGAGCTCTCGACCGCGGCGGGCCGCGACCACGTGGAGTTCCTTCTGGAGCTGCTCGGCGAGCCCCGCTGGCTCGTGCCGGGGCGCGACAACGTGCTCAACACCGGTCGCGCGGCCGGCGTCATCCGGCTCGCCGCGGAGAAGGCCGGTTGGGGCCGCAAGCTGCCGGCCGGGCGCGGCCTCGGCCTCGCCTTCCACTTCAGCCACGCCGGTCATTTCGCCGAGGTCGCCGAGGTGAGCGTCGAGGGTGGCGACCGCCTGAAGGTGCATCGGGTGACCGTCGTCGGTGACGTCGGCCCGATCGTCAACCTGAGCGGTTCGATCAACCAGTGCGAGGGCGCGGTGATCGACGGCCTGAGCACGATGCTCGGGCTCGAGCTCACGATGGAAGACGGGCGGATCGAGCAGACGAACTTCCACGACTACCCGCTCCTGCGCATGCCCGGCCATCCGGAGGTGGACGTGCACTTCATCCAGAGCGACCACCCGCCCACGGGCATCGGCGAACCGGCCTTCCCGCCGGTCGCACCCGCGATCACCAACGCGATCTTCGCCGCGACCGGCCGGCGCGTGCGCACGCTCCCGCTCACCCGCGAGGGCTTCGTGATCTGAGCCGGGGCGATGCTGCAACTCCTCTGGCCGCAGTTGCGCGCGTGGGTCGGCGCGGGCGATCCGTTCGCCCTCGCCACCGTCGCGTCCGTCTCGGGCAGCGGCCCGCGCGCGCCCGGCGCCTGCATGGCCGTGCGCGCCGACGGGCGTTTCCTCGGCTCGGCGAGCTCCGGTTGTCTTGACATCGGGGTGATCGACGCGGCCCGCGACGTCCTGCGAAGCGGTGGGGTGCGCACGCTGCGTTTCGGACCCGAGGCCGACACGCCCTGGTCGGACGGCCTGAGCTGCGGCGGTCGGGTCGAGGTGCGCGTCGAACGCTGGTGGGGCGCGGATCCGCGCCCCGGGATCCGCGCCGTCGGCGAGGCCGTGCGCGACTGGCTCGAGACCGACTCGGCCGGCGTGGTCGTGAGCGAGGGCGAGGCCCACCGCGCCTTCGACGCCTCGGGCGCCGGGGTCGCCGGCGAGGGCGAGGTGGCGCCGCGCCACTGCGAGGAGGCCCGGGCGTGGCTGGCCGGGGGGCGGCCGCCGGCGACGCTCGGCGAAGGCGCGGAATGCTTCGTGCGCCCGTTGCATCGCCGGCCGCACCTCGCGCTCGTCGGCGCGGTGGACGTCGCGGTCCACCTTTCGGCGATGGCGGCCGGCTGCGGCTGGCGGGTCACGGTGATCGATCCGCGCGCGGCGTTCGCGTCGCCGGACCGATTCCCGGCCCCGGTCGCGGCCGTCCTCCACGCCTGGCCGCACGAGGTGGCGCCTGCGCTCGGGCTCGGACCACGCGACGCGGCGATCGTCCTCACCCACGATCCCAAGATCGACGACCGCGCGCTCCTCGCGCTGCTGGGGACCGGCGCCGGTTACCTCGGCGCCCTCGGCAGCGCACGCAGCCACGCCGCGCGCCTCGGGCGCCTCGCGGCGCTCGGGGCCGACTCTGTCCTCACGGAACGGATACACGGCCCCGCCGGCCTCCATCTCGGGGCGGGCGACGCCGCCGGGATCGCCGTGGGCATGATGGCCGGGGTCGTCCGCTGGGCGGCCGCCCGCGATCGCGCCTGGTCGGCGCCGGTCGACCGACGCTGAGCGATGGGCGCGGGCGTCGCGGTCTCCGCCATCGTCCTGGCGGCCGGTTTCTCCCGTCGCGCCGCGCCGCACCACAAGCTGCTCCTGCCCGCGCCCGACGGCTCCGGGCGCGTCGTGCTTCGCGCGACGGTCGAGGCCGCGCTCGGGGTCGGTCTCGCCGAGGTGCTCGTGGTGACGGGGCACGAACGCGGGCGGGTGGAGGCCGCCCTGGCCGGGCTCGCGGTGCGGCTCGTGCACGCCCCGGATTTCGCGGCGGGGATGGGTCGTTCCCTCGCGGCCGGGGTCGCGGCGGTGGATCCTGCGGCGGCCGGTTTCGCCGTCGTCCCGGGCGATCTCCCCCGGCTCCGGTCGGAGCACATCCGCGCGGTCGTCGACGAGTTCGAAAGGCTCGGCTCGAATCGACACGTCATCCCCGTCTTTCGCGGCGAGCGGGGACACCCGGTGGTGCTCGGCGCGTGGCTGCGCGGGTCGCTCCTCGGGCTCGCGGGCGACGTCGGTGCGCGACCTCTTCTCGACGCGCCGGAGGAGGGCGCGCGAAGCCGGTTTCTCGTGGTCGAAGACGATGCGTTCGTGCGCGATTTCGATCGCGGAACGCCGGGCTGACGCACCGCCTGGCGCGCCGGTTCCCCACACGCGAGACGAGCGCGCACAAGCGGCAAAGATTTCCGGGCAAAACCAGTTGACGGTTTTTTTCCGACCCCGATATGTAGGGGTCTGCGCGTGCGGGGACCACAGCCCGTTGTGGTCGGTAAGTCGTGAAGAACTCTTTCTCGTCACGAGGCACCGACCCTCTGTAGGTCCGGCGCCAAGCACTCTCACGAGACCTTTTCACCGTCCTCCAGACAAGCCGCGGCATGACCAAGACCTACCAGATCGGGAATCGCTCCTTTCAGCTCGACCAGGACAAGGCGGAGGCCGCGTTCGCGGCGAAGCGGGTCATCCTCGGTCGCGAGACCATGACCTTCAATCTCCTGCCGCTGAAGTACCAGTGGGCCTACGACCTCTACCGGACGATGAAGGCCAACCACTGGGAGCCCGAGGACATCCCGATGGGCAAGGACATCGAGCAGTGGAAGGACGAGGTGCTCGTGGCCGACGTCGAGCGGTGGATCATCCGGATGGGGATCGGGTATTTCTCGGCCGCCGAGGGGATCGTGGGGGACAACATCCTGCACGTCGTGCGCGAGCTCGTGACCGCCCCCGAGCTCAAGCTCGTGCTCGGCCGGCACGCGCACGAGGAGAACATCCACGCCGACAGCCTGCTCTACATGATCAGCTCGCTCGGCATCAACCCGCACGAGTGCGAGGCGATGTTCGAGGACGTCGAGACGATCCGGAAGAAGAACGAGTTCGTCACCGGCATCTCGCGCGCCCTCCGCCGCGACGTCGACTTGCGGGATCCGCAGAACAAGCGGCTCCTCGCGAAGAACATCTTCGTCTTCGGCCAGTGCATGGAGGGCACGCAGTTCTACGGACTCTTCGGGATGGTCCTCTCGCTCTACCGGCAGAACAAGTTCCCCGGCATCGGGCAGATGTTCCGCTACACGCTGCGCGACGAGTCGAACCACATCGAACTCTTCCGCAACCTCTTCATGGATCTGGTCGAGGAGAACCGCGAGATCTGGAGCCCCGACTTCAAGGAGGAGTTGCGCGAGACCATGCGCGTCGCCGTCGAGCTGGAGAAGGAGTTCATCCGCGACTGCCTGCCGGTGAATGCCGTGGGCCTGCGTGCGGACGACTTCGTGCAGTACATCGACTACATCGCCGACCGGCGTCTCGTCGGTTGCGGGCTCGCCCCGCTCTCCGGCGGCGTGTCCAATCCGTTGCCGTGGCTCGCCGAGATGATGGACATCAAGAAGGAGCAGAACTTCTTCGAGGGTCGCGTCACCGAGTACCAGAAAGCCTCCGCGCTGGAAGCCACCAGCGACGACGATCTGTGATCCACGACCCGGGGGCCGGCGACATCCGCCGGCCCCCGGGTCGTCGCGTTTCATTTCCGACCCGCTTCCCGTCACCCTTCGCGCCCCTCCGCGCGCCCGCCGCTTTTCTCCACCCCGCCTCCCTCCAGCTCCGCCGCCAACCGCTCCGCCCGTCCATGCCGATGATCAACCCTCACCTCGAGGAGGACCTCCTCCTCAAGCAGACCGTCACCGTCCCGCGCGACCAGAAGCCGAACTTCAACTGGCGCGGGATGATCCAGGACGAGACCCGCGTGCGTGAGGGCATCCGCGTGGTCTGCCCGCACGGCGAGGAGACCTTCGACCTGAGCGAGGTGGTGGACACGCTCGGGCGCGGCCTGACCAACGTGCTGCTCGCGCGCGAGGAGAAGGACATCTTCTCCGAGGCCAACCAGAAGTGGGTCGAGCGGATCGCGCGGCAGATCTGCGCGCGGCTCGAGGCCCGCGCGGCGGAGGGCTCCCCGGTGTCGATCACCCTCGCGGAGCTCTACTCCCTGATCGAGGGCACGCTCGTGGAGCACAAGGCCTTCGAGGTCGCCAAGAGCATCCTCATCCACCGCTCGCGCAAGATCGGCGCGACGATGGGCGAGGCGTTCGTCGCCATCCGGCTCATCCGGCGCAACGGGCACATCGTCCCGTGGAACGAGGCCAAGGTGGAGATCGCCGTGCGCAAGGCCTTCCTCTCGCTCGAGCGAGACTCGGCCCCCGCGGTCGAGATCGCCCGCGCCGTCACGCGGCGGATCGTCGATTCGAAACAGGCCTTCGTCCACATCGAGGAGGTGCAGGACCTCGTGCAGGAGGAGCTCATGCGGCAGGGCCACTTCAAGGTCGCCGAGCACTACATCATCTACCGCGCCCAGCGCTCCGACCACCGCGCGCGCCAGCGGGTCGAGCCGGCCGCGGCCCCCGAGCAGAACCAGCTCATCGTCGTCCGGCGCGCCGACGGCGAGAACCACTTCTGGGACGGCGTCGACCTGCGCAAGCGGATCGAGTTCGCCCGCATCGGCCTCGACCTCTGCCTCACCGACGACGAGATCGAGGCCGAGCTCCGCCGCTCGATCTTCGACGAGATCGGCCAGCAGGACCTCAACAACACGATCGTCCTCAACGCCAAGACGCTCATCGAGCGCGACGCCGATTTCGCGAAGTTCGCCGGCCGCATCCAGCTCTCCTACCTCTACGAGGAGGTGCTCGGCTGGGACATCGTGCGCGACGGCATCGGCGCGCTCAAGGAGGCGCACCAGCGCCACTTCGCCCGCTACGTCGCCCGCGGCGTCGAGATCCGGCGCCTCAACCCGAAGCTCCAGGACTACGACCTCGCGAAGCTCGCCGCCTCGCTCGATCCCTCGGCCGACCTCGAGCTCGACTTCCTCGGCGTGCAGACGCTCTACGACCGCTACCTGATCGTCGACAAGACCCTCAAGCCCGCCCGCCGGCTGGAGACCCCGCAGATCTTCTGGATGCGCGTCGCGATGGGCCTCTTCCTCGGCGAGACGTCCGGTCGCGAGGCCCACGCGCTCTCGCTCTACCGCCTCTACAAGAACCGCCGGTTCTGCAGCAGCACGCCCACGCTCTTCAACTCCGGCACCCTCCACTCGCAGCTCTCGTCCTGCTACCTCTACTGGATCGACGATTCGATCGAGGCGATCATGCAGCGCGGCATCGCCGAGAACGCCTACCTCTCCAAGTGGGCGGGCGGCCTCGGCGGCTCGTGGACGAGCGTCCGCGGCACCGGCGCCTACATCGGCGGCACCAACGGCGAGTCGCAGGGCGTCATCCCCTTCCTCAAGCTCCACAACGACCAGCTCGTCGCCGTCAACCAGGGCGGCAAACGCAAAGGCTCCGGCTGCGCCTACCTCGAATCCTGGCACAACGACA
>DAIPIQ010000084.1:0-16115 GCA_036770745.1 Opitutaceae bacterium | reverse complement strand
CGGGCTCGTGCCTTTCGGCGAAAGGCACGCCACCTTGAGAGGCGTGGGCGCGCCACCGCGTGCGATCGCAGCCGGCCCCCGACCGTGGCCCGATTTCCCCTTGAGCCGCCCCCACCCCGTTCGCATACCGAACCGGCTCATGAACCTGCTTGATGACCTGCGTTGGCGCGGCCTCGTCGCCGACTGCACCGATCCGGAAGGCCTCGCCGCCCGGCTCTCCGCCGGCCCCCTGACGGTCTACTGCGGTTTCGATCCCACGGCGGACTCGCTCCACGTCGGCCACCTCATGGGCCAGCTCATGCTGCGCCGCTTCCAGCTCGCAGGCCACCACCCGCTCCCGCTCGCCGGCGGGGCGACCGGGATGATCGGCGATCCCTCGGGCAAATCCGCCGAACGCAACCTCCTCGATCCCGACCGGATCGCCCACAACGTCGCCTGCATCAAGCGCCAGCTCGCGATGCTGCTCGACTTCGACACGCCCGCCAATCCGGCGCGCCTCGTCGACAACGCCGCCTGGACGGCGCCGCTCGGGTTCCTCGAGTTTCTCCGCGAGGTCGGGAAACACTTTTCCGTGAACGTCATGATCGCGCGCGACTCGGTGCGCTCGCGTCTCGAGGGCGAGGCCGGCCTGAGCTACACGGAGTTCAGCTACCAGCTCCTCCAGGCCCACGACTTCCTCCACCTCAGGCGCGAGGTCGGCTGCGAGCTGCAGATCGGCGGGACGGACCAGTGGGGAAACATCACCGCCGGCACCGACCTGATCCGCAAGAAGCTCGGTCACGAGACGACCGCGTGGGGGCTCACCTTTCCGCTGATCACCAAGGCCGACGGCACGAAGTTCGGCAAATCCGAGGGCGGGGCCGTCTGGCTCGATCCGGCGAAGACCTCCCCCTACCGGTTCTACCAGTTCTTCATCCAGGCGGACGACGCGATGGTCGTGACCTACCTGAAGCGGCTCACGCTGCTCCCGCGTGAAGCGATCGAGGAGCTGGAGGCCGCCCACGCCGCGAACCCCGGGGCCCGCGCCGCCCACAAGGCGCTCGCCCGCGAGGTCACGACGCTCGTCCACGGCGCGACCGCCTGCCTCGACGCGATGCACGCCAGCGAGCTGCTCTTCGGCGGAGATCCGACCGGGGTGTCCGCGGCCGCGCTCGCCGAGATCGCGAGCGAGGCCCCGACCCGCGAACTGCCGCGCGAGCGCGTGGCGGGCGCCGGGCTCGACCTCGTGGAGCTGCTCGCCGCGACGGGCCTGTGCCCCTCGAAGGGCCAGGCGCGCAAGGACCTCGAGGCGGGGGGGATCTACCTCAACAACGCCCGCGTGACCACGACGACGCGCGCCGTCGTCGCCGCCGACCTGCTGCACGAACGGTTCGTCCTCCTGCGCAAGGGCAGGCGCAACCACCTGCTTCTGCGCTTCGTCGACTGAACCCGACGGGGCGGTCGGGCCACGGAGGAAGGTGGCCGCGGGCCGGAACGCGTCGGGTGTTCGCGCCTTTTGGCGAAAGGCGCGCTACCTGGCGGGCGCTTATCGCGTGGCCGAGGCGGCACGCCTCTCGCCGAGAGGCGTGGGGCGGTTGGTCGGGAGCGGCCGCGGGAAACGCCGTCCGGCCGGCGACCACCCTTCCAACCACGTCGTCACGGCTCAGAAGAACAACGCCTCGGCCAGCGCGGCCTCGGGCGCGAGCGGGCGCACCGAAGCGCGCACCGTCGCGGATTGCGCCGGCGTGGCGGACTCGAGCAGCGCGGCCCCGTTTTCGAAGTCGAACGCGAAACGCATCCGCCCGCCCGTCGCGTAGTCCCACTCGACGACGATCCCGTCCGGCCCGCCGGCCGCGGGGGCGAGCGCGAAGTCCACGCCCGTCGCCGCGCCGCAGGCCTCGACGCCGCGTCGCGACCACGCGAGCACGACGCGCGCCTCCGCGGCGCAGGCGGGTGCGTGGCGCACCGTCACCCGTTCCAAGCCCCCGACGAGTCGCTCGGGCGCCACGTAGCTCAGGAAATGGCCGACACTCTGCCGCACCGGCAGCATCCGCGCGAAGGCGAGGTCGCGCACCGCCTCCGGCCGGGGCCACGCGAAGCCGGGCACCTCCGGTCTCTCCACCGCCGAGTCGATGACGACGCGCTGGGCCTCCTTGAGAAAGAGTCCGTAGTCGCCGAGCCGGCCCGCCGACTGGATCCGTTGCGGCCAGTAGTAGACCGGAAGATCGCTCTCGAGCATGATCGAGGCCTGGTTCTCCAGATACGCCCGCTGCTCCAGCGGGTAGGTCAGGAGGATCGCCTCGACGCAGGTCTTGTCGCGCCCCGAGGCCCCGAGGTGGCATTCGCTGAAGATCTTCGCCGAGACCTCTCCCCCGCCCCCCTCCGCCCGCGGGCAGAGCGCGATGATCCGACACGGGTAGCGCTGGGCGAACCGCAGCGCCGTCTCGAAGCCCGCGCGCGCCGCCTCGGGCGTGGCGTCGAGGCCGAAGTGCAGCACGAGGTTCATCTGCGAGGCGCGGAACTCCGAGGGCGCGGGGGCCTCGTCGGCGGGATCGGAATCCCAAAGACGGGCGAGTGCGGCGCGGATCTCTTCGACCGGAGTCGCGGCTCCGGGCAGGGCGTCGTAGACGGCCGGGTTCATGACGGTTTCGCGAGGCTCACGGGCGGCGCCACTGGTGGCGGTTGGCCCACAGGAGGCGCTCCGCCGCGAGCGGGCCCCACGAGCCCGAGGCGTAGTCCTCCATGCCGCGCCGGCCGAGCGCGCGCCAGGCGTCGTGAACCGGGGTGATGAGTTTCCACGAAGCCTCGGTCTCGTCGCCGCGGATGAAGAGCGTGCCGTCGCCGATCATCGCATCGAGCACGAGCCGCTCGTAGGCCTCGGGCGTGTTGGAGCCGAAGGTCGTCTTGTAGCGGAAGTGCATCTTGACCGGCTGCACGCGGGTCTCCAGGCCGGGGATCTTGGAGTTGAGCAGGACCGTCGAGCCCTCGTCGGGCTGGATCTGGAATGCGAGGGTGTTGGGGCTCACCTGGACGAGCTCGGATTCGCTGAAGAGATGGCCGGGGGGCCGCTTGAACTGGATCGCGATCTCGCTGACGCGCCGCGCCATGCGCTTGCCGGAGCGCAGGTAGAACGGCACGCCCTCCCAGCGCCAGTTGCTGATCTTCAGGCGCAACGCGGCGTAGGTCTCCGTCTCGGAGGTTTTCGAAACCCCCTCCTCCCGCGTGTACCCGGGCACCTTTTTGCCGCCGATCAGGCCCTCGGCGTACTGCGCGCGGACGACGTCGCCCTCCTCCGGCCGCACGTCGAGCGGACGGATCGCCTTGAGGACCTTCACCTTCTCGTCGCGGACCGCCTCGGCGTCGAGCGACACGGGCGGCTCCATCGCGGTGAGCGCGAGCAGCTGCATCGTGTGGTTCTGGATCATGTCGCGCATCGCGCCGCTCTGCTCGTAGTAGCCGCCGCGCGTGCCGACCCCGAGCTCCTCCGCCACCGTGATCTGCACGCAGTCGACGTAGCGGCGGTTCCAGATGGGCTCGAAGATCGTGTTGGCGAAGCGCTGCACGAGCAGGTCCTGCACCGTCTCCTTCCCGAGGTAGTGGTCGATGCGGTAGACCTGCCGCTCCTGGAAGACCGAGCCGACGATGCGGTTGAGCTCGCGGGCCGAGGCGAGGTCGCGGCCGAACGGCTTCTCGATGATCACCTTCGAGGCCTTCTCCGTGCCGACGTGACGGGCGGCCAGCCCGCTCGCCCCGAGGTTCTCCAGGATCGGCTTGAACACCGACGGCGGGGTCGAGACGTAGAACAACGCCTGCACCTCGTGGCCGGACTCCCGCTCGATCGCCTCGATCCGCCGGCGGAGGCGCACGAAGGCCTCCGGATCATCGTATCCGCCCGCTTGATACCCGGTGCGCTCGTCGACGCCCTTCCAGATCTCCTCGCGGAGGGGGCGGCGGGAGAACTTCCCGATCGCCTCGCGGGCGACCTTCCGGAACTCCTCGTCCGGCACCTCGGAGCGGCCGTAGCCGACGAGGTGGAAGTCGGAGGGCAGCAGGTTGTCGCAGGCGAGGTTGTAGATCGCCGGGATGAGCTTGCGCGCGGTCAGGTCGCCGGAGGCGCCGAAGATCACCACGACCGTCGGCGGCGCGCCGCGGTGCTTGCTCAGTCCGGAGAGAAACGGATGCCGGGGGGACGAGTCCATGAGGATGGTTCGGGGGCGGTTGTTACGCCTGCGGAACCGGATGACAAGCACCCTGCTCGAGCGGGCGGGATGCGGCGGCAGGGCCGCGGTCGAAAGAGGGACGCCGGCCGGACGGCGTATTGCGCGGACGTCCCCACGCCTCTCGGCGAGAGGCGTGCCACCCCGACCGGACCACGGAGACCCCTCCTCGGTGGCGCGCCTTTCGCCGAAAGGCGCAAGCCCACCGACGCGGTCCCGGCCCGCTGCCACCTTCGCTTCTGCGCGCGCTCCTTCCGGGTTGGACGCCGGGCTTGTGCCCGGGCGGATCCGGCGAGAGAAGGAGGCGTGCGCCGTTTCCAGCGGATCCCGGTCCTATTGTTCGCGGCGGGTTTGTGCGTCTCGACGGCCCGGGAAGGCGCGGGCGACGTCGCGAAGTGGACCGGGCGCAATGGCGACTCCTTCGAGGGTGAGTTGTTCGCGGCCTACGGGGCGCAGGCCTGGTTCCTGAACCAGAAGGGGCAATCCTTACGCGTCCCGATCGGCGCCCTGATCGAGGAGGACGTGCGCAGGGTGGTCGTTTGGACCACCGAGTGGGACGCGCGGCGGCGCGATCGTCCGCTGATGCGCGATGCGACGAGTCCGCTCTCCCGGTTCTTCGTGGAGAACCTCGTCCGGCCCGAGGCGAAGAAGGCCGTGCGGTGGGACCCTTCGGAGCGGCGCGAGCCGGAGTTTTACGCGCTCTACTTCAGCGCGGCCTGGTGCGGACCGTGTCGGCGGTTCACCCCGGGGTTCGCCACCGTCTACCACGGCTTGAAGCGCGCCGGCTTCGAGAACTTCGAGGTGATCTTCGTGAGTTCGGACGAGTCGACGGCCGACATGCTCCGCTACATCGAGGAGGACAAGATGCCATGGCCGGCGGTGCGTCACGCGAAGGCCGGGGCGCCCGAGGTGCGTCGCTTCGCCGGGCGCGGCATCCCGAACCTGGTGGTCGTCACCCGCGACGGAAACGTCCTCCTCCACAGCTACTCCGGGGAGCGCTACCTCGGACCGGGGAAGGTGCTCGAGGACTTCCAGCGCATCCTCGTGGCGTCGAACCGCCCGGATCGTCCGCCGATCGGCAAGTGACGCGACCCCGCGGGCGCGGGCTCCCTTGACGGAACGCTTCCTGCTCTCTTTCAAGAAATCCGTCGCGGGCCCGTCCGCGCCGCCCGCCCGTGAGCCAGACCGATCCGAACCCGCCCGGCCTGCTGCACCGCCTCTCCGAGGCGGGTGATGTCGCGCGATCGGCGTCGGGCCGCGCCGGGGCTCCGGGGGCGGAGTTCGAGACGGTCTATTCCGAGTGCCTCGCCCCGCTGCGACGCTACCTCACGCGGTTGCTCGGCGATCGGGCCGAGGCGCAGGACATCGCTCACGACGCGTTTTTCCGGACGTATCGTGCGATGCGATCGCAACCTCTCGAGCGACCGCGGGCGTTCCTCTTCACCACCGCCCGCCGGCTCGCGAGCAACTTTCGTCTCCGCCGGGCCGCGCGGATGCAGCCGGCGGAGGCCGCGTTGTTCGAACGCCAGATCGACGCCTCCGCCGACACGGTGGCGGGCGTCATCCAGCGGCAGGCGCACGAGGCGCTGGAGCGCGCCATCCTCGATCTGCCTCGCGGCTGCCGGGAGGTGCTGGTGCTTCGGTGGAAACGCGGATGGAGCCAGCAACGGATCGCCGAGACCCTCGGGCTCGCCCCGAGCACGGTGAGCACGCAGCTCGCGCGCGCCCTGCGGTTGTTGCGGGCCGATCCTGGATTGCGGCTCGCGGAGAAAACGGACGGCCCGCGTCCCACCCCGTCCCGTTGAAGCGGCGGGCCGGCCCGGGCGGGAGGTGCCCGCGCTTCGTCACGATCGGGGAAAGCGTCCGCTGTGCGCGGGAACCGATCGAAGTTTCGCCCCGCTTCGGTGTCTTTTCCTCGGAGCAAGCATGATTCAACCCGCGTTCCCGGCCCCCGATCCAGCGGACGACGCCCCCGACGCGGCGGCGTGGGCGGCGCGTCTCGACGCCGGGCCGTTGAGCGACTCGGAGCAGACCGCGCTCGAAGCGTGGCTGGCCCGGGCCCCGGGCCACGCCGCCGAGCTGGAGACGTGCCTGCGTCTGTGCCGGACGCTGCGCGATGCGATGCCCGGCCTGGGGCCCGCCGTCGACCCGCCCGGTCCGCGGCCTTCCCAGGCCCCTGCGCAAGGCGAGGCCGTTCGGCCCCGGATCTCCGGCCGCGTGTGGGGGGCCGGTCTCGCGGCAGCGATCCTCCTGGCGCTGCTGTTCTGGCCCGAATCTCCGGAGGCGTTCGAAACCGCCTCCGCGGCAAGGCGGTCGGTCACGCTCACGGACGGCTCCCGGATCGACCTCAACGCGCGCACCCGCCTCGCGGTCCGGTTCGGCGATTCCGACCGGGTGGTGACGCTCCACCAAGGCGAGGCGTTCTTCGAAGTGGCGCCCGATCCCGCCCGCCCGCTTGAAGTGCGGACGCCTGCGGGCACGGTGCGGGTGCTCGGGACGAGCTTCGGCGTGCGCAGCGAATCGCCCGACGCCGTGCAGGTCGTCGTGGTCGAAGGCGCGGTCGCCGTCCGTCCCGGATCGACCGGCGACGAAGCGCCGGAGGCGATCCGACTGCAACCGGGAGACCGGCTCGAGCACCGCGGAGGCCACACCGCGGTCGCACGCCTCACCGCGGAGGAAGCGCGCGATTCCCTGGCATGGAGGGAGGGCAAGGTCGTCGTGACCGCCGCCCGGCTCGAAGACGTCGCGGCCCGTTTCGCCCGCTACCACGGGCGCTCCATCGAGGTCCTGCCCGCCGCGAGGGACCTCGCGCTGGGCGGGGCCTTCCGCCTCGACGAGCTCGACGGGTTCTTGACCGACATCGTCGCGGTCCTGCCCGTCGAGGTCCTCCGCGAGCGCGAGGGTCGCGTCGTCATCGGCCCGCGCGCGCGGATTTCGACGCCCGAGTAGAAATCCGGCGCCACGAGTGTGTCTGTAGCGTCGGGCCCCTCTCCCTTCGCGGGTCCT
Source organism: Opitutaceae bacterium (assembly GCA_036770745.1). Taxonomy (GTDB): domain Bacteria; phylum Verrucomicrobiota; class Verrucomicrobiia; order Opitutales; family Opitutaceae; genus DAIPIQ01. The sequence goes on along the minus strand of DAIPIQ010000084.1, from coordinate 8,913 downwards.
CCTCCCACCATGCGACACTCCCTCCTCCGACTTGCGTTCGGGATGCCGGGCCTCCTGGCCCTCGCCTGCGCGGCCACCGCCGCCGAAACCACGACGCGCTTCGCCATCCCCGCGCAGGCGGCCCCGGCCGCGCTGCGTCAGTTCAGCGACCAGGCCCGCGCCGAGGTGCTCTACTCCGCGTCCGAACTCGAGACCGTGCGCACCGGCGGGATCGACGCGGAGACGACTCCGCTCGACGCGCTCCTCCTCCTGCTCTCCGGCACTGGTTTCGGGGCCCGGCAGACGGGACCGGCCCGCTTCGTCGTCGTCGCCAACAACGGCCTCCCGACCGGTTCGATCGAGGGCGTGGTCCGCGGGGCGGAGTCGGGCCAGGGGATCGAAAACGCCCGCGTCGAGGCCGCCGGGACCGGTCGCACGACCCAGGCCGACCCACGCGGCCGCTTTCTGCTCACCGGCGTCCCGACGGGGATCCACACCCTGGTCGTCACCGCCCGCGGGTCCAGCCCGGCCCGGCTGACCGAGGTGAGGGTGGACGAGGGCCGGAGGACGGCGCTCAGCCCGATCGACCTCGCAAACGAAGCCGCACGCTCACCGGAGGCGGCGTCATCCGGCCCGCGCGAGCTGCGCGCCGAGACGGTCGTCAGTCTCGAGTCGTTCGAGGTCAACGACGCCCGCCCGAAGCCGTTCACGACCGCCAACCTCGACCTGCCCAGGATGCGCGACGACGCCCTGCCCTTCCTCAAGTTCAGCGGCGCCGAGATCCAGGCCTCCGGGGCCCCGAGCCTTCAGGAGTTCCTCCAGACGCGCCTCGTCCAGAACTTCAACGCCGACATCCCCTCCGAGCTCGACGGCCTGGGCAACAACCAGACCGCCCGACTCAACCGCGTGAACCTCCGCGGCTGGGGCGAGACCGAGACCGTCTTCCTCCTCAACGGCCGCCGCATGGTCCCGCAATACCAGGGCACCCAGCTCGACACCTCCAACGCCACCCCCAACCTCCAGGGCATCCCCATCGGATCGGTCGAGCGCATCGAGATCCTCTCCTCCGCCGGCGGCGCCATCTACGGCGCCAACGCCACCGGCGGCGTGATCAACATCATCACCCGGATGGACTACCACGGCGGGCAGATCAGCCTCAACTTCGAGAGCCCCGCCGACACCTTCGCGCCGCGCCGCGGCGTCGACCTCACCTACAACCGCCCGCTCGGCGAGAACATGACCCTGCGCGTCTCCGCCGGCTATTCCGCCTCCGATCCCCTGCGCTCGATCGACCGCGCCGACGACACGATCCTGCGCTGGCGCCGCCTCGTCCTCGAGCGCCAGCCCGAGCGCCTCCAGGGCCGCACCAGCCCCGTGCCCGTCGGCACGACACCCAACATCCGCACCGTCGCCACCACCGCCGCGGCCAACCTCTTCGGCCCCGGCACGGCCAACCTCACCTCCGTGCCCGAAGGCTACACCGGAGGCGGCACGGCCGCCGCCTTCACCCCGGGAGTTTACAACCTCGGCCTCGCCGAGGGCGCCTCCGGCCTCATCCTCGCCGCCAAGGAATCCACCCTCGGCATCGAGACCGAGGACAAGGTCTTCAACCTCGGCGTCGACCGGAGGCTCAACGAAGACTGGCGGCTCTCCGTCGACTACCGCTACTCGGAAAACGACGGCAAGGGCCGCACCCCCGCCAGCCTTTCGTTCTCTCTCCCGGCACTGAACAGCTCGCGACCGCAGGTCCCGGCCACCGCCCCGGGCAACCCCTTCGGCCAGACCGTGCTCGTCCACCTCGTCGACCCGGGCCTGCAACGCCCCGAGCTCAACAACCGGCCCGTCAACATCATCTACGAGATCACCACGACCCTGCGCGGCCGCATCGGCGAGTGGCGCGGGTATGCGGATTTCAACTACTCCCACAACCGCAGCCTCATCACCAGCCAGCTCTTCTCCGAGCCCTACGGCGGCTGGCGCGCCGCCCTCCTCTCCGGGGCCTACGATCCGTTCGTGGACCTGCGCTTCGCCTCCCCCGCCGAGCCCTCGTTCTACGAGAACTACATCGCCGAACGCACCAGCTTCGAGAGCGCGACCCACCATTACCAGGCCGGCCTCAAGGCCTCGGGTCCCCTGATCGAGCTCCCGGCCGGGCTCGTCGAGCTCACCGCCGGCTTCGAATGGACGCGCTCCAATCGCTACCTCAGCCGCAGCGTCGGCCGGTTCCAGGACAACATCACCGGCGAAGCGCGCATCCCCACGAGCAGCACCTCGGAGTTCAGCATCGCGCCCAACGAGGCGCTGCTGCGCCGATTCGTCTTCGACAGCTACGCGGTCTACTCGGAGGCGACGATCCCGCTGCTCGGCGAACGGCGCCGCCTGCCCCTCGTGCACGACCTCGAGTTCAGCCTCGCCGGTCGGATCAGCGACGAGGAACGCAACGGATTCAACACCGCCGGCGTGCCGGTCGAGTACACCGCCACGCCCTCCCTCTACTCCGTCGGGCTGAAGCACTCCCTGCTCCCCGGCGCCACGATCCGCGCCTCGCGCAGCATCGGCTTCCGGCCGCCCGGCGTCGCCCAGGTCTCGGCGGCCAACCCGCCCATCAACAACCTCGCCGTCACCGACCGCGTCCGCAACCAGGCCGTCAGCCTCGCGCCGACCCAGTACATCACCGGCGGCAACCCCGACCTCGAACCCGAGGACACGCGCTCGGACAACGTCGGCGTGATCCTCTCCCCGCCCGCCTGGGCCGGATTCCGCCTCTCGGCCGACCTCGTGACGAGCCGGCGCGACAACGCGATCGCGGCGATCACCGCCCAACAGGTCCTCGATCTCGAGGCCGACCTGCCCGGCCGCGTGCAACGCGCCGCGCCCGACGGCCACCCGAGCGGCGCCGGCCCCCTCGCCTTCGTCGACGCCCGCAACCTCAACTTCCGCCAGATCCGTTCCCGCAGCCTCGACCTCTCCGTCGAGCAGGTGCTCCGCGACGTGCGCGGCGGCGACCTCCACCTCTCGCTCACCGGCACCCGCAACCTCAGCTTCAAGGTCCAGTCGACGAACACGACCCCGGCCGTCGAACAGGTCGGCAACGCCGACGCCGCCGCCGCCCGCCAGATCAAGTGGAACGCCAACGCCCAGGCCCGCTGGGAGGGCCGCCGCTGGACGTTCGGCTGGACGGTCCGCTACTTCGACAAGCTCCTCGTCGCTCCCGCCGACATCCTGCTCCAGGGCGACGACGTCGCGGGCCGCGCCTACAACCATGATGTCTTCGTCCTCCACCGCCTGAAGCCGCGCGGCGACTCCGGCTGGGCCCGCCTCGTCGACGACACGACCATCACCGTCGGCATCAAGAACCTCTTCGACCGCCGGCCGCGCTTCTGGGCCGCCGACACCGATCGCGGGATCGCGCCCTACGACAGCGTCGCCGGCCGCACGATCTGGATGCAGCTCCGCCGCAACTTCTGACGCCCACCGCACGCCGCCCCCCCGGCGGCCGCGGTGCACCAGGCGCGGGCGTGATCAAGGGCGGTGACGGTTTGCCGCCGCGGGTCGGGGTTCATCCCCGACTCTCGAGCCGGCCTCCCGCCCTTGCGTTTGACAAGGCCGCGGGTTCGCCGGAGCAATCTCTTCGCATGCCGTCGCGCGCCGTCCTTCTCGTCAACCTCGGTTCCCCCGATTCGCCTTCGATCCCGGATGTCACCCGCTACCTCGACGAGTTCCTCTCCGACGACCGCGTCCTCGACATCCCCAAACCGGTCCAGCAGTTCGTCCTGAACTGCTTCATCCTCCCCGGCCGCACGAGCCGGTCGTCCCACGCCTACGCCTCGATCTGGACGCCCGAAGGCTCGCCGCTGATCGTGACGAGCCGCAGGTTGCAATCCCGGGTGCAGGACGGCCTCGACCTGCCGGTCGCCCTCGCGATGCGTTACGGCAGCCCCTCGATCCCCGACGTGCTGGAGCGCCTCGCCGGCGACGGCGTCGCCGAGGTCTTCCTCGTCCCGCTCTACCCGCACTACGCGATGTCAAGCTACGAGACGGTCGTCGCGCGCGTCCACGAGGTCGTGCGCGAGCGCGGGCTGGCTCTGCGGGTGACGACGCTCCCGCCCTTCTTCGACGACCCGGCCTACATCGACGCGCTCGTCCAAAGCGCGCGCGCCGACCTCGAGGCCGGTTACGACCACGTGCTCTTCAGCTACCACGGCATCCCCGTGCGACACCTGCGCAAGGCCGACTCCTCTCGCGCGCACTGCACGCTCGTGCCGGATTGCTGCACGACCTGCAGCCCGGTCCACGCCACCTGCTACAAGGCGCAGTGCCTGCGCACGACGCGGCTCTTCGTCGAGGCCGCCGGGATCCCCGCCGACCGGTGGACCCTCTCCTTCCAGTCGCGCCTCGCCGGCGAACCGTGGCTCGAGCCCTATACCGACGAGACCCTCGCGCGCCTCGGCCGCGAACGGGTCGGCCGCCTCCTGGTGCTCACGCCGGCGTTCGTCTCCGACTGCCTCGAGACGCTCGAAGAGATCGCCGTGGAGGGCGGGAGGACCTTTCTCGAGGCCGGCGGGGGCGCGTTCAAGCACATCCCCTGCCTCAACGAGCACCCCGCCTGGGTGGCGTTTCTCCAACGACGGATCCGGGCCCGGCGCGGATGAGCGGCGTCGTCACCGCGGTCCCGGGTGGGAGGCGGATCCTCTGCGATCCGGCGCGCACCCCGGGCCTCGGGGCCGGGCATTTCGATCCCGCGTGGTGGATCGCGCGCGACGCCGTGATCGCCGAGGCCCGCGGGCGCGGCGCGGTGCTCATCGTGCGACACGAGGGGGCGCAGTGGGTCCTGCGCCACTTCCGCCGCGGCGGCTGGGCGCACCGCCTGAGCGAGGACCGCTACGTGTGGACGGGGCTCGAGCGCACGCGCCCGTGGCGCGAATGGCGGATCCTCGAGCGGATGCACGCCGACGGGCTGCCCGTGCCCGCGCCCGTCGCCGCCTCCGTGGTGCGGCGCGGGCCGTTCTACACCGGCGACCTGCTCTCCGGTCGCATCCCCGCGACCGGCACGCTCGCCGCGGCGCTCGTCGAGGGGCCGCTCCCGCGCGAGGAGTGGCGCGCGCTCGGCCGCCTGATCGCGCGATTCCAGGAGCGGGGCGTGCGCCACGACGACATCAACATCTCCAACGTCCTCCGCTCCGCGCCCGGCGTGTTCCACCTGATCGACTTCGACAAGGCCGCGATCGTCGCGCCCGGCCGCTGGCGGGACCGCAACCTCGCGCGTTTCCGGCGTTCCCTCGACAAGCTCCGTACCCGGAAACCGGAGACGCATTTCTCCGACCGCGAGTGGTCGTGGCTCCTCGCCGGCCACGCCGGCGGCGCCTCAGCGGGCGGCTGACGACCCTCGGGCCAGGTCCGCGGCGCGCGCGTATCGCCGGCGGAAGCCGTTGGCGAGCTCCTTGCCGAGCCGCAGCTCCTCGATCGGGCGGTTCGAGCGCAACGCCGTGCGGATCCGCCCGGAGGCCTCGTCGTAGTCGATCGAGGAGACGTCCTGGAGCACGGCGAGCGCCGCCGCGGGCCGGCCGGCGGCGTTGATCGCCCGCCAGGCCGCGACGAGCTCGTGGTGCGGGTCGAGACACGCGACGCGGATGAGGAACGCCATCTCCCGGAAAAGCCCGCCGGTCCACTCCGGCCGGTAGACGAAGGAGTTGGCCTCGCCATAGGGCAGCACGTCCGGATCGGAGCGGAGCGCCTGGAACTCCGGCGTGTAGGTGTCCTTGCGCATCGACATGCGGCGGAGCGGGAAGATCGCCGGTCCGCCCGGCACGCCGACCCGGAGGTTCCACAGCGCCTGGCCCTCCGGCGACATCACGAACTCGATGAAGTCGAGCGCGAGTCCGCGCCGCGGAGCGCCCCGGAACATCGCGATCGGGTCCGTCGAGTAGACCGAGCCGCCCGGCGGCGTGATGAAGTGGAGTCGCGAGCTGCCGTCGCGTCGCGCCACCGCCTCGGCCTGGTAGCGGCCGTAGAAGTCGATGCACATCCCCGCCGCGGACTCGCCCTGGGCGACGTCGATCGGCGGCTTCTGGGAGGAGTCGGTGAAGTAGCGGGCGTTGGCCCCCATGAGTTGGAGCAGTTGGAAACCCGCGGTCCAGCCTTCGCGCACGGCGCGCGGTTCCGCCTCCGCGGACGGCAGCCCCTCGGCGAGGAGCGCGTCGAGCCGCTCCTGCATTTCCTGTTGGATCACCATCTCGAAGGCCTTGGCGATCGACCCGCTCTTGGTCGGATCGGCGAGCGCGAGCTCCCCGAAATACCGCGGGTCGGCGAGGTCGCGCCACTCCGTCGGCTCGCGCTCGATCCCGAGCCGCGCGAGGGAGTCGCGGTTGTAGAGGATGCCGAAACTCGCGAGCACCGCACCGACCCAGGTGCGGTCCTCGGGCCAGAAGGGTTCGCCGTTGTGCCGCTGCGGGATGACGTCCTCGGAGAACCACCCGGGCCGCCGCTCGAAGATCCCCGAATCGACGATCCGCCCCGCCGCGCCCTGCCGGATGAAGTCGAAACTTCCACCCCCGAAGAAGACGTCGATGCCGCAGCCGACGTCCGAGGCGAGGAAGGCCCGCCGCGCCGCCCGCGCCGGACCGTCTTCCGAGGGCGTGGCCGCGGGGACGACCGCGGGGTTGTCGAACGCCCGCTGCACCTCGGCGGTCCACGCCCGGCCGAGGTCGCGCTCCCAGTGCCGCCGGAACGCCGTGGTGTACTCGCCGCCGATGAAGCGGGCGATCTCGCTCGTCCCGCCGATGACGCGCCAGTCCACCGCGACCGTCCGGCCGGTGCGCTCGCGGTACCAGGCCCCGAAGGCGCGGGCGAACTCCGAGCGGATCGCCTCGTTGTGCGGGGTGATGACGGCGAGCGAATCGTCGGCGGTCAACGCGGCCGCCTAGCGCGTGCGCAGCGCGAACGCGGGCGCGATGGTCAGCGCCAGCGCCGAGAGGACGAGTCCCCGACCGAGCCACTCGCGTGAGAGCGCCATCGTCGCGACCCGCGCCCCGCCTCAGCCCGCGAGGACGGCCACGTCCTCGGGATCCGCGCTCGCGACGACTCCCTTGCGGCCCGCCTGGATGAGCCGTCGCGGATTGAGCTCGAAGACCTTCAGCGCGGCCCCCGCGGTCAGCAGCGCGTACTGCGCGACCTCGCCGAGGTAGACCGCCTCGCCGACCTCGCAGTCGACCCGGTTGATCCGTTCGCCGCCGCCGGCGCTCCCGTTCGCGCTCAGGCGGAGGCACTCCGGCCGGATCGAGAGGATCGCCGCGCCCCCCTCGGCGAGCGCGGAGGCCCCGGCGGTCGGCACGCCCTCGAAGCGGCCCAACGGCGTATCCACGACGGCCCGACCGCCGCCGACCGAGCGCACCGTGCCTTCGATGAAGTTCGTCTCGCCGATGAAGTGGGCGACGGTGCGGTCGACCGGTCGCCGGTAGACCTCGGGCGGGGCCCCGACCTGCAGGATCCGCCCGCCGTCGAGGACCGCCATCCGGTCGGCGATGGAGAGCGCCTCCTTCTGGTCGTGCGTGACGTAGACGGTGGTGAGGTTGAACTCCTTGCAGACCCGCCGGATCTCGCCGCGCATCTCCAGGCGCAGGCGTGCATCGAGGTTCGAGAGCGGCTCGTCGAGCAGGAACACCTCGGGCTCGACCACCAGGGCGCGGGCGAGCGCCACGCGCTGCTGCTGGCCGCCCGAGAGCTGGCGCGGGTAGCGTTCCTCGTAACCGCCGAGACGAACCAGGCGCAGCGCCTCCGCCACCCGTGGCGCCATGACGGATTTGTTCAGCCCCCGCATCTCCAGGCCGAACGCAACGTTCTGGCCGACCGTCATGTGCGGGAAGAGCGCATAGCCCTGGAACACCATGCCGGTGTTGCGCCGATAGGGCGGCACCTCTGTCACGTCCTTGTCGCCGATGAGGATGCGCCCGCTCGTCGCCTGGATGAAGCCCGCGATCATCCGCAGCGTCGTCGTCTTGCCGCAGCCGGAGGGCCCGAGGAGCGCGACCAGCTCGCCCTCCGGCACCGTCAAGGAGAAGTCGTCGACGGCGGTGACCGTCGCGTAGCGCTTGGTGACGCGCTGGAGCGTGACGGACGACATCCTAGACCACCCGCGACAGCTTGACGAAGCGGTCGGTCACGACCAGCGCCGTGCCGATGATCAGGATCTGCACGAACGAAACCGCCGCCACCGACGGGTCGAACTTCCACTCCAGGTATTGAAGCAGGGCGATCTGCAACGTCGAGCGGTCGGGGCCGACGAGGAAGAGCGTCATCTCGAGGTCGGTGAAGGAGGCGATGAAGGCGAAGATGGCCGCTGCGATCAGCCCCGGGCGGATCATCGGCAGCGTGATGCGGAAGAAGACCGTGACCGGCCGCGCCCCGAGATTGGCCGCTGCCTCCTCGACCGAGCGGTCCACCCCCATCAGGCTCGCGGAGATGAGCCGGACGGTCCAGGGGATGGTCAGCATGACGTGGGCCGCGACCAGCCCCGGAAGGGTCGCGATGAAGCGCGTACCGGTCCAGATCTCGAGCTGCACGAAGTAGATGTAGATCGCGGTGCCGGCGACGATCCCCGGCACGATCAAGGGCGAAAGCATCAGCGCATTGAGTGGGCCCCGCCCCCAAAAGCGGCCGCGGACCAGCGCGAAGCTGGCCGGAATGCCGAGGGCGAGGCCTGCGACCATCGAGAAGAGTGCGACCTGGATCGAGGTCGTGAAGCCGCCGGTGAAGGCGCGGTTGTCCCAGGCGCGGACGTACCAATCGGTCGTGTAGCCGCGCGGCGGAAAGGTGACGATCTCGTTCGCGAAGAAGCTGACCCAGCAGACGAACAAGACCGGCGTCATCATGAAGAGGAAGACGACGACCACGCTCAGGCGGTAAAGGCCGCTACCGAGCGGGGCTGCCCAGCCCGTC
>DAIPIQ010000083.1:6359-16268 GCA_036770745.1 Opitutaceae bacterium | reverse complement strand
CGCCCCCGGGCCAGGAGCGCGTCGCGCTCCGCGGCCTCGGCGAGCGCGCGCTCGCGACAGAAGGCGACGACGGCGTTGATCTTCGGGTTGACCGCGTCGATCCGCGCGTAGTGCGCCCGCACGACCTCGACCGCGGAGACCTTCCGCTCGCGGATCCACTGCGCGAGCTTGACCGTGGACATGAAGAGCAGGTCCTCGGTCGGGTCGCCCGACTCGGGAGGCTGCTGCCCGCTCGTGCCGGCGAAAAGCCGTGGATGGAGCGAGGCGGCGAACAGGGCGGCGGCCCCGGTCCCCGCGCGGCGGAGAAACGTCCGGCGACCCGGACGGAAGGTTGCGGAGCGTCTGTGCATGGTGCGGTCGGTCGAGGGTGGCGGTTGCGGCGGAAAGCGGGCGTGTCAGGGCGTGGCGGATACGCCTTGGTGGCGGGCGGGCGCCGCCCATCGGGCCGCCGTGCGGGGGCGTCCGCGCGCGACGGACCGGTTCCACCCCCCGTACGGCGGCGTGTTGGCTTGGGCGGTGAAGGACGACGTGTGGTGCGACGCCCCCCCGAAGCGGACGACCGCGCGAAGGCGGCCGGTGAATTCAGTACTCATCGAAGATCCTCTTGATCTCCGCGAGATCGGTGGTCCGGGTGAGCGCGAGCTGGAGCAGCGTGCGCGCCTTTTCCGGCTGGAGATTGTCGCCCGGGACGATGCGCGCCTCCGTGCGGCGCTTCGTCTCCTGGACCCGGCCCCCGCGGGTCCGCGCGGTCGCGACGACGACGACGCCGGCCTCCTGGGCGCGTTTCAGCGCGTCGGTCTGCGCGCCGGTCGGGCTGCCCGCTCCGGTTCCGTCGATCACGATCCCCCGGACGCCCCCGGCGACGAGCGCGTCGACGAGGTACCCCGGGGCCTCGGTGTAGGCGTAGAGGATCTCGACCCTCGGCAGCTCGTCGGGAAGGTCGGCGATGGCGAACTCCGACGAACGCGTGTGCCGCCGGAGCGGAGCGCGGTAGAAGACTACGCGGTCGGCGTCGGCGAACCCGAGCGGGCCGACGTCGACGCTCTCGAACGTCTCCACGCGGTAGGCGCTCGTCTTCATCACCTCGCGGGCCGCGTTGATCGTGTCGTTCATCACGTGGAGCACGCCCATGCCGGCGGCGGCCGGGGAGGCGGCGACGCGGACGGCGTTGTGGAGGTTGAGCGGTCCGTCGCCGCTGATCCCGGTCCACGGCCGCTGCGAACCGACGAAGACCACCGGCTTGGCGATCGCGACGACGAGGTTCATGAACCACGCGGTCTCGGCCATGGTGTTGGTCCCGTGGGTGACGACGATCCCGTCGACCGTCGCATCCGTCGCCAGTTCCTGGAGACGGCGCGCGACCCGGAACCAGTCGGCCGCGGTCATCCCGCCGGTCGTGCCCTCGGGTTGGCGGAAATCCTCGGCGACGACGTGCGCCACCTCCTGGAGCTCCGGCACGGCGTCGAGCCACTCCTGCGGCTCCACCCGCATGCCCTTGCCGCCGTAGTTCGAGAGGTCCATCCGCGTCGCGCCCTTGCTGGCGATCGTGCCGCCCATCGAGATCAGGACGACGCGGGGCCGCTCGGGGGCGACGCCCGCGTGGAGGACGGGGGCGAGGAAGAGCGCGACAAGCGCGAGGAAAGGGATCGGTCTCATGTTCAGATCGCGGGCGGCTTCCAGCCGCCGGTTCGACGTTCGAGGAAGGCGGCGGCGGCGAAGACCTTGTCCTCGCACCACGGTTGTCCGATGACCTGCACCCCGATGGGCAGGCCCTCGGGCGAGGTCCCGGCCCGTACCACCACGGCGGGCCAGCCGGTGGTGTTGTAGATGCCGGTGAAACTCCCGCCGGGCTTCCACTCGCGGACGCCGAGGTTGATCGGCAACGCCGGCGTACCCGCGACCGGGTTGAGGATGATGTCGTAGGCCCGCACCCACTGGAGCATCCGCGAGCGCGAGGCGTCCTGCTGCTCGAGGAGCGCGGTGAGTTCGCTCGTCGTCGGAAGCTCCGACTCGTAACGGGCGGTGATCGTGGGCGAGACGGCGTGGGAGCCCCACTTCTCCGCCAGTCGCTTGAGGTCGGGCCAGACGCAGCGGGTGAGTTTGAAACGCGTCTCCTCCAGCGGCATCACGATGTCGCGGGGAAAGTCCTGTTTCACCGGGCAGCCGGCGTCGGCGAGGAACTTCGCGCAGGCCTCGATCGTGGCGATCGTCTCGGGCGTGACCTCGGCGACGCCGTTCTCCGCGTACCAGGCGACGCGCAGCGACTTCACCTCCACCTTCGAAGGGTCGCCGAAGCCCATCGGCACGATCGCCGCGTCGCGGAAATCCGGACCGGAGATGATCGGGAGGATGAGGACGAGGTCCTCCACCTTTCGCGTCATCGGCCCGAGCTGCTGCCACGAGTCGAACATCCCGCCGAAATCCACGATGTGCCCGGTGCGCGGGACGCGGCCGAACGTCGGCTTGATCCCGGCGATGCCGTTGTTGTGGGCGGGCCCGCGGATCGAGCCGCCCCAGTCGGTCCCGATGTCGAACGACGCGCCGCCGGCCGCGACGATCGCCCCCGCCCCACCCGAGGAGCCGGCGGTCGAGCGGCTGGTGTCGTAGGGATTGCGCGAGACGCCGTAGAGGATGTTGGCGGTCGTGCCGATGCCGGGGATGCCGCCGCCGCCGAGGGTCCATTCGGGCGTGTTGGTCTTGCCGAGAAGGATCGCGCCGGCGGCGCGCAACCGCGCCACGACCGTCGCGTCCTCCGGCGGGATGAAGTCCTGCCGGCCGATCGTGCCGCCGGTCGAGACGACGCCCGCCGTGTCGATCGAATCCTTGATCGTCATCGGCACGCCGTGGAGCGGACCGGGCGTGCGGCCCGCGGCGAGCGCCTTGTCGGCGGCGGCGGCCTCCTCCCGGGCGCGCTCGAAGCACGTCTGGACGACGGCGTTGAGCCTGGGGTTCACCGCGGTGATGCGACGGATGTGCGCGTCGACGGCCTCGGCGGCGGTGACGCGTTTTTCGCGGATCAACTGCGCGAGCTTCGTCGCCGACATCCGGGTGAGGTCGGTCTCCGGATCGGTGGACGCGAGGAACGTCGCCGGCGCCGCGGACCCGCGCGCCTGGCCGAAGCCGGGCAGCGTGGTCGCGAGCGCGGCGGAACCGCCGAGGCCGAGACGCCCGAGGAACGAGCGTCGCGAGAAAGTGGATGCGGGGAGGGTCGAGGCGTGCATGGGTGCGGGTGGCGTGGTGTCAGAGGTTCGGGCGTTTCCAGCCGCCGGTGCGGCCTTCGATCACGAGCATCGCGGCGAGGACGTTGTCCTCCCGCCACGGCTGGCCCGTGACCATGACGCCGAGCGGCATGCCTTCCGGGCTCGTGCCGGCGCGGACCACGCCGCTCGGCCAGCCGGTGAGGTTGTAGGTCGTGGTGAAACCGGAGCCGGGCGGACGCTCGTTCGCCTCCTTCGAGCCGATGACGGGCGCGGGGCCGAGCGCGGGCGGACAAAGGATGAGGTCGTACTTCGCGACCCACTGGAGCATCTTCGACCGCCAGGCGTCGCGCTCTTCGAGGAGCTTCGTGAACTCCGGGGTGGCGATCAGCGGGTAATCGAAGCGCCGGTTCGGGCCGGGCACGGTCGTCCCGTACTTCTCGAGGAGCCGGCGCTGCCACGAGTTGCCGTCGCCCTCGCGAAGCTTCGTCGAGAGGTCGGCCGCGAGGATCATCTCCGGCGGCGTGTCCTGGACGACGGTGCAGCCGAGCTCCTTGAAATGAGCCGCGGTCGCCTCGACCAGCGCGATCATCTCCGGGGTCGGACGCGCGGCTCCGGGACCCTGGTCGGTGTACCAGGCGACGCGGAGGCGCTTCACATCCACGGCGGCGGGATCGGGCCACGGCATCGGCTGGATCGCGGCGTCGACGTTGTCGGGCCCGGAGAGGATCGGCATGAGGAGCACGAGGTCCCCGACCGACCGCGCCATCGGACCGCCCTGCTGGTAGGAATCGAAGACGCCGCCATAATCGACGATGTGTCCCGTGCGCGGGATGCGGCCGGTGGTGGGCTTGAGGCCGGCGATGCCGTTGGCGTGGGCCGGACCGCGGATCGAACCGCCGAAGTCGGTGCCGATGTCGAAGGGCGAACCGCCCGCGGCGATGATCGCGCCGCCGCCTCCGGTCGAGCCGGCGGTCGAGCGGGTCGGATCGTAGGGATTGCGGGACATTCCGAAGAGGATGTTCACGGTCGTCCCGAGGCCCGTCACTCCGCCGAGGGTGAACTCGGGCGTGTTGGTCTTGCCGAGGAGGACGGCCCCGGCGGCGCGAAGGCGGGCGACGACCGTGGCGTCGCGCTCGGGCACGAAGAACGCGCGACCCTGCGTGCCGCCGGTGGAGACGACCCCCTCGGTGTCCCACGAGTCCTTGATCGTCATCGGCACGCCGTGGAGCGGCCCGGCCCAGTCGCCGCGGGCGGCGCGGGCGTCGAGCGCGCGCGCCTCCGCCAGCGCGCGTTCGCGGCTGAAGGTGACGACTGCGTTGAGCCGCGGGTTGACCGCGTCGATGCGCGCGAGGTGGGCCTGGACGGCCTCGACGGCCGTGACCTTCCGCTCGCGCAGCAGCTTCGCCATCTGCGCGGCCGGGAGGAACGTGAAATCCGCCGGGACCTCGGCGGAGGCGCGGCCGGCAAGGAGGAGGCAGAGGATGGGAAGGGAGACGAATCGGTGCATGGAGGGGAGCGGAGTGGGATGTGCGAGAGCGATCAGATGGGCGGGGGCCGCCAGCCACCCGAGTGCGCCTCGACGGCCGCGGCGGCGGCGAGCACGACGTCCTCGCGCCACGGCCGGCCGACGAGCTGCACGCCGATGGGCAGGCCGTCCGGCGAGGCGCCGGCCCGCACCGACGCCCCCGGCCAGCCGGTGAGGTTGTAGATGCCGGTGTAGCCGATGGCGCCCGGCGCGGGTGGATTCGGCGGCGCGCCCTCGGGGCGGTGGGCTTCGGCGGGCTTCGCGTTCGTCGGGCAGACGATCAGGTCGTATCCACTCATCCACTTCAGCATCGCCCCGCGACAGGCATCGAGCTCCTCGACGAGCCGGGTGAACTCCGAGGCGGGCACGACCGGACCGCCTCGGTTGAGCAGCGGATGAGTCATCGCGGTGCCGGCGCGCGCGACGAGGCGGTCGACCCAGGCCCGGCCATCGGCTGCGCCGAGATCGCGCCGCACCTGCTCGGCCCGCTTGAAGAGCTCGAGCGGCGCGTCCTGCACGACGGCGGCGCCGAGCGACTCGAGGTGGCGGGCCGAGGCGACGACCGCCGCGACGACCTCGGGCGTGGCCTTCTCCGCGCCGCCGTTGTCGGTGTAAACGGCGACCCGCAGCCGCCCGACCTCCACGCCGGCCGGATCGCCGAGCGGAGCCGGGACGATCGCCGCGTCGATCCAGTCGGGACCGCTGATGAGCGGCAGGAGCAGTGCGAGGTCCTCGACCCAGCGGGTCATCGGCCCGAGCTGTTGGTAGGCGTCGAACGCGCCGCCGTAATCGACGATGTGTCCGGTGCGCGGCACGCGACCGCTCGTCGGCTTGATTCCCGCGATCCCGCAGAAGTGGGCGGGGCCGCGGATCGAGCCCCCGAAGTCGCTCCCGATGTCGAACGGCGAACCCCCGGCCGCGACGATCGCCCCCGCGCCGCCGGAACTGCCGCCGGTGGAGTGCGTGAGCTTGTAGGGGTTGAACGTCCGCCCGTAGACGAGGTTCTGGGTGACCCCGCTGAGGGTGAACTCGGGGGTGTTCGTCTTCCCCATGAGGATCGCGCCGGCCGCACGGAGCCGGGCGACCACGGTGGCATCGCGGGCGGGCACGTGGTTCGCGCGGCCGAGCGTGCCGCCGGTGGAGACGACCCCGGCCGTGTCGAGCGAGTCCTTGATCGTCATCGGCACGCCGTGGAGCGGGCCCGACGACCGGCCGGCGGCGAGAAGGCGGTCGGCGGCCGCCGCCTCGGCGAGCGCCCGCTCGCGGCAGAGCGCGACGACGGCGTTGAGCCGCGGATTGACCTCGTCGATCCGGGCGAAGTGGGCGGAGACCACTTCGACGGATGAGACGCGTCGTTCGCGGATCATCCGCGCCAGTCTCGCGACCGAGGTTTGGCGCGGATCATCCGGGATGGCGGCCTCCGCCCGGGCCGTGGCGCGGGTCGCGAGGACCGCGGCGAGGGAGGCCGCCCCGGCGCGCGCGAGGAACGCGCGCCGCGGCAGGCCCGCGGTGGCAGGTGAGCTCATCGCAGGACGACGGGTTCGGGTTAGAACCGGCGGGTGACGGCGAGCTCGTAGTTCCGGGGCAGCGCCGCCTGGAGCAGCGTGCCGCCGAACGAGCCGGAGTTCGGCGCGAAGTACTCCTCGTCGAAGACGTTGCGGATGTTCAGGCTCACCCGCCACTTCTCGCTCCCCCAGTAGACCGAGGCCGCGTGCGAGAGCGACGACGGCAGCGTCAACAGGTCGGGGACCTCGGACGAGGCCGCGACCTCGTCGACCCACGTGGAATTCCAGGTCACTCCCCAGCCGGCATCGGCGTTGTAGCCGACGAAGAAACCGAACACGCGATCGGGGTACTGGCCCCATTTGTTGAAGCGAGCGTCCGTCGCGGGGATCACGATGTTGGGATTCCCGCCGAAGAGGAAGGCCTCGGCCGGGTAGATCACGTTGCCGGCGGCGTCGGTGACGTCCTGGAAGCCGAGGTAGCGGGCGGTCACCAGGGCGGTGCGCGTACCCGTGAGGTTGATACGCTGGATGTCCATCCAGGTGCCGGAGAGGACGAACGACCAGTTCCTGTTCAGCGCGTAGCGGAGCTCGAGCTCGACGCCCTCGGTCAGGGTCGAGCGGATGAAGCCAACGCCCTCCTCGATCACGTTGCTGGAGCGCTCCTGCCGGTAGGCGGCGACCGAGTAGAAGAGCCTCTTGTCGAGCGCCATGCCCTTGACTCCGGCCTCTTCGAGCGTGGCCGCGCCGAGGATGTTGCCGGAGTTCACATTCGGGAAGGTGAGCGTCTGGTCGGAGGCCGTGAGCACCGCGGAGGCTTCCGAGAAGGTGACGTAGGGCGTGATGCCGAGCGGCCCGGACCACGTCGCGCTCGCGGACCACGACACCGCGTCGTCCGTGCCGGAGGCGGAGCGGGCGGGGAGGATGCGGCCGGTCGCGCCGGTGGCGGCGAAGCGGTCGTAGCGCGCGCCCTCGGTGGTGTTCGCATCGATGTAATCGTAGCGCGCCCCCGCGATCACGCCGAAGGCGCCGGCGAACCGCGCATCGACGAGCGCCCCGGCCCCGTATTCGACGAAATCGGAGAACGTCGCGAAACTGATCGGCTCGCCGGTCGCGAAGCCGCGGTCGCCCGTGACGAGGAACGAGGTGAACGTGTCGGTCGGCGTGTAGCCGGTGATCAGGTCGCGGCGGCTGTCGTAGTCGCCCGAGGTCGAGACGCGGCCGCCGTCGGTGTAGCGGATGTTGGCCGAGGCGAGGAAGTCGAGGTCGACCCAGTCCGGCAGGCGGTTCACGAGCGGGAGCTTCGCCTTCTGCCGGGTGAGCGTGGCCTTCGTCTCCAGCGCGGTGACCTCCTGGATCTGGTTGAAGGGGAGCTGCGAGCTTTTGTCCTGATACTGGTAGTCGTAGAGGAACTGGACCTTCTGGGTGGCGCTCGGATCGGCGTCGTCGATCAGGTCGGCGTAGTAGGTGTAGGTGTGTCCGTCCGCCTTCTCCTCGATCGCGACGAGGCTCCAGTCGCGTTCGCCGAAGCCGACCGTGGCGGGATCGAGGAACATGCCGATCGGGACCTGGCGACCGCCCTGGACGAGCGGGCCCCCGGCGGGCGCGGCGAGGATGGCCTGGCCGGCCGGCGAGGCGGCGGCGGCCGCGTACTGCGGGAGCCGGAGCAGGTCTTGCAGCGCCTTCGGCACGCCCGGCACGACCGCGCCGGTGGGCAGGTCGAAGTTGAGCGTGAGCGGCCGCGGTCCGGTGAACGTCGTGCCGTCGGGGAAGAGGCGCGAGGCCTGGATCTCGGCCTCGGAGACCGTACCGTTGCCGTTCGTATCCAGATTCACGAGCGCGGTGCCGCGGATGTAGGAGCCGTTGTCGAACGTGAGCTGGGTGACGCGGTTCGCGCCGGCCTGACCGGCGTTGACCGCCTTCTGGTAGATGCCGCCGGTCTCGAGGTGCCAGCGGGCGTTGAGGTTCATCGAGAACGAGGCCTGGAGCACGCGGTCGCGCTGGAAGTTCTGCTGGTAGTAGCTGTCGGAGTCGTTGCCCTGGATGAAGACCTGATAACCGGCCTCCTTCTCTCCGATGCGCAGGGGCGCGGCGTAGTTGAGCTGGAACTCCATCCGCTCGTAGGAGCCGGCGATCGCGGTGAGGGCGCCGACCTCGCGCTCGAGGTATTTGCCGGTCGTGCCGCGGACGGACTTGGGCACGTAGTTCACGTAGCCGCCGATGCGGCCGTTGCCGAAGATCGGCGACGGGGGGCCGCGGACGATCTCCACGCTGTCCCACATCGTGATCACGTTGCGGATGTTGCCCTGCGGATCGATGCGCTTCATCCCGCGCAGGTAGACGTCGGCGTTGTTGCCGCGGACGTTCGTCGCGCCGGCGATGCCCCAGCGGTTCACCGTGTAGGTGCCGGGGACGATGCGGGAGAGCTGATCACCGTCGCGGATGCCGATGTTGTCGATGAGCCCGGAGCCGATCACCGTCGCCGAGCGAGGCGTCTCGACGAGCGAGCGGCCGAAGCCGAAGACGCTGTTGATGGGCTCGGTCGGGAGGACGAGGCTGAAGTCCTCGCCGCCGAACGAGGCGAGCTCCTCGACCTCGCCGGAGACGGATTCGGTGGAGAGCTGCGCCGGGGCGGACGGCGCGGCCGCGACGAGCAGTGCGAGGCTTGACAGACGGAGGATCGGACCTACCGTCCGCCTCCGGCTTGGGTGGTGTGGTTGGTTCATGTTGTTGGTATGTGGCAACGTGCTTTCAGCAGCTATCATGCCCCACCCCCAAGCTCCCCCCGGGGGAGCTTGGAAATCGATGCATGGGAAGAGGGATCCGCGGGATTCGTTTTCATCCGAGTTCGTAGTTGAAACCTGGTGACACGCGCTCAGCGCGCGGAGGCGAGCGCCGCGGCCTCGACCTTGGCGAGGAAGGCGGCGACGTTGGGCTGGGGCCGGATCACCTGGGCGCGGGCGAGGAGCTCCGCCGCGCGGGCGAAGGAGCGCCGGCCGACGAGCATGCGGGCGTGCTGGACGAGCGCCTCGTGCTCGGTCTCGGCGACGGCGGCGGCCCGGTCGTAGTCGAGGGCGGCCCGGTCGACGTCGCCCTGTTTCGCGTGGTAGTCGGCGAGGAGCAGGAGGGCGCGTCCGTTCAACGGATCGGAGGCGACCACGCGCTCGAGGATCCCGGCGGCGCGCGCGTCGTCGTCGAGACCGAGGGCGACCTGGGCCTCGAGATTCAAGAGCTCCGCGGCCTCGCGCGGCGAGCGCCCCTCCACCGGCGTCCGTTTCACCGCCGCGAGGAGCCGGTCGGCCTCGCTCCATGCGTCGCGCGCGGCGAGGATCCGCACCATGCGCAGGAGGCGCTCGGCGGGAAGCCCGCCCGAGGCCACCGCCTCGAGGTAGGACGGGAGGGCGAGATCGGGGTTGCCGGCGTTGACGAGGATGTCGCCGAGCAGGACGAGGCTGTTGGCCGTGCCCTTGCCGAGGGCGTGCACGGTCTGGAGGTTGCCCGCGGCCGACATCGGCTGCCCGTCGGCGAGGAACGCGTTGGCCTGGAGCATGAGCAGGTTCGTGTCGGCCGGGGTCGCGGCGATCATCTCCTCGAGCATCGCGACGGCCTCCTTGTGCTGGCCGGTGTTCACGAGGCACTGGGCCTTGCCGAGCCTCCAGTCGCGGCTCGCGGGCTCGAAGAC
>DAIPIQ010000083.1:0-6349 GCA_036770745.1 Opitutaceae bacterium | reverse complement strand
AGGCGTCGAGGGCGCTGGCGGTGCGGCCGCCGTTGAGGTGACAGAAACCGATCAGCCCCATCAGCGGTCCGTTGAGGCCGCCGGCCTCGGCCGCCTGCAGGAGGTGCGCCAGGGCCGCGTCGAGCGATCCCTGCTGGACGAGGAGGATCCCGAGGTTCTGACGGGCGCGGATGAAGCCGGGGAACTTCTGCAACGCCGCCTCGTAGGCCGCGGTCGCCTCGGCCGTGCGCCCGGCCTGGAAGTGGAGGTTGCCCAGCGTGTAGTCGACGGCGCCGCTGCTCTGCGGAGTGAGCGCGGCCTGGAGCATCTGGACCGCGCGGGCGGGATCGGTCGGTATCACCGGGGCGAGCGCCTCGAAGAGTTTCTTCTCCTCGGAGGTGATCGAGGGATTCTTCTCGGTGTCGAAGCCGTAGCTGCCGGTGAAGCGGGCGACGAAGCCGGGATCGCTCCACGCGTTCTGCTGCAGCGGGAGGACCCCGGTCGCGGCGGCGGAGAGCGGCAGCGCGGCGAGCGCGAGGAGGCGGAGGACGGAGGACGTTCTCATGGGTGCGATCATTGGAGGCGGAAGGGGACGCGCATGCTGTAACGGGCGCGCACAGCGGCGCCGTCCTTGGTGGGCGGCTCCCACTGACACTGCTCCGCGGCGGCGACGGCGGGTTGGATGAACTCGCGGTTGCTCGACTGCTCGACGCGTTCGACACGGGCGCGACCGGTCTGGTCGATCACGAGGATGAGCACGACCTCCCCCTGGACGCGGGCCTTGCGCAGTTCCGAAGGATAGACCGGCGGCACCGTGCGGACGCGCCGCGGTGCGCGGTCGAGATCGGCGACATCGAAGATGTCGAGGTCGCCGACGGCGTCGGGCTGCACCCCGAACCCGTCGAAGGAGAAGGCCCCGGCGACCGCGTCGCCGATGCCGGGATTGAGGGCGAGCTCCATCTGGCTGAGCGAGAGCCGCGGAGGCGTGCGCTGGAGCTGCGGGGGCGGCTCTTCCGACTTCTGCTCCTCGGGCGGCGGCGGCTCGGGCGGCGGCGGGGGCGGCGGCGGGAGCGCGACGTCGACGGTGCGGATCTCCATCTTGTCGCCACGATCGGCGCTGATGAACTGGGTGAAGGGCAGGAGCAGGAAGACCGCGAACGAGACGAGGATCATCGCCACCGTCGAACGTCCCCGGCTGGAGACGGTCCGGGGCCGGAACCCGGCGAGGCTCGAACGCGGGACTGCGGCGGTGGTCTTCATCCCGTGCCGTCGGTCGAGATGCTCACGGCCTTCGCGCCACCGAGCTTGGACTCGTCGATCACCCGCACGAGGAGGTCGGTCGGCACGGTCTTGTCGGCCTGGATGATCACCGGCATCGGCTCCTCCTGGGAGAGGCGCCGGACCGTCGAGCGCACGCCGCCGACGCCGATCTCGCGACCGCCGTAGACGACCTTGCCGGCCGAGGTGATCGCGATGAGGACGCTGTTCTTCTCCAGGTCGATGGCGGAGGCCGCCTGCGGCTTGCTCACCTCGACGCCGGTCTCCTCGACGAAGACGGTCGTGACGATGAAGAAGATCAGGAGGATGAAGACCATGTCGATGAGCGGCGAGATGTTGATCTCGTCGGCGCCCTGCGACTGGGCGATCAGGGATCGGGAGCGTGGCATGATCAGGAGCGGGTGGAGAAGGCGGAGTGGAGGTGGCGCTTGAGCGTGGCGGTCTCGAGCTTCGTCAACATGTGGGCGAGGTCGTCGATCCGGCGCCGCACGCGGGAGAGCGCGACGTAGGCCGGGATCGCCAGGACGAGCCCGGCCTCCGTGGTGATGAGCGCCTCGGAGATCCCGCCGGCGATCGTCTCGACGGTTCCCGAGCCGCCGCCCGAGGCGAGGCCGCCGAACGTCGTGAGCATCCCGCCGACCGTGCCGAGCAGCCCGGTCAGCGGGGCCGCGCTCACGATGATCGTGACGAAGCGGAGGCGCCGGAGCGGCTTCTCCAGGAGGGCGGAGCGCACCTCGGCGAAACGCATGCGGATCGACTCGACCGTCGCCGGCCCGACCTGGGTGAAGCGGATGATGTCCCCGATCGGACCGGTCGATTCCTCAGGCGCATCGATCCAGTGGCCCCAGAGGTTCGCATCGACCTCCACGGCCGGGTGCGCCTTCAACTGGAAGTAGAGCTGGAACACCGAGAAGTAGATGAGCAGCCCGAGGACGAAGAGCGGGATCATCAGCCAGCCGCCGGCGACCCAGATGCCGACCGCGTCCTTCGTGATGAACTCGACCATGGCGCGTCAGGAGGCGATCGCCACGGGCCCGGCCTCGCGGGGTGCGCGGATCACGGCGACGCCGTTGACGAACACCATCGCGGTGCGTTCGAGCGAGGCGAGCACGCCGTTGACCTTGCGGGTGAGGAAGGCGGAGAGCAGGAGCGACGGGATGGCGACGATCAGGCCCCACTCGGTTGTGATCAGCGCCTCGGAGATGCCGGAGGAGAGCGACTTCGCGTCGCCGGTGCCGAAGAGCGTGATCATCTTGAACGTGTTGATCATGCCGGTGACGGTGCCGAGCAGGCCGAGCAGCGGCGCGACGGCGGCGCTGACGCTCACGAGGGCGATCCCCCGCTCGAGCCTCGGCTTCACTTCGAGGAGCTTCTCGAAGAGCACCTCGTCGAGCAGTTCCTTCGGGAGGTGCGCGTGCTTCACCCCCTCCAGGAGGATGTCGGCCCCCGGGCCACTGTGCGCCTTGGCGAGGCGCTCGGCCTCGGCCCGCTTGCCGACCCGGAGCTGCTCGAGGATGTCGAGGGGCAGCGAGGCCGGCGGGACGCGCACGCGGGAGATCTCGATCAGCTTGAAGAGCCCGGTGAAGAGGGCGAGGGCGGCGAATCCAAGGATCGGATACATCCAGATGCCTCCCTTCGCGATGTGCTCGAGGAGCGTCTCGCGCGTGGCGGCGAGCGCGGTGGCCCGGCCGAGCGTGGTGTCGAGCGGGATCTCGCCCGTTCCGGAGGCGACGAAACCGCCCAGCGCCGAGGTGGCCGCGGGGTCGAGGACGAGGAGACGCGGTTCGGCCGAAGCCCCGCGCTCGACGAGGCCGGCGGCGGAGCGATCGACGGAACCGAAGACCGAGACGGGACCGAGCAGGACGAAGGAGCCGGCCTGCACCCGGCCGTCGGGCAGGACCGCCCGGCCTTCGAAGCGGTGGCCGCCGGCGTTGTCGCGCAGGCGGCCGATCCCGAGGGCGAGCGCGCCGGCCTGGAGCTCGAGCCGCTCCAGACGCGAGGCCTCGGCGCGCTCCGCGGCGTTGAGGATCGGAAGGATGCGGTCGGCGAAGAGCGGGGCCTCGGCCGGATGGAGGGAGGCGTTGAGGCGGTTCGCGTAGTCGTTCAGGAGGTTGCCGACGTAGGCGAGCTCGTCGTTGCGGGCCTTCAGACGGGCCTCGAGCGCATCGAGCTCGACGCCGACGTTGTCGCGCAACCGCTCCATGCGGTCGCGCTCGCGCCGCTTCTCGAGAAGCGTCGTCTCGAGGCCCCGCAGCTCGCCGGCGACGGGGAGCTTCTCGCGGGCGATCGTCTCGCGCAGGGAGGCGAGCTCGGCGACCGCCTCGGCGAGTTTCGCCTCGGCGGTCGTGGCCGCGGTCGCGAGGTCGGAGGCGCGCGCCGGGAGGAGCGCGGCAAGGGAGAGGAGGAGCGAGGGAAGGAGGAGTTTCATCGGGAGCGGTGTCATCGGATCTCGACGGGAAGCGAAACGAACGCGGCCGGCTGCGTGTTTTCGTGGATCGCGATCGCGCGGCTGATGCGGGTCGCGAGCTCGCCCTGGACCGTCCGCCATTCCCAACCCGCGGGCGTGGCGACGCCGTGGCCGGCGACCGACCCGGAGACGTCGGCGAAGTAGGCGGCGGCGGTTCCGAAGTAGAGCGTCTTGACCTCGCGCTCGGACGAACCGTCCACCACCCGCACCTCGCTGAAGAGCGAGAGCGACGAGGCGAACTTCTCGATCTGCGCGAGCAGCGCCGCGATCGTCTGGAGGCGCTGGGCGAGCGGAAGCGCCGCCCCCCCCTCGGGGTTGGGAAGCCGCGAGAGGAGCGGCTGCAGCTCGCCGCGCAATGGGACGGGCAGGAGCGGGACCAGCGCGCGGATCCCGTCCTCGGCGGCGCCGACGTGCCCGGTGAGCGCGGTCGCGGTGGCAGCGGCCTCGTCGATCTCGGTGCGGAGCGCGACGCGGCGCTTCTCCGCTTCGGTCGACGAGCCCGCCATCGCCGCGATGCGCGCATCGAGCGCCTCGGACTCGGCGCGCGCGGTGGCGAGCGTGTCGGCCAGGAGCGCCTTCTCCCGCGCCCACTCGGCGCTTTCGGCGGAGACGAGCGATTTCGTGCGCGCCCATTCCGAGAAGGCGCTGCGCGCCCGGCCGAGATCGGCGGAGGCCCGATTCGCGGCGAACAGACACGCGGTTACGACGAGCACCCGGGCGGGCGCCCCGAACAGACTTTGGTTCATGCAGAGTTCCTGGCTGGCACTCCGCCCGACCGGTTTTTTCCGCGCTCGGGTGGTCGTCTCCGCGGAAGCGGAGGACCATGGAACGAGACCCGGAAACGCCGGCGGCGGCGTGGTTGGATGTGTGGCAACGGTCGCCGTCGCAAAAGCACACGACGTGCCACGAATGCCGCCATTTCCCGCGAGCGCGTCGCGGGAAAATCAACGAGGTCTCCGCCCGCTCAGCCGCCGGTCGGGACGAAGACCAGTTCCCCGCCCGCGGTGTTCGGGACGATCAACATCCCCGCCGCTTCGTCGAGGTAGAGGTCGGCGGCGGAGGCGAGGGTCGCGAGCAGGACGCGCGCGCCCGTGACCGGCGACACCCGCCAGACGCGGCCGGAGAAGACCTCGCTCACGAAGACGCGCCCCGCGCGGTCATGCGCGATCCCGTCGATCCCGCGGTAGTCTTCGCCGATGCGCCGCCAGCGGCCGCGGTTCCACTCGAGCAGCAGGCCGTCGAAGAACTCCGCGACGTAGAGCCGGCCCTCCGCGATGGGATCGATGCCGTTGACGACCCGCATCGGCGCCCCGGCGTCGATCACGACCGTGACGACGCCGTCGAGACCGACCCGGTAGACGCGCCCGAGCGCGGGCAGGTCGCGGGCCTCGTCGCTCCCGAGCGGCCAGAGGCCGTCGGGGCCGCGCATCTTCGCGGCGGCGCCCATGTCGGTGACGAGCACGCCACGGCCGTCGGGCGCGGGCGCGACGTCGTTGAGGAAGAGCGGCGGATGGGGAAACGCCTCCGGGCCCGCGAGCAGACGCCGCGCACCGGAGGCGTCGATGGTCCAGACGTTGGTGAAGTCCGCGGTGACGAGCAGGTCGCCGACGAAGGCGAGGCCCTTGGGATCGTCGAAGTCCTTCGCGAACTTCGTCACCGTCTCGCCGGAGACGCGGACGATCGAGCCGTCGCCGTCGCCGGGCACGCGCCTCTCGCCCATCAGCGTGACGAACAGGTCGCCGTCGAAACCACGGGTGACGCTCTCGGGCTTGGGACCGACGGCGAGGGTCTTGAAGGTCTGGGCAGGCAGCGCGCCGACGGCGACGAGGGCGAGGGCGAATGCGAACAGGTGGGGCGGACGAAGCATGCGCCAGACAAACCCGCAGACCGCGCGCAGGCGAACCGGAACTTCAGCGAACCGCGCCGGGGCGCAGCCGCGCGAGCAGTTGCGTCGACGGTCCGTGTCGCGGGTCGGCGGCGAGTGCGCGCTCCAGGGCCGCGATCGCCTCGTCGTTGCGGCCGAGCTGGAGCAGCACGGTCGCGAGCGCGTAGGGAAAGTCCGCGACGCCGGGCTCGAGCCGCGCGGCTTCGCGCAGCGAGGTCACGGACGACTCGGCGCGGCCGGTCTGCGCGAGGAGCAGGCCGTGGTTGTACCACGCGCGGGAGAGGGTGCGGTCGCGGCGCAGGGCGAGGCCGAGCATCGACTCCGCGCGCGGGAGGTCGCCGGCCTCGCTCCACGCGAGCGCGGCGTCGAGCGGGAGGCGGGCGTTGGCGGTGTCGAGCCCGGCGGCGCGCTCGAGCTCGCGCGCCGCATCGGCGGGCCGCCCCTGTGCGGAGAGTAGGAAGCCCATCGTGTCGGGGAGGGCGGGCGAAAGGGGATCCCACGCGAGCGCGGGGCGGAGGATCTCCGCGGCCTCGGCCGGGCGGCCGCGATTGAAGAGTTCCTGCGCCATCCGGTAACGCCCGCCGGGCTGGTCGAGACCCTCGGCGAGGTGGGCGTCGAACTCCGCGCGCAACGCCGAGCCCTCGGGCAGCGTCGCCGCGAGCGGCCAGGCCGCCTCGAAACGAACAAGGCGCACCGGATCCTCGAGCGCGGAGACGACGAGCGGCCGCGAGGCCGGATCG
>DAIPIQ010000082.1:1953-16269 GCA_036770745.1 Opitutaceae bacterium | reverse complement strand
ACGCCCGCCTCGCCGCGGCGGCCGAGGGCGATGAGGAGCGCGCGCTGAAGCGCGGGCGCGTAGCCGCCGAGGCGGGTGGCGAGTTCGGCGACGACCCCGGCGGGGAGGGCGGTGACCGACTCGAGGGCGACCTGGCGAAATGCGGGTTCGTCGGCGAGCAGGGCCTCGTGGATCTGGCCGGCCGCGGAGTCGGGCCGCGCCTCGAGGAGCAGGCGGAGCGCGGCCGCGCGTTGCGGCGCAGGCAGGCCCGGGTCGCGCAGGATGGCCTCGGCGGTGCGGGCCGCGGTCGCGGCATCGCTCGCGGCCGCCGCGAGCAGCCGCGCGTCGACGATAGCCGGGCTGCGAGCGTGGCCGAGTCGGGCGAGGGCGTCGACCACGGCGGGGCCGCCGATCCGGGCGAGCGCACGCACGGCCGCGGCGCCGGTGGCGTCGTCGCCGCCGGCGAGAGCGGACAACGCCGGCACGGCGGCGGCCGTGCGACGATCGCCGAGGCCCTGGATCAGGGCGGTGCGCGCCGGACCTTCGGCGCGCGCGAGCGCCTCGAGGTAGAGCTCGTCGACCGCAGGGCCGGGGACGCGCTCGAGGGCGAGGCGCGCGGTCTCGACCCGCGCGGGATCGGAGAGCAGCGGGGCGAAGGTCGCGAGCGCGGCGGCGGCCGTCGCGCCGGTGCGGGTCGCGAGCACGTTGCCGAGCCGATGTGCGGCCGCTTGTTGCGCGGCGGGTGTCGCGCCGGGCGCCTCGATCAGGGCGAGGAGTCGGCGCTCGAGCGCGGCGAGGCGGGTGTCGCTCGTGCCGGCGGCGGCGACGGCGGCGTCGAGCGCGGCGAACACCGCGGGGTCGTCGGCGTGGGTCGCGGTGGCGAGCGCGGCGAACTCCGGCGGGAGGAGTTCGGCGGCGGGAGGCGCGCCGACGTTGGTGCAGCCGGCGAAGGCGAAGGTGAGCGCGGCGAGGGCGGCGAAGGCCGGGGTGCGGGCGGGGTGCATGGTCAGAGCAGGGCGTAGGGGGCGCGGCGGGGGCGTTCGAGCAGACGGGCGGCGACGGGATCGCCGACCACGGTCTCGCGCGCGGGATCCCAGCGGACGGGGCGCGCGAGCTGTCGGGCGATGCCGCTGAGGTGGCAGACCGTCGAAGTACGGTGGCCGACCTCGACGTCGGCGATCGGTCGCCGGCGGTCGCGGACGCAGGCGAAGAAGTCGGAGTGGTGGTTGTCGCTGTCGTAGAGGTGGGCCTCCGAGCCGCGGACGGGGCGGGTGTCGAGCCCGGGCGGGTCGCACACGAGGTAGTCGCCGCGACCCACGCCGACCGAGCCGCGCGTGCCGATGAACTCGATCATCGCGGGCTGGTCCTCGTCGACCCGCTCGACGGCGACGCCGTTTGCGTAGCGGAATGTCGGATACCGCGTGCCTTCGAAGCCGCCGGGGATGAACTCGACCGGGCCGGAGTCGTCCATCCCGAGCGCCCACTGGATGATGTCGAAGTGGTGCGCGCCCCAGTCGCCGTTCTTGCGGCCGCCGTACTCGGTGTAGACGCGCCAGCCCCCGCCGTAGTCGCCACGGATGCGTTGCTCGTGGAAGGGCCGCCAGGGGGTGGGCCCGAGCCAGCGGTCGTAGTCGAGGTCGTCGGGCACGGGCTGCTCCGCGAGCGGTCGCGGCTGGGGGAACCGGCCGAGGCGGGTGCGGATCGAGCGGATCTCGCCGAGCCAGCCGTTGCGGACGATCGTCGCGGCGCGGCGGAAGGCGGCGTTGGAGCGCTGCTGGCTGCCGGTCTGGAGCACGCGGCCGGTGCGGCGCGCGACCTCGACCGTGGTGCGCCCTTCCGCGACGGTCAGGGTGAGGGGCTTTTCGCAGTAGACGTCCTTCCCCGCGCGCATCGCGGCGATCGAGATCGGGGCATGCCAGTGGTCGGGGGTGGTGACGAAGACCACGTCGACATCGGGCCGGGCGATCAGCTCCTCGTGGGTGACGAAGAGCGCGACGCCGTCGGAAGCGCCCCGGGCGCGGTCGGCGGCGTAGGCCGCTTCGATGCGCGTGCGCGCGGCCTCGGCCTTGCGTCGCCACACGTCGGCGAGGGCGACGATCCGGCAATCGTCGCGGCTGAGCAGCGTGCCGATGTGGGAGTTGGCGATGAGGCCGGTGCCGACGATGCCGACGTTGAGGCGGTTGCTTGGAGCGGTGGCGCCGAAGAGGCGCGCCGGCAGGAAGAGCGGGGCGGCGCCGGTGGCGAGGACGCCGGCGAGCCCGCGGGTGATCGCCGTGCGGCGGGAGATCGGGAGCGGGCGCGGAGCGGCGGGGTCGCGGTGAGGTTTCATGTGGCGGAGCGGGGTGGGGTGACGGGTATCGAAGCGCTCGCGACTACATGGGGGGCGGGCTCCGCGGTAAAGCCGCGAGTGGCCCAGGGACGGACGTGAAAAAGGCCGCGCCCTGGAGGACGCGGCCCGAGGTTCGTCGGTGCGGGTTGCGCGCGATCAGAACTTGATGCGCACCCCGAGCGAGAAGCCGAGGTCGCCGTCGTCGCTGATCGAGGCGCCGAGCACGGTGCTCCACGCGGTGTCGATCGAGTAATCGGCGTTGAGACCGACCGAGCCCGAGCCCTCGATGTCGCTGTCGAAGGCGTCATCCCAGGCGACGTACGGGATGAGCGTGAGGGCGTCCGAGGCCTTGAACTCGACGCCGGCGGCGACGCTGTAGAACACCTCGTTCTCGCTGGAGCCGAAGGCCTGGATGTTGGCCCAGCTCAGGCCGACCGCCACGAACGGCTTCGTGGCCTGGTTGGTCACGTAGAACGTGCCGCCGAGGCCCGCTCCGCGGAGGTCGACGGAGGGTCCGCCGTCGAAGCCCGAATCGAGGTAGGTGAGCGCCACGTCGATGTCGATGCCGGTCGCGACCGCCTGGCGGTAGCCGACGGTGACGCCGAGACCGTCGTCGAGTGCGTCGTCGTCGTAGGCCACGTAGTCGAACGTCGCCGTGACGGCGCGCTCGCCGAGAACGCCTGCGGAGGCGGAGTTGATGAGGAACGCGGACGAAGCCGCGATCAGGACTGCCTTTACGTGCTGCATATCTGGGTTTGGTTTGTTTGCCGTTCCGGCCTTCGGAGGGCCGGAAAGTCAGCGGTCCCTTGAGCCAGAGCGGTGGACGATTTGTCAATGGCCGAAGGCGGAGGTTCCGCCCCGGTCCGCGCATCGGGGCAATCGTCCTTGCCATCACTCGGGCGGGGGGGTAACCCGTTGGCCCTCTTCATCCCATTCCATGGATACGACTTCGTCCAGAAACGGCTCCCTTCTCGTCCCCGCGGTCGCGGTCGTCGCGGTCATCGCCCTGATCATCGGCATCATCGGCCTCGTGAAGGTCAATAAACTCGGCAAGCAACTCGGCGCGGTCTCGGTCGCCGACCTCGCCGCGCGCGTCGACACGATCGACGCCACCGCCAAGAAGGCCTCGGACGACGCCGGCCGCGCCACGACCCGGGTCACCGGGCTGAGCACGGATACGCAGCGCGCCTTCGATCAGGTGGGCTCGGAGCTCGCGACGATGCGCACCTCGCTCAACAAACTCACGACCGATGCCGAGGCTCTTTCGGCTCGTCTCGCCTCCGGCCCCGCGCGCGCGGCGGCCTCTTCCGCCGCTTCGGGTGGCGGCTCGGGTCCGACCCCCGGAACCGTCGACGAGGACGGCACGTACGTCGTCAAGGGTGGCGACACGCTCGCGAAGATCGGTGCGACCGTCGGGGTGGCGTGGCAGGAGATCGTGAAGGCGAACCCCGGGATCAATCCCAACCGCCTCCAGGTCGGCCAGAAGATCGTCATCCCGAAACGCTGACCGCGGATTTCCGGCCCCCGCTCGCGAGGCGGGGGCTTTTTTGTCGATTCGATGTCCGAGCCCACGCCTGATCCAGCGCCCGCTGAAGCCGGCCTTTCCCGCTGGGTCACCCTCGAGGAGCGCACGGTCGCGGACTGCCGGGTGTTTCGCGTCCGGCGCAAGGTCTGCCGGCATCCGCGGCGGGCGGGCGACGCGGATTTCTTCGTGCTGGAGTCGCGGGACTGGGTGAACGTCGTCGCGGTGACGGGAACCGGCGCGATCGTGCTGGTGCGGCAGTTTCGCTTCGGCATCGAGGAATTCTCGCTGGAGGTGCCGGGTGGGATCCTGGAGGCGGGCGAAAGTCCGCTCGAAGGCGCGCGCCGCGAGCTCGCCGAGGAGACGGGCTACGTCGGCGGCGCGGCGCGGCTCCTGGGGCGCGTCCACCCCAACCCCGCGATCCAGGGCAACACCTGCCACCTCGTCGTGATCGAGGGGGTGGAGCGGGCCGCGCGGATGGAATGGGACGAACACGAGGAGCTCGAGGTCTCGGTCGTCCCGGCCGGGGAGGTCTTCGAGGCGGTCCACGCCGGACGCATCGCCCACGCGCTCGCGGTCAACGCCCTGCTGCTCTACGAGCTCGAACGGCGGACGGGGGTTTGACAGGCGCGGGCGAGGGGGTTTGTTGCGGGCTTTTCCCGTGGCCGGAATTCCGACGAACACCACCGTGCAGAAGCGTTTCGCCAACGAAGGGTTGTCCTTCCGCGGCGCGGCCGAGACCATCCTGCCCGCCGGGCTCGAGAGCGAGATCCGCGCGATCTACCAGCGCAGTCCGATCTACGCCCGCCGGCGGGCGATCCATGACGAACCGCTGCGGTGGGCCTGTTTCGAGGAGATCCCGCTCCTGACCAAGCAGACCATCGTGGAGGAGGGGCATTGCGCCTTCTTCGAAGACTGCGGGGAGGTCGAGCGACGGGTCCTCGCGGATCGCTACGAGCGCGAGACCACCTCGGGGACGACGACCGCGCCGATGACCGTGATCATGGAGCGGGGGTGGTGGGACGAGCAGACCCGGCGCGCCTATCGGGCGCATCCGGTGCTGGCGGAGTTCGCCGACCGGCCGCATCGCAAGGCCGTCCTCGCGCCGGTCAACTGCTCCAGCAACCTGTGTCCCTACGAGGACTTCCCGTTTCCGAACCGCTACTTCGACGGCACGGTCTACCTCAACCTCTCGAGCGATCCCTTCTGTTTCACCGATGCCGAGTGGGATCGGATCGTCGGCGAGTTGCGGGCGACGCGGCCCGACCTCATCGAGGGCGAGCCCGTCTACCTCTCGCTGCTCGCCCGCGCACTGCGCCGGCGGCGGGTCGCGCTGCCGGAGCTGCGCGCCCTCATCCTCACCTACGGCAAGGCGAGTCGCGTGCACGTCCGCCGGCTGGAGGAGGCGTTCGGCGTGCCCCAGGTCGACCTCTACGGATCGACCGAGGCCGGGTATTTGTTTATTGGAGACGCCTTCGCCGACAACTCGCGGGTGATCGGGGACAACGCGTTCATCGAGCTCGAGCCGTTGCGTGCGGACCTTCCGGACGTCCATCGCGTGATCGTCACCACGCGCGGGCGCGAGGCCATGCCGCTGCTCCGTTACGTCTCGGGCGACGTGGTGCTCCGCACGCCGGGCGGGTTCCGGGTGCTCGGGCGGGAGCGCGATCTCGCCTTCCGGGCCGACGGCTCGCTGCTCACGAGCGGCGACATCGACCGCGCCCTTCCGGAGGATTTCCCGATCTGGCACTACTGTCTGCGGCAGGTTTCGGCCGACCGGTGGAACTTCGACTACGTCGCCGATCGGAGCGCACCGGACGGTCTCGCGGCCGCGCTCACGAACATCCTCGGTGGCCGGGCCACGCGGGTGAACCTCTTTCGCAAGCGCCTGCTCGCGCCGGCCGCGAGCGGCAAGTTCGCCCTGCTCAAGCCGCTCCCGGGCTCCTGAGGCGCCGCGGCCCGGCAGAAGCGGGCGTGAACGGTGCATGCACCGGGGCTAATAGTGGGCGTTTGTTTTTGACGGTCCCGGGCCCGTCTCATGCATTCCGGATGACCGGCGCGGCCGCACCGTCTCCGGCGATCCGGCCACCGCCCGCTTTCCACCGCCTCCCATGAATGTGGCCACCGCCCTCTTCACCTCGTCCATCGGCCGGAAGATCCTCATGGCCGTCTCGGGCCTGATCCTCGTGGGGTTCGTGACGGGCCACCTCGTCGGCAACCTGCAGATCTTCAGCCCGCCGGATGTGATCAACGGCTACGCGGCGTTCCTGCAAGGGCTCGGTCCGCTTCTCTGGATCGTGCGAATCGGGTTGCTGGCCGCGTTCGCACTGCACGTCTGGGCGGCGGTGGTGTTGACGCTCGAGAACCGCAGGGCGCGGCCGCGCGAGTACGGTTTCAAGCACACCATCCAGGCGACGCTCGCCTCGCGGATGATGCGGTGGAGCGGGTTGGTGGTGCTGGCGTTCGTCGCCTACCACCTCGCGCACTTCACGATCGGCGTGGGCGGCGACTTCACCCAGCAGGCCACCTTCAAGGATCATCACGAATACGTCATGCAGGCGGACTACAAGGTCGCCGGGCTGCTCGTGGTGCCGGAGGGCGCGGTCGTGCACGACGTGTTCAACATGGTCGTGCGCGGTTTCCAGAGTCCGATCGTCTCGGGCTTCTACCTGCTCGCGATCGGCCTCCTCACCGTCCACCTCTGGCACGGTTTCGAAAGCTCGTTCCAGACCCTCGGTCTGCGCACCAACCGCTGGTCGGGCGCCCTCCGCTTCCTCACCCGCGGTTTCTGCATCCTCTACCTGTTGGGGAACCTCGCCATCCCCGGGGCCGTGCTCCTCGGTTTCGTCGAGCCGCACTCCGGGGCCGGCCTCGCCTCGGCCCACGTCCACCCATGACCCGACGGCCGATCCGCCTCGCACGATGAAACTCGACGCCAAGATCCCCTCCGGTCCGCTCGCCGGGAAATGGACCCGCTACATCGCGGAGTCGAAGCTCGTCGCCCCGAACAACAAGCGGAAGTACGAGATCATCGTGGTCGGGGCCGGGCTCGCCGGGGCCTCCGCGGCGGCGACGCTGGCCGAGCTCGGCTACAACGTCGGATGTTTCGTCTACCACGACAGTCCGCGTCGCGCCCACTCGATCGCGGCGCAGGGCGGCGTCAACGCCGCCAAGAACTACCAGAACGACGGCGACAGCGTCTGGCGGCTGTTCTACGACACGATCAAGGGCGGCGATTTCCGCCCTTCGCCCGTGAATACGGCGGGCTCCTCGCCAACCGTTCCTTCGGCGGGGCGCAGGTCTCCCGCACCTTCTACGCCCGGGGGCAGACCGGGCAGCAGCTCCTCCTCGGGGCCTATTCCGCGCTCTCCAAGGAGATCGGCGGCGGGCGGGTGCGGATGCACACGTTCGCGGAGGTGCTCGACCTCGTCCTCGTCGACGGCCACGCCAAGGGGATCATCGTGCGCAACCTCCGCACCGGCGCGATCACCCGCCACTCGGCCGATGCGGTCGTGCTCGCCACCGGGGGTTACGGCAACGTCTTCAACCTCTCCACCTACGCCCGCCAGTCCAACACCACGGCGATCTGGCGCGCCTACAAGCGCGGGGCCGGTTTCGCCAACCCCTGCTACACCCAGATCCACCCCACCTGCATCCCGGTCAGCGGCGACTACCAGTCCAAGCTCACCCTCATGTCCGAGTCGCTCCGCAACGACGGCCGCATCTGGGTGCCCAAGCGCAAGGAGGACTGCCGCAAGCCGCCCGCTTCGATCCCCGAGGACGACCGCGACTACTTCCTCGAGCGCAAGTACCCGGGCTTCGGCAACCTCGCCCCGCGCGACATCTCCTCCCGCGCCGCCAAGCAGGTCTGCGACGAGGGCCGCGGCGTCGGCGACACCGGGCTCGGCGTCTATCTCGACTTCTCCGACGCGATCAGCCGGCTCGGCGAGGGCGCGATCCGCGAACGCTACGGCAACCTCTTCGACATCTACCACGAGATCACCAACGAGAGCGCCTACCGCCAGCCGATGCGCATCTTTCCCGCCGTCCACTACACGATGGGCGGGCTCTGGGTGGACTACAACCTGATGTCCAACATCCCCGGCCTGTTCGTGCTCGGCGAGGCCAACTTTTCCGACCACGGGGCCAACCGCCTCGGCGCCTCCGCCCTCATGCAGGGCCTCGCCGACGGCTACTTCGTGCTGCCTTACACGATCGCCAGCTACCTCACGACCCTCAAGCCCGGGACCCGGCCCTCGACCGACGCCGCGGGCTTCGCCGAGGCCGAGTCCTCCGTGCACGCCATGACGCGGCGACTCCTCGAAAACCGCGGCAAGCGCACCGTCCAGTCGTTCCACAAGGAACTCGGCCGGATCATGTGGGACCACTGCGGGATGGGCCGCACCAAGGCCGGCCTCGAGAAGGCGCTCCAACTCCTCCCGGCCCTGCGCGAAGAGTTCTGGGCCGACGTCAACGTCCCCGGCTCCGACGCCGAGATCAACCAGGCGCTCGAGCGGGCCGGGCGCGTCGCGGATTTCATCGAGCTCGGCGAGCTGATGTGCCGCGACGCCCTCACCCGCGAGGAGTCCTGCGGCGGCCATTTTCGCGAAGAGCATCAGTATCCCGACGGCGAGGCCCGGCGCGACGACGAGAACTTCTCCCACGTCGCGGTCTGGGGCTACCAGGGCCCGGGCAAGGGCCCCGCCCGTCACGTCGAGCCCCTCGTCTACGAAGAGGTCAAGATGGTCACCCGGAGCTACAAATGACCCGAACGCCCCGCCGCCGATGAAAGTCAAAATCAAAGTCTGGCGTCAGAAGGACGCCGCCACCGAGGGCGGGTTCGCCACCTACGACACCCCCGAGCTCAACGAGAACATGTCGTTTCTCGAGATGCTCGACGTCGTCAACGAAGACCTCACCCGCAACGGCGTCGAGCCCATCGCCTTCGACCACGACTGCCGCGAGGGCATCTGCGGCACGTGCTCCTGCGTCATCAACGGCAAACCCCACGGCCCGCAGCGCGGCGTCGCAACCTGCCAGATCTACATGCGCAGCTTCAAGGACGGCGACGAGATCACCGTCGAGCCGTTCCGCGCCGAGCCGTTCCCCGTGATCAAGGACCTCATGGTCGACCGGCAGGCCTTCGACAGGATCATCCAGGCGGGCGGGTTCATCAGCGTCCGCACCGGAAGCGTGACCGACGCCAACTCGATCCCCATCGCCAAGGAGATCGCCGACCTCGCGATGGACGCCGCGGCCTGCATCGGCTGCGGGGCCTGCGTCGCCGCCTGCAAGAACGCCTCGGCGATGCTCTTCGTCTCCGCCAAGGCCGCCCAGCTCAACCTCCTCCCCCAGGGCGCCGCAGAGAAGGACGCCCGCGTCCTCGGCATGGTCGCCGCCATGGACGAGGCGGGTTTCGGCAACTGCACCAACTACTACGAGTGCAGCGCGGTCTGCCCGAAGCTCATCAGCCACGAGTTCATCGCGAAGCTCAACCGCGACTACCTCGCCGCCTCCGTGCGCTCCACCTTCGGCCAGAAGCCGGCCATGGCGGCCGCCGGCGCCGGCTGATCGCGCACCGCGTTCCGTCGGGGTCTGCCGTCCCTTCCAGCCGGACTCCCGAACGGGCGCAAAAAAGCGGAGGGCCGGAGGGCGCTCCGCTTGGAAGGTCGAGGTTGGAAGGATCAGTAGCGATCCTCGCGACCACCGCGTTCGCGACCGCCGCCGCCGCCGAAGCCCCCGCGACCACGACCGCCACCGCCGCCGAAACCGCCGCCACCACCACCGCCACCGCCGAAATCACGGGGCGGGCGATCCTCTTTCGGGCGGGCCTCGTTGACCGTGAGCTTGCGGCCTCCCACGTCGGCCCCGTTGAGCGCGTTCGTCGCCGCCTGCGCCTCTTCGGCCGAACCCATGGTGACGAAACCGAAGCCGCGGGACCGGCCCGTGAACTTGTCCAGCGCCACGAACACGTCGCTGACGGTTCCGTGGGCCGAGAACACCTCGCGCAGTTCGTGCTCGGTCGTGGCGAAGGCCAGGTTTCCCACATACAGTTTGGTACTCATGATGACTGGTCCCCCGATCTATCTGTAGCGCACGGACTGTTCCCGACTCTCGGGTTTCAAATCATCACCGAGCCCCTCGGCCCACCTGACAATCCACCAAATCTCGTAGCCATACACACAATCCAGGATCGTTCGAAGGCACGCAGGCTTGCCGGGACGAGGCAAGTGTAAATCCGGCGGCGGGCGGGTGTAATCATAAGTGGTGGCATGCCTCGGTTCTGCTGACGACCGACGGGCTTCAGCGCGGCCGATTCGGACGCATCGACCACGGTGACCTTGCATGTCGTGGTCGAAAAAAGCCGGGGATAAACCCCGGCCCACGACTGCAGGTTGCCACCACTTTCGATTACACCCGCGGCGGGCGCGCTCAGAAGATCGAGAGCGCCTGCGCACTCTCGATCACGATCCAGGCGAAGCCCGCGACGGTCAGCCACAGCAGGGCGAGCGCGGCCGAACGCCGGCGCCGCATGCTCACCTCATACTTGTCCGGATTGACCCGGCGGAAGCCGCTCTCCTCGAGAAAACTCACGAACTGGACGTTGCGCGTGCTCGTCCGATCGACGTCGAGACGGTGCAGCAGGGCGCTGCTGGGCACCGAAGGGCGTCGGAAACGTTGAAGCACGGAGCGGATCATGAAACGCGAGGTGTTCGCCGCGGAAGCGGGAAACCAGAGAGGGCTTCCATCGGAAACGCGGCGGACAAGCTGAAAGAAAAGTACGGGGTCACGAAGCTTTGACAAGACCGGGCTCGCCCGTGTGCGACATTTACGTGTTTCCCTCCGTCGGGATGTCGGATTCTCCTCCGGGCGCCATCCATGATCTCCTCCAGATTCCTCGATCGCGACGCCATCGACCGCATCGT
Source organism: Opitutaceae bacterium (assembly GCA_036770745.1). GTDB lineage: Bacteria > Verrucomicrobiota > Verrucomicrobiia > Opitutales > Opitutaceae > DAIPIQ01. The sequence continues at coordinate 5,513 of DAIPIQ010000082.1, read as the reverse complement.
CGCCCTCGCCGGCACGCCGACCTACGTCTACGACGAGCGCACCCTGCGGGCCCAGGCCCGTGCGGCCCTCGCCTTTCCCCAAGCCTTCGGCCTCACCGTGCGCTATGCGATGAAGGCCGGTCCCAACGCCGCCATCCTCCGGCTCTTTCACGCGATGGGCCTGCACGTCGATGCCAGCTCCGGGCACGAGGTCGAGCGGGCGCGGCGGGCGGGGATCCCCGCGGCCGCGATCAGCCTGAGCACCCAGGAACTCCCGGCCGACGTGGCGGAGCTCGTTCGCGCCGGCGTGACGGTCAACGCCTGTTCGCTCGCCCAGCTCGAGCGTTTCGGCGCGGCCCTTCCCGGCGGCCGCGTCGGGTTGCGGATCAACCCCGGCCTCGGCTCCGGCGGGACGACCAAGACCAATGTCGGCGGGCCGGCCTCGAGTTTCGGCATCTGGCACGAGCACCTCGACGAGGCCGACGCGATCCTCGCCCGGCGCCGGCTCGAGGTGTTCCGGATCCACTCGCACATCGGGAGCGGCAGTGATCCCGCGGTGTGGCTGCGCGTCGCCGAGATGACGCTCGCCTTCGTCGAGCGCTACCCCGCGGCGACCGCGCTGAACCTCGGCGGCGGCTACAAGGTCGCCCGCATGCCCGACGAGAAGGCCACCGACCTCCAGCTCATCGGCGCCCCGGTCAAGGCGCTCCTCGAGTCCTTCGCCGCGCGCACCGGTCGGCGGATCCACCTCGAGATCGAGCCCGGGACGTTTCTCGTGGCCAACGCCGGCGCGATCCTCGCCACGGTCCAGGATCTCACCGACACCGGCCGGCAGGGTTATCGTTTCCTCAAGCTCGACACCGGCATGACCGAGCTCTGCCGCCCGGCGCTCTATGGCTCCCGCCACCCCATGACCCTCGTCCCGCGCGACACCGGGCGGGAGCCGGGCGCGGCGGACTACGTGGTGGCCGGGCACTGCTGCGAATCCGGCGACATGCTCACGCCCAAGGCGGGCGAGCCGGATGTGCTCGAGCCGCGTCCGCTCCACGAGGCGCGGATCGGCGACCGACTCGTGATCGACGGCGCGGGGGCCTACGCCTCCGCCATGAGCACGATCAACTACAACTCCTTTCCCCAGGCGCCCGAAGTCCTGCTCCGCGAGGACGGTTCGCCCGTGCTCATCCGGCGGCGCCAGACGCTCGAGCAGGCGATCCAGAACGAGATCCCGCTCTGAGCACCGCCCCCGCCGCGCGGCGAAGCCTCCGCGGTTGCGCGGGGCGCGGACCGCCCGCTAGCCTCATCCGATGAATTTCAGCGTGCTCGGCGCCGGAGCCTGGGGAACGGCCATGGCCCTCCATCTCGTCCGCCTCGGGCACGTGGTCACGCTCGTGCCGCGGCGCTTCGAGATGTCGCTCGAACTCGGGAGCCGGCGCGAGAATCGCGACTACCTCCCGGGCGTGCGCTTTCCCGATTCGTTGCAGATCGGCTTCGAGCTCGGCCCCGTCCTGATGGAGACCGACGCGATCCTCCTCGGCTGTCCGGTCGCGGGGGTGCGCGACTGGTGTGATCGGATCGCTTCCGGCATCCCGCAGGCGCGGAGGCTTCGTCTGATCATCAGCCTCGCCAAGGGCGTGGAACCCGACACCCACCTCACGCCGTGCCGCATCATCCGGGACCGGCTTCCGATGACGGCCGTCGCGACGCTCACCGGGCCGAGCCGCGCCTCGGAGGTGGCCGAAGGCCGCCCCACCGCGCTCGTCCTCGCGACCGAGCGGCACGACGCCTTCGCCGAAGAGGTCCAGCTCGCCTGCAACGGACTCTCGCTGCGCGTCTACACCAGCGACGACCTGCTCGGGGCCGAGCTGGGCGGCGCCCTCAAGAACATCTATGGCATCGCCGCCGGCATGTGCGACGGGCTCGGGCTCGGCGACAACGCCAAGGCCGCCCTGATCACCCGGGTCATGGCCGAGGTCTACCGCATCGGCGAGGCGCTTGGGGCGCGACCGGCGACCTTCGCGGGCTTGAGCGGCTTCGGCGATCTCGTCGGCACCTGCTACGGCGAATGGAGCCGCAACCACGCCTTCGGCCGCGGGATCGGGGCCGGCCGGTCCCCCGCCGAACTGCTCGCCGGACGGCGGACGGTCGTCGAGGGCTACCGCACGACCGAGTCCGTCCACCGCCTCTGCGCCGCACGCGGGATCGACGCTCCGATCCTCGAGCAGGTGCATGCGATCCTCTTCGAGGGGAGGCGGCCGGCCGACGGCCTCGCCGCGCTCATGGGTCGCGGTCCCAAGCGCGAGTCGATCGGGTGAGTTCCACCGGGGCGCATCTCCGGGTTGTCGGTGGCGATGCCTCGGGTGGCCACGGGCATCCTGCCTGTGGACGGCGCTCCGCGCCGCCGACATGGACAGGATGCCCATGCCACACCGACAACCGGGAGATTCGCCCAATCCGCCGTCCTCCCGGTGCGGAGCCTAGAAACATGGCTTCCGGCACCTGCGGTGGCCGAGGATCCATCCCATGGATGCCGCTGCGGACGACCTGGAGTTCGCCCGGGTGCGACAGCGGCAGTCGCCGGTGTTCGCTTGCACGGGCACGCACGTCTGCACGGAGCTCGGCCTTTCCCCGGAGACGGTGCGTTGGCTCCGCGAGGACGGGTGCCTCGGCTTCGATCCCGATGCCGCGGGTTGGCTCGACGAGGTCCACGAGGCCGATCTAGATTTCGTGGGCGCTCGATCTCGCCGAGGACCGCGCCGGACTCTTCGCCCACGAGGGCGCCCGGCCCGGGCCGTCCTTGCGGTCGCCGCACGGCCTCCCGTAACCTTGCCTCCGCATGCAGGCGGAACTTGTTTTCGACGCGAAGGCGACGCTCGGCGAGGGCGCCCTGTGGTTCGACGGGCGCCTCCTCTGGGTCGACATCGAGGGTGGCACGGTCAACCGCTTCGACCCCGCGGCCCGCCTGAACGAATCGTGGAGCCTCGGCCAACGCGTCGGCACGGTGGTTCCGCGCCGCGCCGGCGGCCTCGTCGCCGCGGTCCAACGGGGTATCGGGGTGCTGGATACCGCGACGGGCGGATTCTCGATCCTCGTCGACCCTGAGGAGGGGCGCGCCGACCTCCGCTTCAACGACGGCAAGTGCGATCCGCGCGGGCGCCTCCTCGCCGGTTCGATGGGCCTGGTCAAGCCGCGCGCCCCCGGTTCGCTCTTCCGGATCGATCCCGACTGGCGGGCGACGCGCCTGCTCACCGGCCTCGGCACCTCCAACGGCCTCGCCTGGAGCGCCGACGGCGGCACGATGTACTTCATCGACACGCCGACGCTCGAGGTCGCCGCCTTCGACTACGACCTCGTGACCGGCGCCGTCTCCGGCCGTCGCGTCGTGGTGCGTTTCGACGGCGCCCGCGGCCGGCCCGACGGGATGACGATCGACGCCGCGGGCAACCTCTGGGTGGCGCTCTGGGGCGGTGCGGGCGTCGTCTGCTGCGATCCCCGCACCGGCGTGGTGCTCGAGCGGATCGAGGTCCCCGCGTCCCACACGACCTCGTGCGCCTTCGGCGGCCCGGACCTGCGGGACCTCTACA
>DAIPIQ010000082.1:0-1943 GCA_036770745.1 Opitutaceae bacterium | reverse complement strand
GAGGGCCTCGATGCCGCCACGCTCGCGCGGGAGCCCCATGCCGGGGGGATCTTTCGCGCCCGACCCGGGGTCGCGGGGGTCCCGGCGTTCGCGTTCGCGGGTTGAACCCAAGGGCCTCGAGCGGATCCGCTTCGGGGCTGCGGACTTTTCTGGGGAGCTTTACTTAAAGCCTGCCGGAGAGGGGGACGATAGCAGGAGGGACCCAATCCCTGTCGCCATGATCCTCCCGTCCTCGTTGCGTCGCTCCTCCCGCTCCGCCTTCAGCCTCGTCGAAATGATCGGCGTGCTCGCGATCATCGCCATCCTCGCGGTGGTGATCGTGCCCAAGGTGTTCTCCACCATCGCCTCGTCGCGCATCACGAACGCCGTCGCCTCCATCACCTCGATGAAGGCCGCGGTCACGGACTTCGCCGGCAAGTACGGCACGCTCCCGGTCACCAACAACAACGCCCGCATCGACGACCTGCTCCTCGCCGACGGACTCCTCGACAGCCGCTTCGTCGTGAAGATCGGCGCCCAGCCCGGGGCGAATCCCGTCGCCGGCGCCACATGGACGCGCACCAACGGCGCCTGGACCTCCTCCGGCGGATCCAGCCAGACCGGCCAGTCGCGCATCATCTCCCGGCCCTCCAACACCACCGTGCCGTCCACCGCGGTCGGTTCGAACTTCCGCCTCAACGGCACGACGAACCTGCCCGCAGGCGCCCGCATCGTCTCCGCCGTGCTCGTCAACATCACCGCCCAGGAGGCTCGCGAGCTCAGCCTGCGGATGGATGGCGACGCCTACAGCGAGGCCGCGACCGGCACCGCCGACGATCGCGGCAAGGTCGCCTACCGCGTGCCCAACGGCCAGGGCCTCACCACGGCCTACGTCTACATCACGCACCAGTAAGCGCGGCGTTCCCCGGCGCTCCCGCTCCGCCGGACCGTCGCGAGCGGGACGCACGGCGGGCTCCCCATCGTCATGGCGACCCTCACAGCACCAGCTCCTCCCAAGCGACTCGGTGACCGGCTCCTCGATGCGGGGCTCATCACCCTCCACCAACTCGAGCTGGCCCTGCGCGAGCAGAAACGCACCGGCCGGCTCATCGGCACGGTCCTTCAGGAGCTGGGTTTCGTCACCGAGGGCGACATCGCCTCCTTCCTCGCCCAGGATGCGCAGGCGCAGACGGTCGATCTCGCGCGGCTCGTCGTCGAGCCCGAGGTCGCCTCGTTGATCCCCTTCGAGTTCTGCCGCGAGGCGGAGCTCATGCCGTGTCGCCGCGAAGGCGATACGCTCGTCATCGTGATGGCGGACCCCTTCGACGTGGTCGCGATCGACCGCGTCGAACAGCTCACCCGCCTCAAGGTCGAGGTCCTCAACGCCCCGAAGGCGGACATCCTCGACAAACTCGCCAACCTCCACGAGCGCGAGGGCTCGATCGACCAGACGATCGACGAGCTCATGAAGATCAGCCAGCGGCGCGCCGGCGAGGAGACGACCGCGCCGATGATCCGCGCTGTCGAGCAGATCATCGCCGCCGCCGCGCGCAAGAGCGCCAGCGACATCCACTTCGAACCCGACGAGAAATCCCTGCGCATCCGCATGCGCACCGACGGCGTGCTCCAGGCGTTCATGCTCGTCCCGAAGGACCTGCAGGACTCGTTCGTCGCCCGCCTCAAGGTGATGGCGAACCTCGACGTCTCGGAGACGCGACTCCCTCAGGACGGCCGCTTCAGCACGACGGTCGGCCGGCGCGAGCTCAACCTCCGCGTCTCCTGCCTGCCCACGAACTTCGGCGAGAGCGTCGTGCTCCGCATCCTCGACAGCGGCGGCGTGGTCCTCGACCTCGAGACCCTCGGGATGCGCCCGCAGGACAAGGCCGCGCTCGCCGCCACGATCCTCCGGCCCCACGGCATGATCTTCGTCACCGGCCCCACCGGCAGCGGCAAGACCACCACCC
>DAIPIQ010000081.1:3653-16593 GCA_036770745.1 Opitutaceae bacterium | reverse complement strand
CGCCGTCGGAGCCTACGGGCTGTATTGGGAAACCCGTGACGCCGGCGCCTCGTGGACCCTTCTCGATCCGCCCTACGAAGGCTCGTTCTACGGCCTGCATGAACTGGCGTCCGGGCGCCTGCTCGCGCACGGCCTGCGCGGTCACGTCTTCGTAAGCGACGACGATGGCGCAAGCTGGACTGATGCGAGCGTGGCCCGGCCGGCGCTCCTCATGACGGCGCTCGAGGTCCGCCCCGGTCTCGTCCTCCTCGCCTCGACCGGCGGCCACCTCCACTCGAGCCGCGACGGCGGCTCCACGTTCCGCCTGGAGTCGGACCTCGCGCTCGACGCCACCGCGGAGCTCCTCGCCCTCGCACCGGACCGGCTCCTCGCCGTGGGCGAGTACGGCATCCGCGTGGTTCCGCTCCCGTGAGGGCGATCACCAGCTTCCTGGAGCGGAACCTCTTCGCCCACCGGCGCGGCTTCGTCGTCCTCTTCGCCGCGATCACCCTCTGCATGGGCTGGGCTGCGTCGCGGCTCCAGGTCGACGCCGCCTTCACCAAACAGCTTCCACTCGGGCACGAGTACATCCGCACGTTCGTCCAGCACCAGGAGCAGTTCGGCGGGGCGAACCGGATCGTGATCGCGCTCATGATGCGCGAGGGAGACATCTTCAACCCCGGTTACTTCGACCTCCTGCGCTCGCTCACCGACGAGGTCTTCTTCATCCCCGGGGTCGATCGCGCGTCCGTCACCTCGCTCTTCACGCCCAACGTCCGCTTCGTCGAGATCGTCGAGGACGGCTTCGCCGGCGGCAACGTGATCCCGGCCGACTTCCGCCCCACGGCGGAGGGGCTCGCGATCGTCCGGGAGAACATCATCAAGTCGGGCCGGGTCGGCCAGCTCGTCGCGAACGACTTCTCCGGAGCGATCGTCTCCGCGCAGCTCCTCGACGTCGACCCCGCGACGGGCGCCCGGATCGATTACCTCGCCGTCGCACGGCACCTGGAGACGGGGATCCGCGAGCGGATCGAGGCGCGGGCCTCCGAGGTCGCGGTCAACATCGGCATCCACATCATCGGCTTCGCCAAGGTCATCGGCGACGTGAGCGACGGCGCGATGGGCGTGATCCTCTTCTTCGCGATCTCGGTGGCGCTCACCTCGCTCCTCGTGCGTTTCTACGCGCAGTCGTGGCGGCTGACGCTTCTCCCGATCGTCTGCTCGCTCGTCGCGGTGGTCTGGCAGCTCGGGCTCCTCCACCTGCTCGGCTTCGGGATCGATCCGATGTCGATCCTGGTCCCGTTCCTCGTCTTCGCGATCGGCGTGAGCCATGGCGTGCAGATGATCTCGGCCTACCGGGTGGAGGTCTTCCTCGGTGCGAACCGGCACCTCGCGGCCGCGCGCGCGTTCCGCCAGTCGCTCCTGCCCGGCGGGGTCGCGCTGGTCACCGACACGATCGGGTTCATCACCCTGCTGCTGATCGACATCGGGATCATCCGGGAGCTCGCCATCACCGCGAGCCTCGGGGTCGCCGTGATCATCCTCACCAACCTGCTCTTCCTCCCCGTCCTGCTCTCGTTCGTCGAGCTCCGCCCGTCCTACGCCGCGAAGGTCCACGCCCGCGCGAAGACCCTCGCCCCGTGTTGGGCCGCGCTCGACAAGGTGACGAATCCCGGGCCGTCGCTGGTCGTGATCGCGGTCGCCGCGGTCCTCTTCGTCGGCGGATACCGCATGGCCGGCGGGGTGCGCATCGGCGACCTCCACGCCGGCGTGCCCGAACTGCGCCAGGACTCGCGCTACAACCGCGACTCGGCGGTGATCACGGAGAAGTTCTCGATCGGCGTCGACCTGCTCACGGTCATCGCCGAGACCGTGCCCAACGGCTGCGTCGAGCACGACGTGATGGACGAGATCGACCGCTTCGCCTGGCGAATGCGCAACGTCCCGGGCGTGCAGTCGGTGGTCGCCCTCCCCACGGTCGCGAAGGTGGTCAACGCCGGCTGGAACGAGGGCTCGCTGAAATGGCGGATGCTGCCCCGCTCCACCGGGACGCTCGCGCTCGCGGTCTCCCCGATCGAGACGTCGAGCGGCCTGCTCAACGCCGACGCGAGCGTGCTGCCGGTCCACGTGTTCCTCGTCGACCACAAGGCGGAGACGATCGAACGCGCCGTCGCGGCGGTGAAGGCGTTCCGCGACGAACACCCGTCGGAGCGCGTGACCTTCCGCCTCGCCACCGGCAACGTCGGCGTGATGGCCGCGACCAACGAGGTCGTGCGCGCCGCGCAGTTTCCCATCCTGCTCTGGGTCTTCGCCAGCGTGATCGCCCTGTGCCTCGTCACCTTCCGCTCGCTCCGCGCGACGTTCTGCATCGTGGCGCCCCTCGCCCTCGTCTCGGTGCTGGCCTACGTGCTCATGGTCTGGCTGGAGATCGGCCTCAAGGTCTCCACGCTGCCCGTCGCGGCGCTCGGCGTCGGCATCGGCGTCGACTACGGCATCTACCTCTTCACCCGGATCCAGCAGGGTCTGCGCCGGGGGATGGCGCTGGAGGAGGCGATGCTCACGGCGTTCAAGATGACCGGCACGAGCATCGTGTTCACCGGCGTCACGCTCGCCCTCGGGGTCGCGACGTGGATCTTCTCCGACCTGAAGTTCCAGGCGGACATGGGCGTGCTCCTCGCCTTCATGTTTTTCCTGAACATGATCGGCGCGATCGTGCTCCTGCCCGCGATCGCCCGGTGGCTCTTCCGCCACCACCGCTGGGTCCGCCGCCCGGGCCGGGCCTCAACGCGTGCTCTTGTGCCGCGCGGGGACGACGACGGCGCCGCCGCCCTGTGAGCGGATGAAGCCGGCCCATGCCGCATCGTCGTTCATCCGGTGGTAGGCGTAGTTGATGTCCATGTAGCCGGCCGCTTCGCGCGCGTGGATCACGTGCGGATCGCGGGTCCGGTACTTGAACATCGAGAACGCGCCCGCGACGAACCCAGCCACCGCCCCGAGCAGTCCGAGGACCACGAGCACGTCGTCGGCCGTGGCGGCGCCCGCGAGTTCGTCGACGTCGTCGCGGGCCCCGCGCGCCCAGATCAGCCCGACGGCGAGTGCGGCGAGCAGTCCGTAGCAGGCGCCGCCCACGGGGTTGTCGAAGGCGAGGCGGCTGCGGCGGGTGAAGTGGCCGACGTTGGGGAGGATCGCGGCGAGGTGACGGAGCCGTTCGTTGCCCGCCGGATCGTGCGCGACGGGGAGAAACCGCCGCACGCCTCGGAACGATCTCGAGTAGGCGTCGTACTCGCGCACGAGCGTCGTCGTGCCCGCGAGCAGGTCGCGCACGACGGGATTGTCGCGGAAACGATCGGATTCGATCGAGGCGCGCTTCATCCGCACCGCCCGCGCGCACGCCTCGTGGTCCAACCCGCCGGAGACGCAACTGCGGTCGAGATCGCGGAAGAACTGGTATTGGTTGTCGAGCATCGGGGCGGAGGCGGGCGCCAACCGGCCCCCGCGCCGGAATCCTTCGCGACCGCGCGGTCCGACTCAAGCGGCCAGTTTCAACGAGCCGGTTCCAACCGGGCGCACCTCCCTCCCGAACCCCGGGAGGGCTCTCGTTCCGAACGGAGCGGCGGTTCTCCAACCGCCGGTTTGGACGCCTCATCGGCGGCGGGATGCCGCCGCTACTCTGCGCGGGCGCACCGCACGATCGGCCGAAGTACCGGGGCCTCCGTCTTTCGACGGCAGCCAGGAGGCATGCGGAGGGCGGGTGCATCCGACGGGCGGATACACGGTGCCTTGAAGGTGGCGGGGCATCCTGCCGCCGTCGTATCGGACGCACATCCGGCGGCACGGATTCCGCCGTTCCCCGCCTCGGCCGCCTTCAGTCCTCGTTGGAGAACAGGTCGAGCCCCTTGCCCATCAGGCGCACCGCCTCGACGATGCTCACCGGGACCACGCCCGCCGCGTCGCGCGGCATGCCCGGGCGCTCTTCCATGAAGAAACGGTCACTCGCCAACCCCGAGTAGCGGGCCTCCCGGGCGAGCGCCGGGGAGAGCTCCGCGACCCGCCGGCGGATCGAGGCCGGCCCCAACTCCAACTGCCGGCGGATCCGGGCGATCAGAAGACCGTCGTCACCTTCGACGATGAAGGGCTCCAGCTCGATGATCGGCTCGGCAGCGGCCTCCGAAACGTACGCGGTCTCCGGTGCCGGGAGCCGTCGCCCGGTTTCCTCGAAAAGCTCGGCGTAGCGCTCGTCGGAGAAGAGGGGTTGCGCGTCGCTGCGGGTCTGGCCGGCCAGCGGCGCAGCCAGCGAGGCGCACAGGACCATCGCGATCGGGGGTAACGCCGTCCGGGGCATGCCCGGAACCTACCTCGCAAAGCCGGGAGGACAAGTCCCGGATTCCGAAGAAACCCGCGGCGGTCGATACGGGAGGGTGAGCCCGCCCGGCCGATGAACAAGACGACCTCCCTTCCCGTCCGCCTCCACGACCCGATCCCGGGGAACCAGGCGACGTCGTCCGCGGTCGGTGCGGCCCGAGCGGTGCGCTTTTTCGCACGCCGAGCCTTGCTTCCCCCGCCCGAGTCTCAAGAACCGATCCGTCCCATGCCTCGCCCCCGCCTCGTCCTCCCGGTCGCGCTTGCCGGCCTCTGCTTCGGAGTCGCCGCCCCGGCCGTCGCCGGGGAGCCGGTGGCGACGCTGCCCGCGGAGATCCTCCCGGCCGACCAGCCGCCCCCGCGCTTCGGCGCGATCGGGCGTCTCTGGCGGTGGAGCGATACGCGGGTGCGCGACATCTTCGACACGATCCTGCCCGACACCCAGGAACGCCGCACCTGGCGCCTCAACGTCGAGCCCCGCATCGGCGACATCACCGGGCGCGACCACGTCCGCGTGCCCGTCGGTGTCACCTACGGCTTCAACAAACGCACCGAGGGCGAGCTCGAGGTCGAGCCGTACTTCGACAACCCCTTCGGCGACGGCGGTCGCAACGGCATCGCCCACTTCCGCGGCAATCTCAAACGCCAGTGGAAGTCCCGCATCGACGACTCGGTCGCCGCCGCGAGCGGTTTTCGTTTCTCGATCCCCACCGCCTCCGTTCCCGAGGAGCTCAGCCACGGGGTCAACCGCTACTCGGTCTACACGACCTTCTCGCGACCGAGCCCGACGATCCGCGACCTCGAGGCCTTCCTCAACCTCTCCTACGACGTGCTCACCGAGTCTCGCGCCGCCGGCCGGATCCGCGAGGAGTACCCGCAGGACGATTTCTCCAGCGTCACGATCGGCACGCTCTACCGGCGCGGCCGCCTGACCTACGGGCTCGCGCTCGCGTGGGAGCACACCTTCGACGGACCGACGACCAACTACCTCACCCTCAAGCCGAGCGTCGTCTTCGAGGTGCCGAAGAAATACACGCTCAAGAGCCCCGGCCAGTGGCTGCTCGGCACCGCCCTCGAGCTCAAGCGCTACGGCAACGAGTACGACGTCGGGGTGAAGCTGCGCGTGCGCTGGCGCGGCGACGCGCGCCGGGCCTTCCGGCAGTGGTCGGAGAACATCCGGCACGACGCCGGCCACTGAACGCGCGGCGAGCGGCCCGGGACGTGATCCCAAGTTGTGGCGGCCTGGTCTCGTGGGCCGGGGTTCTTCCCCGGCTTCTGCGGCGGAACCGAAGCGTGCCACCACTTCCGATCGCACCCGGCCGCGGACCGCGCTCCCGGCAAAAAGCATTGCCGGCCCTCCGACCCGATCCACGATCCGGGGCGTTCTCCGCCGACCGGTCCCGCGGTACGATGCGCGACTATTTCATCCGCAGATTCCTCCTCATTCCGCCGACGCTCCTGGGCATCACGCTGATCGTGTTCCTGATCACCCGCGCCGTGCCGGGTGGCCCGCTCGAACGGGCGCTGATGGAGATGCGACAGATGGACGCGGCGAGTGGACGCACCGCCGCGGTGGCGGGCCAGGGGATGGCGCTCTCCGAGGCGCAGATCGAGCAGCTCCGGCAGTACTACGGCTTCGACAAGCCCGTGCTCGTGAGCTACGCCCAGTGGGTCGGCCGCGTCGTCACCGGCGACCTCGGGCGGTCCTACCGCTACAACGAGCCCGTGCTCCAGATCGTGCGCGAGCGTTTGCCGGTCTCGATCTTCCACGGCGTGGTCACGCTGGTGCTCACCTACGGCGTCTGCATCCCCCTCGGGATCGTGAAGGCCATCCGGCACCGCACGCTCCTCGACAACGCCTCGTCGGTCTTGATCTTCATCGGCTACGCGATCCCCGGCTACGTGCTCGGCGCGCTCCTCCTGCTGTTCTTCTCCGCCCGGCTCGAGTGGTTCCCGATGGGCGGGTTCACGAGCTACGACTTCGACGGGATGTCGTTCCCCGAGAAGGTCGCCGACCTGTTCTCCCACGCCATTCTCCCGCTCACCTGCTACCTCGTCGGCAGTTTCGCGATCACGACCCTGCTGATGAAGAACCACCTGATGGACAACCTTTCGGCCGACTACATCCGCACCGCGATCGCCAAGGGCGTCTCCTTCCGCGGCGCGGTGGTGCGGCACGCCCTGCGCAACTCCCTCATTCCGATCGCGACGACCTTCGGGCAGAACATCACCCTGCTCGTCTCCGGATCGTTCCTCATCGAGACGATCTTCGACATCGACGGCTTCGGCCTGCTCGGGATCACCTCGATCCTCGATCGCGACTACCCCGTGGTGATGGGGGTGATCTTCATCGCCAGCCTGCTCCTGATGCTCGGCAACATCCTTTCCGACGTGCTGGTCGCGTTGATCGATCCGCGGATCCGCTTCAAGTAGCCCGTGCCGCCGATGCGCCTGAATCCGCTCACGATCAAGAAACTCCGGCGCTTCCGCTCGATCCGTCGCGGTTACGTCTCGTTCCTGATCCTCGCGGGCCTCGTGCTCGTCTCCCTCTTCGGGGAGCTGCTCGTCGGCAACCGCGCCCTCGTGGTCCGGCACGACGGCCGCTGGTTTTTCCCGACCTACGGCGGGATCCTCCCGGGCACGACCTTCGGCTTCGACTACGCCTACGAGACGAACTACCGCGACCTGCGCGCGCGCTACCGCGCCGAAGGCTCCGGGAACTGGCTGCTGATGCCGCCCGTGGAGTTCGGAGCCTACGAGAACACGCCCTACCAGGGCGTGTTCAAGCCGGCCCCGCCCTCGTGGACCGGCGGCCCTCCCGGCCACCTCCTCGGCACCGACACGACCGGGCGCGACATCTTCGCGCGCCTCTTCTACGGGTTCCGCGTCGCGATCTTCTTCGCCCTCGCCTTCACGCTCCTCACCTACGTGATCGGGATCACGATCGGCTGCCTCATGGGCTTTTTCGGCGGCACGATCGACCTGGTCGGCCAGCGCCTGATCGAGATCTGGTCCAACATCCCCTTCCTCTACACGGTGATCATCATCTTTTCGGTGGTCCCGGCGACGTTCAGCATCTCCGTCCGGATCGGCATCCTCCTCGTGATCCTCGTGCTCTTCTCCTGGACCGGGATGACCTACTACATGCGCACCGCGACCTACCGGGAAAAGACCCGCGACTACACCGCCGCCGCCGTGGTGCTCGGGGCCGGGACCGGCCGGATCATCTTCAACCACATCCTCCCGAACACGATCGCCACGATCGTGACGTTCATCCCCTTCACCGTCGTCGCCGCCATCACGTCGATCACCGCGCTCGACTTCCTCGGGTTCGGGCTGCCGCCCCCCACGCCGAGCCTCGGCGAACTGCTCAAACAGGGCACCCAGACGCTCACGACCGCCCCGTGGATCGTCTCCTCGGCCTTCGCCGCCCTCGTCGTGATCCTCACGCTGGTGACGTTCGTGGGCGAAGCCGTGCGCGAGGCCTTTGACCCGAAGAAGTTCACGACCTACCAGTGACTCCATGACCATCCCAGCGCGCCTCCTCCTCCTCGCCGGCCCCGCCCTCGCGGCACACGCCCTCCTTTTCCTCGCCGGCTGCGGAGGCGGGTCCACGGCCGACGCCCCGCCGCAGGATGTGACCGCCGAGAAGGAGCGTCACTTCGCCACCTTCAAACACATCCCGCCCGCTTTGCAGTCCGAGCTCGATTCGGGTGCGATCACCCGGGAGGTCTTCGATGCACGCGTCGCGGAGCTCCCGCTCTTCTTCCAGTTCAAGACCCCGGCCGACCTCCCCGCCGACCTTGTCTGGGAAGACGGGATGGACCTGCCCGAATACGCCGATCCCGACGCGAAGAAGGGCGGCACGCTCTACTCGGCGATCCAGGACTTTCCGCGGACGATGCGCCTCGTCGGCCCCGACTCCAACGGCTCCTTCCGCCCCTTCCTCCAGGACGACGTGGTGATGCAGCTCGCCCGCCGCCACCCCAACGACACGAGCATCGGCGAAAACGGCTTCCGCTACCATCCCGGCGTCGCGAAGGCGTGGGCCGGCGACAAGGCGACCCGCACGATCTACGTCCGCCTCGATCCCGACGCCCGCTGGTCCGACGGCCCGCCCATCACGAGCGACGACATGCTCTTCACGTTCTTCCTCTACCAGTCGTCCCACATCCAGGCCCCGTGGTACAACAACTGGTACGCGACCAACTACACCCGCGTCACCCGCTACGACGAACACACGTTCTCGATCGCCCTGCCCGAGGTCCGGCCCGACTTCATCGCCCGCGCCCTCGAGATCGAACCCAAGCCCGCCCACTTCTACCGCGAGCTCGGGCCCGACTACCCCGAGCGCTACCAGTGGCGCGTCCAGCCCACCTCCGGCGCCTACACGGTCCTGGAGCGGGACATCAACAAGGGCCGCTCGATCACCCTGACCCGCGTCAAGGACTGGTGGGCGCAGGACAAGAAGTTCTGGCGCGGCCGCTTCAACGCCGACTCGATCCGCTTCACCGTCGTGCGCGACACCGCGAAGGCCTTCGAGATGTTCAAGAAGGGCGAGCTCGACAGCTTCGGGATGAACCTCGCCGAGTACTGGTACGACAAGCTCCCCGACTCCGACCCCGACGTGCGGGCCGGCTACATCCACAAGACGAAATTCTACAACGACATCCCCCGCCCCACCTACGCGCTCTGGATCAACAGCGCCCGGCCGCTCCTCGACGACCGCGACGTCCGCATCGGCATCCACCACGCGACGAACTGGGAGCTCGTCATCGGCAAGTTCGCCCGCGGCGACTGGATGCGGATGAACACCACCTCGGACGGCTGGGGCGAATTCACCCACCCCACCCTCGAGGCCCGCCCCTTCGACGTGAACGCCGCCCGCGCGAGCTTCGCCCGCGCCGGTTTCACCCGCGCCGGCTCCGACGGCATCCTCCTCGACGACGCCGGCCGCCGCCTCTCCTTCACGATCACCACCGGCTACGAATCGCTCAAGGACATCCTCCCCATCCTCCGCGAGGAGGCCGCGAAGTGCGGGCTCGAATTCCGCCTCGAGGTGCTCGACGCCACCGCCGCATGGAAGAAGGCCCAGGAGAAACAGCACGACATCATCTTCTCCGCCTTCGGCGTCTTCCCCGAGATGTACCCGCGCTACTGGGAGACGTGGCACTCGGCCAACGCCTACGACCGCGCCTTCCTCCCCGACGGCGCCGTCAACCCCGACCGCACCCCCAAGGTGCAGACGAACAACCTCGTCACCCTCGCCGATCGCGAGATCGACCGGCTCATCGAGGCCTACGACCGCTCCGAAGACACCGAGGAGATGAAACGCCTCGCCTGGACGCTCGAGGAGCGGATCCACGAGAACGGCTCCTTCGTCCCCGCCTTCATCATCCCGTTCTACCGCACCGCCCACTGGCGCTGGATCCGCCACCCCGCCGACTACAACGTGAAGATCAGCGACGCGTGGGTGCAGTTCTTCCTCTTCTCGGTCGACGAGGAACTCCGCGCCGAGACCCGGCGCGCCCGTCGCTCCGGCGCCACCTTCCCGGTCGGGCTCCACACCTACGACCAGTTCAAACCCGAGTGAGCCCGACGGCCGCCGCGAGCACCCCGCCGAAGCCCTCCGGGCCGGACGCCTCCGCGCCCGACGACACGCTGCTCGAGGTCCGCGACCTCGTCACCGCCTTCGACACCGACGCCGGCCGCGTGACCGCCGTCGACGGGGTGAGCTTCACCGTCCGCCGCGGCCGCACCCTCGGGATCGTCGGCGAGTCGGGCTGCGGCAAGAGCGTGACGGCGCTCTCGATCGTCCGCCTCCTCCCGCAGCCGATGGGGCGCATCCTTGGCGGCGAGGTGCTCTTCGACGGCGAGAACCTCACCCGCGCCTCCCCCGAACGCCTCCTCCGGATCCGCGGCGGCCGAATCGGCTTCGTCTTTCAGGAGCCGATGACCGCCCTCAACCCCGTCCATCCGATCGGCCGCCAGCTCGCCGAAGCGTTCCTCCTGCACAACCCCGGGATGAGCCCGCGCGAGGCCCTCGCCCGCTCGATCGAAATGCTCGCCAAGGTCGGCATCCCCTCGCCCGAGGTCCGGGTCGGCGAATACCCGCACCAGCTCTCCGGCGGGATGCGCCAGCGTGTGGTGATCGCCATCGCCCTCGCCAACCGGCCCGCCCTCGTGATCGCCGACGAGCCGACCACCGCCCTCGACGTCACGATCCAGGCGCAGATCCTCGGGTTGATGCGCGGCCTGCAGGCCGAGTTCGGGATGTCGATCATCCTCATCACCCACGACCTCGGCGTGATCGCCGAGACGTGTCAGGACGTCGTGGTCATGTACGCGGGCAAGGTCGCCGAGTGCGGGCCGGTCGAGGAGATCTTCAACCGCCCGAAACATCCCTACACCCGCGGCCTGCTCGCCTCGATCCCGCGCCTCGACCATCCCCGCAAGTCGCGCCTGACCATCATCGAGGGCATGGTGCCCGGCCTCCTCGAGCTGCCGCCCGGCTGCCGCTTCCAGAACCGCTGCCCGCACCGCACGGAGCGTTGCGAACAATACGCGCCCGCCCTCGAACCGGTCTCCCCCGGCCACGCCGCGGCGTGCCACCACTGGCGCGACCTCGCGCCGCCGGCCGCGACCACGCCCTCCGCCGCCGCCCCGACGCCTGTATCCGAAAACCGGGCACGGGAGCCGGCCCCGCTCCTCGAGGTCCGCGGCCTGAAGGTGCACTTCCCGGTGCGCGGCGGCGTGTTCCTCACCGCGAAGGAGGTGTGCCGCGCGGTCGACGGGATCGACCTCGTGATCCGACCCGGCGAGACGCTCGGGCTCGTGGGCGAGTCCGGCTGCGGCAAGTCGACGACCGGCAAGGCGATCGTCCGGCTGGTCGAGGCGACGGAGGGCGCGATCCGTTTCGAGGGCCGCGACCTCGTGCCGCTCCGCCGCGGGGAGCTCAAACCCCTGCGCCGGCACGTGCAGATGATCTTCCAGGATCCCGCCGAATCGCTCAACTCCCGCCACAGCGTGGCCGACATCCTCGAGGAGCCGCTGCGTATCCACGGGATCGGCACGCCCGAGTCCCGCCGGGCCAAGGTCCGCGCCCTGCTCGACCGCGTCGGCCTCCCCGCCTCCGCGGCGGAGCGCTTCCCCTTCGAGTTTTCCGGCGGGCAGCGGCAGCGCATCGGCATCGCCCGCGCGATCGCCCTCGAACCGCGCCTGATCATCTGCGACGAACCGGTGTCCGCGCTCGACGTGTCGATCCAGAGCCAGGTGCTCAACCTCCTGCTCGAGCTGCAGCGCGCGATGGGGCTCTCCTACCTCTTCATCGCCCACGACCTCGCGGTCGTGAAACACGTGAGCGACCGCATCGCCGTGATGTACCTCGGCGGGATCGTCGAAACCGCCCCCGCCGACGCGATCTACCGCGACCCGCGCCATCCCTACACCCGCGCCCTCCTCTCCGCCATCCCCGCGCCCGACCCGCGCGACCGCCGCGAGCGGATCGTGCTCTCGGGCGACGTGCCCTCGCCCATCCGCCCCCCGGCGGGCTGCCCGTTCCACACCCGCTGCCCGCACGTGCGCGAGCGCTGCCGCCTCGAGAAGCCCGCCCTGCGCGCCGCCGCCGCCGCCCACGAGGTCGCGTGCCACTTCGACCTGTGAAACCCGCGCCGCCCGCCTCGCCCCTCGTCGACCTGCCCGACGATTCCCGGCTCTGGGCGGGCCGGGCGTGGACGGATTTCGTCACGAAGACGCGCGAGAGCCGCCGGCTCGCCGTCCTCCCGATCTGCGGCTTCGCCGACTGGGGGCTCGGACGCCCGCTCGACCTGGAAGAGACCCTCGGCATGGCCGTGCTCCGGCACACCCTCGCCTCCCGACTGCTGAGGCACGCCCCGCTCGCCGTCCTCCCACCGTTGCGCTGGACGCTCGGGCCGTATCCGCATTGCGCCTTCGGCGTGGATTTCGAGACCGCGCTCGAGATCCTCTCCGACCTCGCCGCCTCGGTGAAGGACGCCGGCTTCACCAAACTCGCGTTCTTCATCACCAGCCCGTGGAACGAAGAACTCGCCGATGTCGCCGGTCGTCAGGCCCGCGTGCGCCACGGGATCCAGGCCTACCCGATCACGCTCGCCCGGCTCGGCCTCGACCTCCACCCCGGCCGCAACCCCGACCGCTCGGCGGTCGCGGCCGCGGCCTGCTCGTGCTACGGCGACCTGCCGCGGGCCGACGACGCCGCCGCAGGTTCCTCGGAACTGGCGGAATTCCGCCCGGGTTGCTTTCGCCAACCGCCGCCCGCCCTTCCCGTGCGACCGCTTGCCGGGGAGATCACCGAAGGCGGGAAGCTGCTCGCCGAGGCCGGTCGGCGACTGAGCGCGATCCTCGCCGACGCGATCGGCGACCTCCCGCCGCACCGGTAATGACGCCCACGGAACGCCGACTCTCCGCGATGACCCGCCTCGCGATCGAGGCGTTGCCCGACCGCGGCTCCGCGATCGTCATCCTCCCGACCGGCTCGATCGAGCAACACGGCCCGCACCTGCCCGTCGGTGTCGATGCCATCCTCGGGCAGGAGTGGGGCTCCAAGCCCGAACAGATACGCCTG
>DAIPIQ010000081.1:476-3643 GCA_036770745.1 Opitutaceae bacterium | reverse complement strand
CACGACTCGGCCCTCGCCCTCGACATCTACACCTGGCTCGCCGCCACCCTGCCGTTGCTCCCGCCCGAAGCGCCGGTCTACGTCGCGCCGCCGGTCACGTTCGGGATGAGCGACGAACACCGCGACTTCCCCGGCACGCTCTCGATCGGGCCGGCCGCGTTCCACCGCCTGATCCTCGTCGCCGCCAGGCAGGTGCGGTCGTGGGGCTTCGGCGCCCTCGCCGTGCTCAACACCCACGGCGGCAATTCCGCGGCGTTGGTCGCGACGCTTCGCGAAGTCCAGACGCGCCTCGGGCTTCCCGCGGCCATGCTCGCGCCCGCGTGGAAGCCGCCCGTCTCGGAACGCGAGGCCGCCCTCGGCATCCACGCCGGGCGGATCGAGACCGCGTGGATGCTCGCCTTCGCCCCACACTTGGTCGCGATGGACAAGGCCGTCCGCGAATACCCTCCCCGATCCGACGGGACCACGCCGCTCGCACGCTCCTGGCTCGCCTCCGACGTCTCGAAGTCGGGCGTGATCGGCGACGCCACCGACGCCCGGGCCGACGAGGGCCGGGCGTGGGTCGAGGTCGGGGCCCGCTCGCTCGCCGACCAGATCCTCCGCTTCGCCGAGGCGGTCCGCCGCACGGGCCCCTCCCCATGAAACGCCTCCTCCTCGCTGGTCTTCTCCTCGCCATGCCATCCTCCCTCCCGGGCCGTGACTCCCCGATCGCGATCGCCGTCCACGGCGGCGCCGGCACGCTCGTCCGCGCGGAGATGACGCCGGAGCTCGAAGCCGCGTACCGCGCCGCCCTCGAGACCGCCCTCCGGGCCGGGCACGCCGTGCTCGCCGAAGGCGGCTCCGCGCTCGATGCGGTGGTCGCGGCCGTGGTGATCCTGGAGGACTCGCCTCTCTTCAACGCCGGTCGCGGCGCCGTCTTCACCCACGAAGGCGCCCACGAACTCGACGCCTCGCTCATGGACGGCGCCGCCGGCAGGGCCGGCGCGGTCGCGGGCGTGCGCACGGTGAAAAACCCGATCCTCCTCGCCCGCGCGGTGCTGGAGCGCTCGCCCCACGTCCTGCTCGCGAGCGACGGCGCCGAGGCGTTCGCTTCGGAGCACGGCCTCGAGCGCGTCGAGAACTCCCACTTCTCCACGCCCCGCCGGCGGGCCGAGCTCGACCGCGCCCTCGCCCGCGAAGCGGGCGGCGACCGCGCTTCGCACGGCGAGCGGGATCCGCTCGAAACCTCGCGCTTCGGCACGGTCGGCGCGGTCGCGCTCGACGCCCGGGGCCGGCTCGCGGCCGCGACCTCCACCGGAGGCATGACCAACAAACGCTGGGGCCGCGTCGGCGATTCGCCGCTGATCGGCGCGGGCACGTTCGCCGATGCGCGCTGCGCGGTCTCCTGCACCGGCCACGGGGAGTTCTTCATCCGCGGCGTCGCCGCCCACGACCTCGCCGCGCGGATCAAGTACGCCGGACTCTCCGTGACCGAGGCCGCCCACGCGGTCGTCCACGAGTCGCTCGCCCCCGCCGGCGGGCGCGGTGGCCTGATCGCGATCGACGCCGCCGGGGCGATCGCCCTGCCCTTCAACACCGCGGGGATGTACCGCGGCGCCATCCACCCCGACGGCCGCGTCGAGATCGCGATCTTCGCGCCGTAACCGGGCCGCGGATACGCGCGTTCAGGCGACCTTCTCGACGATCGCCCGGGCCCGCGCCGCGGCGGCGGTACCGTCGGCGACGAGGTTCTCCCGCCCGAGCTCGTCGCAGAAACCGGCCATCTCCATGAGGGCGAGCGGCTGGGTGTGCGCCCCGCTCACCACGAGGTGGCGACCGTGGCGGCGCAGCCGCGCCAACAGGCCCTCGAGCCGGTTCAGAGCCGTCGCATCCATCGAACCCACCGTCTCCAGATGGAGCACGACCACCCGGGTGTCGCGCCCGACCCGGCGCACGACGTAGTCGAGCTTCTCCGCCGCTCCGAAGAGCAGCGACCCGAAGACCCGGTACTGCAGCACCCCGGGCACGGGCGGTTCCGCGGCGACTCCCCCGCGCCCTCCTTCAGGGGTTATCTCCGCGACCCCGGTCGCGTCGGTCACCCGCTTGATGAAGACGAACGCCGAGAGCAGCATCCCCACATAGACCGCCCAGGTGAGGTCGACGAGCACGGTGAGCCCGAAGGCGGTCAGGAAGACGAGCGCGTCGCCCGGCGGCTGGCGACGGAGAGCGAGGAACTCCGGCCACTCGCCCATCCGGACCGCCACGACCGTGAGCACGGCCGCCAGCGAGACGAGCGGGATGTGCGCGGCGACCGGCGCGGCCGCGAGCACGAAGGCGAGCAGCACGAGCGAGTGGACCATCCCCGCGACCGGCGTCGCGCCGCCGCTGCGGACGTTGGTCGCGGTGCGGGCGATCACGCCGGTGACGGGCAGCGCGCCGAAGAACGGCGCGATGGTGTTGGCCACCCCCTGCGCCATCAGCTCCTGGTTCGAATCATGGCGATCATCGATCATCCCGTCCGCGACCACCGCCGAGAGCAGCGACTCGATCCCGCCGAGCACGGCGATGGAGAAGGCCGGTCCGATCAGGTCGCCGAGCCGCGACCAGTCGAACTCCGGAATCCCGAACGCCGGAAGTCCCCGCGGGATCCCGCCGAAACGCGACCCGATCGTCGCGATGTCGGGACCGAAGGCCCACGCGAAGAGGGTGCCCGCCCCGACCACGACGATCGATCCAGGTACGCGCCGCTGCCACGAGGCCGGCCATCGGAAGAGCGCGAACAGGGAAAGCGCCGCGATCACGACGGTGGTCCCGTTCAACGTCGACGCGGCCGCGGCGAGCGCCCGGACCTTTTCAGGAATCCGCGGCGGATCGACCGCCATCTCCAGCCCGAGGAGCTCGCGCACCTGCGTGGCCATGATCAACACCGCGATCCCGCAGGTGAACCCCATGACGAGCGGGTGCGGGATGAACTTGATGAGCGAGCCGAGCCGCAACGCGCCCATCGCGACGAGCATCAACCCGGCGAGGATCGTGCAGACGAGCAGTCCGTCGAAACCCTGGGCGGCGGCGATCAGCGCGACCACCCCGACGAACGCACCGGCCGGGCCGCCGACCTGCACCCGCGATCCGCCGAGGGCCGACACGAGGAACCCTCCGACGATCCCCGCGTAGAGCCCTGCGGCGGG
>DAIPIQ010000081.1:0-466 GCA_036770745.1 Opitutaceae bacterium | reverse complement strand
CGCCCCGGAGGCGATGCCGAGCCCGATGCAGAGCGAGAGCGAGACGATGCCGACCACCAGCCCGGCGTTGAGATCCGCCAGGAACCGCCCGCGGTCATACCCGGCGAGCGAGTCCAGCAGAAGCGGACGAAACTTCGGCCTCCACGACATTCCCGAGTTCGCTAATCCCCGCTCCCCCGCCGCTCAACACGTTTCCTCCCGCCGCCCAACGCCGGCCCATCGCCACGACCGTGCCGGCATCCGCGGCATTGACGAGTCAGGCGATGGCCTGACCCGGTCGAGTCGCCGCGGTAGCGAACACACCCGCCTCACACCCTCCCGACAAACCAACGCCGATCGAGGTGGCGTGCCTTTCGCCGAAAGGCACGAACCCGCCCGAGCCCGGACCGGATCGCGGTCCGCGAGTTCGCCGACGTCCACGCCGAAAACCAATACAACACGTCCCGACGCCATCCCGTGCTCGCGG
>DAIPIQ010000247.1:0-3832 GCA_036770745.1 Opitutaceae bacterium | reverse complement strand
CGCGGCGGGACATACCCGCCGGGTATGCCCCGCCGCGCCCGCCTTGGCCGAGCCGTATTTCCCTGCCGCGCAGACCCCGCCGGAGAATTTAGGACCTCCCTGATGAGCCACCGCCCGGGAACCTCGCCCCTCACCCTCTGGCTCGGCCGCGCCGCGCTCGCGGTCTTCGTGCTGATCTCGATCGCGCCGGTCTGGCTCGCGGTGAAGTCCGCGCTCACCCCGCACGACCGGATGTTCACCAGCACCGGAGAGATCTTCCCGGGGGACCCCACCCTCTTCAACTTCGAGCGCGTCCTCGGGCTGGTCGAGGAGGACGATCCGCGGTTGGAGCGGGCGGGGTTCGCGCGGCTCAACTTCACCCGGGTGCTGCTCAACAGCGTCGTCTTCACCACGCTGGTCGTCGTGCCGCAGACGCTCTTCAGCGCGCTCGCGGCCTACGCGTTCGCACGGCTGCGGTTCCCCGGGCGGCAACTGATCTTCTTCTGTTTCCTCGCCTCCTCGATGGTGCCGGCGGCGGTGCTCTTCATCCCCAACTTCATCCTCGTGAAGGAGCTCGGGCTGCTGAACACCTACCTCGGGATGGCCGCGCCCTTCGCGCTGATGTCACCCTTCGCGGTGTTCTACCTGCGGCAGGTGTTCCTCTCGACGCCGATCGACGTGGAGGAGGCGGCGCGGATCGACGGGGCCTCGCACCTCTCGATCTTCTTCCGGATCATCCTGCCGATCCACCGGCCGGCGCTCGCCACGCTCGTGATCCTCACCTCGGTGGGCGCGTGGAACGAGTTCTTCTGGCCCTACCTCACCGGGCGCGACGAGTCGGTCCAGGTCCTCTCGGTCGCCCTGAGCATCTTCCGCCAACAACAACCCGAGGGCGCGCCCGACTGGACCGGCATCATGGCCGGCGCCGTCCTCGCGATCATCCCCATGGTCGTGATCCTCGCGGTGATCGGGCGGCGGGTGGTCGAGTCGTTCCAGTTCAGCGGCGTGAAATGATCGCCCCGCGCCTCCGCTCCCTCGCCCGTCGGGCGGCCGCCGGCCTCGCGCTCCTGCTCTCGGTCGCGCCCGCGGTCGCCCGCACGAAGCCCGTCGAGATCGACCACTGGCTGTGGACCGCCGAACAGTTCCCGGCCTACCGCGCCGCCGCCGAGGCCTTCAACCGCGCCAACCCCGACGTACGGGTGAAGGTGACGCAGATCAGCTGGGCCAACTACTGGATCTCGCTCACCACCGCGCTCATCTCCGAGAGCGCGCCCGACGTCTTCGTCAACCACCTCACGCGCTACCCCGAGCTCCTGCGCAACAACACCCTCGCCGACCTCGCACCCTTCGCCGCACGCGACGGCGTGACCGCCGACCGCTACGTCGGCAGCCTCTACGCCAACTGGTCCCTCGACGGCGGCCAGTTCGGCCTGCCCAAGGATTGGGACACGATCGCCCTCGCCTTCAACCGCGCCGCCCTCGCCGAAGCCGGCGTCTCCCACGAGGAGCTCGAGACCCTCGAGTGGAACCCGGCCGACGGCGGCTCCTTCACCCGCATGCTCGCCCGCCTCTCCCGCGACGCCTCGGGGCGCGACGGGCTCGCGCCCGACTTCAACCCGCGCCAGGTCGTCCGCCACGGATTGTCGATCGACGGCCGCATGGACGGCTTCGGGCAGGCGCAGTGGAGCCTGTTCGCCGCCTCGCTCGGCTTCGTCCACAACGACGGACCGTGGGCCCGCTCGTTCCGCTTCGACGATCCGCGGCTCGCCCAGACGCTCCACTGGCTGCGCGAGGCGCAGCGCTCGGGCTTCATCACCCCGGCCTCCGACGCCCGCCAGCTCGGTGCCGCCGGGATCTTCGCCTCGGGCAAGAGCGCCCTCTCGATGACCGGCACCTGGACGGTGAACTGGCTCCAGACCAACTGCCGCTTCGAGCTCGGCTTCGCCCCGCTTCCCATCGGCCCGCTCGGTCGCAAGTCCATGTTCAACGGGATCGCCGACTCGATGTGGAGCGGCACGAAACATCCCGAAGAGGCGTGGCGCTGGATGCGCTTCCTCAACTCGCTCGAGGGCCAGATGATCATCGCCGACCACGGCGTCGTCCTTCCCTCGATCCGCGAGGCCGCCGAGCGCGCCGTCGAGGTGATGAGCACGCGCGGGGGCGACGTCTCCGTCTACCTCGAGCAGGCCGTCCTGCCCGGCGGCACCTTCCCCTACCCGACCACCGACTTCGGGAGCGACATCATCGAGATCACCCGCATCGGCATGGACCGGATCTTCATCGAGGGGGCCGACATCCCCGCGACGCTCCGGGCGATGAACCGCGAGGTGAACGCGCTCTTCACCTCCGGGCGCTGAGGGGGTGTAATCGAAAGTGGTGGCAACCCGCAGTCGTTGGCCAGTCGTGGGCCGGGGTTCATCCCCGGCTTCTGCGGCACCTTTCGGTCGGAAGCCGGGGATGAACCCCGGCCCACACAAGGGCATGCCAAGTGGCTGCGGTCGATGCGTCCGAACCGGCCGCGCAGAAGCCCGTCGGCTTTCAGCGGAACCGAGGCACGCCACCACTTTTCATTACACCCGCGCGGAGTCAGAGAGTAAGACGGGAGTCGGAGAAGGGATCGCCGGGTGCACCCCCAAGTGGTGGCGGCATCCTGCCGCCATGGGCCAAGGTCTTCGACGCCCCGCCCACCGAGGACCCGAAAAAGCCGCGGAGCGCGCCCGCGCCCTTGCCGGCCCCTCACTGATCGCGCAGGAAGGGGGCGTCGTGCTTCGCCTCCTCGTCCTCCCCCTCGCCCTCGGCGTCTCCGCCGCAAGCCTCGCCGCCGCGGCGCCGGAGATCATGACCGTGACCGGCCCCGTGCCCGCCGCGGAGGCCGGCCCCTTCCTCGCCCACGAACACCTGATGTCGATCTTCGGGGCCGAACCCGCCGAACCCGCGACCTACGACGATGACGCCTTGGAGGCCGCCGTGCTTCCCGCGCTGGAAACCGCGCACGCCCGCGGCGTGCGCACGATCGTCGAGGCCACGACCGCCTGGTTCGGCCGCGACCCGGCGCGCCTGCGCGCGCTCAGCGTCCGCAGCGGCGTGCACGTCGTCACCAACACCGGCTTCTACGGCGCGGCCGACGGCCGCTACCTCCCTCCGGCCGCCCACGCGGAAAGCGCCGGGACGATCGCCGCGCTCTGGCTCGACGAATGGCGCCACGGCATCGGCGGCTCGGGGGTGCGCCCGGGGTTCATCAAACTCGCGGTCAACCCCGGCCCGCTCCGCGAGGTCGACCGCAAGCTCCTCCGCGCCGCCGCGCGCGTCCACCTCGCCTCCGGCCTGACCCTCGCCACCCACACCGCCCGCAACGAGGAGGCCGCGCGCGAGCAGCTCGCGATCCTCGCCGCCGAGGGCGTGCACGCCTCGGCGTGGATCTGGACGCACGCCCACCAGATGCTCGACTCCGCCCCGCTCATCGATGCGGCCCGGGCCGGCGCGTGGCTCTCCCTCGACGGAGTGCAGCCGCCGCTCGTCGCCCGCCACGTGGAGCACGTGCTCGCGCTCCGCGAGGCCGGCCTGCTCGGGCGCATCCTCCTTTCCCACGACGGCAACCTCCACCCCCGCCCCGGCGCGCAGCCCCGCGGGATCGACGCGCTCTTCACCCACCTCCGCCCCGCCCTCGCCGCCGCCGGCGTCACCGACGCCGAGTGGCGCGCGATGACCGCGGACAATCCCGCCCGCGCCTTCGCGATCGCGGTGCGGCCCCGGGACTGAGGCGGGACATTCGGGAGGCGGCACGCCGGCGAGGACCGATGGTCGTGGGCCGGGGTTCATCCCCGGCTTTTTCCCCGCGGGCCGCCACGGAAGC
>DAIPIQ010000080.1:0-16623 GCA_036770745.1 Opitutaceae bacterium | reverse complement strand
TCATCCGCGTCCTTGGTCCGCGCCTCGGGGCCGCGGGCGTGGCCGGCACGCTCGCCGATCCCCGTGTGCGGTTGTTCCTCGGGCCGGCCGAACTCCACGCCAACGACGACTGGGGCACGGAGTCCAACGCCGCCGAGATCGCCAGCCTGAGCGCCCAGCTCGGAGCCCTCGCCTTCGCCGGCGGCAGCAAGGACGCCGCCCTCCTCGTCACCCTCGAGCCGGGCGCCTACACGGTCCAGGTTTCCGGCGTGGGCGACACCGGGGGCATCGTCCTCGTCGAGCTCTTCGAGATCGAATGACCGCGGACCGCTGATCCCGCTTCGCGCGCCCCGCCACCCGCACGGTGACGGGGCGCGTCGTTTTGCGAGCGGGCACGAGCACTTCCGTCGTGGGCCTTCCGTCGTGGGCCGGGGTTCATCCCCGGCTTCTTCCGCGTCTCTTGGCCGAAAGCCGGGGATGAACCCCACGACGGAAGCGCCTGACGTTCGGCCCGCGCCTTCATCCCCCCTTTCGGACTCGCTCCGCGGAGGCGCCTCCGGAGACTTCGCTCCCATGCGCCCACCCCGCCCCGGTGTCGTTCTCCCCCTGGCCCTCGCCCTTCTTGCGCTCCGTCCGCTCCCCGCACAGGACGAGTATCCGCCGCATCCCGACGCGCAGGTCCTGCCCGGGGTTCCGCAGGGCGAGGTGCTCGCCTTCACCTTCGAGGCCTCGACGCTCTTTCCCGGGACGTTCCGCGAATACTGGATCTACGTGCCGGCGCAGTACGACCCGGCCCGGCCGGCATGCCTCTGGGTCAACCAGGACGGCATCCAGTTCGACGCGCCCGCGGTCTTCGACAACCTCATCCATCGCGGCGAGATGCCGGTCACGATCGGGGTCTTCGTCCGGCCCGGGCGCGTGCTTTCGCCCTCACCGCATGCGGCGCGGGACCGGTTCAACCGCAGTTACGAGTACGACACCGTGAGCGATCGTTACGCCCGTTTCCTCATCGAGGAGCTGCTCCCCGAGGTGGAGCGGAAGACCGCCTCCGACGGCCGGCCGATCCGCCTCTCGCGCGATCCGCACGACCGGGCGATCGCGGGGACGAGCAGCGGCGCGATCGCCGCCTTCGGCGCCGCGTGGGAGCGGCCCGACGCCTTCCGCCGTGTTTTCAGCGCGATCGGCACTTTCGTCGGCATCCGCGGCGGAGACCATTACCCCGTGCTCATCCGCAAGCACGAGCTGCGGCCGCTGCGCGTGTTCCTCCAGGACGGCAGCGGCGATCTGAACAACGCGTTCGGCGCGTGGTGGTGGGCCAACCAGTCGATGCTCTCCGCGCTCGAATACGCCGGCCACGAGGTCGCGCACGTCTGGGGCGAAGGCGCCCACAACCAGCGGCACGCGCGTGCGATCTTCCCCGACGTCGTGCGCTGGCTGTGGAAGGACTGGCCCGCCCCCGTTCACGGGAGTCCGGGCCGCAATCCCGACCTCGCCGCCATCCTTCTCCCCGGGGAGGACTGGGAGCTCGTCAGCGAGGGACACCGCTTCACCGAGGGGCCGGCGGCCGCGCCCGACGGCGAGGTGTTCTTCACCGACATCCCGGAATCGAAGGTCTGGAAGATCGCGGTCGACGGCGCGGTCTCGCTCGTGGCGGGGGACACCGGCAACGCCAACGGTCAGGCCTTCGGCCCCGACGGCCGGCGCTACCTCGTCGCCGCCGGTCTCGGGCGGATCGTCGCGATCGCCCGGGACGGCTCGACCGCGACCGTGGCCGAGGGCATCCGCGGCAACGACCTCGTGGTCGATCACGAGGGCTTTGTCTTCGTCACCCATCCCCCGGCCCGCGGTTCCACCGAGCGGGGCCGCGTCTGGTTGATCCGGCCCGACGGCTCGAAACAGGTCGTCGACGAGACGATCGCCTGGCCCAACGGCGTCCAGCTCTCGCCCGACCAGACGCTCCTCCACGTGGCCGAGTACGATTCTCACTGGGTCGCCAGTTTCCGGATACTTCCCGACCGCACGCTCGCCTTCAAGCAGCGCCACCTCCACCTCGAGCGGCGCGACCGCGACGACGACGCGGGAGCCGACGGGATGTGCGTCGACGCCGACGGCCGCCTCTACGTCGCGACCCGGTCGGGCATCCAGGTCGCCGACCAGCTCGGCCGGGTCGTGGCGATCCTCCCGACCCCCAACGGACGCGTCTCCAACGTCACCTTCGGCGGCCCCGCCTTCGACCTCCTCCACGCCACCTGCGGCGACAAGGTCTACCGCCGCCGTGTCGGCGTGCGGGGCGTCAACGCCTGGGCACCTCCCGTCCTCTCGACGAAGTCCGCGCTCTGAGGCGGCCTCAGGCGGGAGGCAGGCACTCGATCAGCTCCACCGTCGGCTCGGGCTCGAAGCGCACCGGGCCGATTCCCGCCGGGAGGAGGATCTTGTCGTAGCGGCGCAGCCGATGCGCGCCCGCGGGCGTCGAGACGGTGCACGCGCCGTCGCTCACGATCACGATCCGGTACGCGTCCTCCGCCCGTTCGAGCGGCCCGGCGAGCACGGTCCGCCAGACGCGGAAACACGGCGTGCGCGCGGGCCCGATCAGCTCGTCCCGGAACGAGCCCGTGCCGAAATCGTGGATACGCCCCGGCGGGCAGCGCACGCGCGCCTCGATCTCCTCCGGCGGGTGCGCGTCGCGGTCGATCAGGGAGAGCGCGAAATCGATCCCGCGGCCCATGAAGCGGGCCGCTTCGGGGAGCACGTGGCCGCCCCGCTCGAACTCGTAACGCACGACGAAGTCGGTCGGCTCCTGGATCTCGATGAGGAAGAGCCCCGGCCCGAGCGCGTGGGGCCAGCCTCCCGGCACGAGCAGCGTGTCGCCCGGCCGCACCGGGACCGGGTCGAAACACGCCTCCATCGCGGCGACATCCTGCGCCTCGATCATCGCCCGCAGCGCCTCGCGCGTCGGGGGTCGTTGGAAACCCACGTGGACCCGCGGATCCGCCTCGCCCTCGCGCACCCCGAGCACGTGGTAGGCCTCCGTCTTTCCCGAAGGCGAACCGAGGTGCGCCCGGGCGAACTCCGGCGAGGGGTGCGCCTGGAAATGCAACCGGATCGCCGAGTCGAGGAACTTGACCAGCAGCATCGGGCGCGGGCCGTGGCGCGCGAGGTGCGCGGCCCCGAGGAAGTACCCGGGATCGTCCGCGACGAGTCGCGCGAGGTCGTGCTCGTGCCCGTTCACGAGCACCCGGGAGACGCCCTCGCGGAGGTGTTCCCGGCCGGGCGAGACGGCCGTCGTGACCGAGGCGATCCAGTCCTCCGCCATCGGGGAATCGCGCGGCCCGGGCTCGCCGGCGAGGCGGTCGAGCGTCGCGCCTCCGGGGTAGGAGCGCCACACCCGGTTCGGGGGCAGGAGCACGACGGCGCCGCGGTGGGAGCGCATGGCGGGGGCCTCCCTCACAGCCCGGCGAGGATGCCGCCGTCGACGTAGAGGATCTGCCCGGTCACGAAGTCCGAGGCCGGGGAGGCGAGGAAGACCGCCGTGCCGGCCACGTCCTCCGGCCGGCCCCAACGGCCGAGCGGCGTGCGCCCGCGTATCCACGCATCGAATGCAGGGTTCTCGACCAGCGGCTTGTTCAACCCGGTCACGATGTAGCCGGGCCCGATGCCGTTGACCTGGATGTCGTGCGGCCCCAGCTCGACGGCCATCGCGCGCGTGAGCATCTTCAACCCGCCCTTCGACGCCGCGTAGTTCGCCACGGACGGGCGCGCGACCTCGCTGATCACCGAGCAGAGGTTGATGATCTTCCCGCGCCGCCGCTCGATCATCGCCGGGAGGAAGGCGCGGGCGACGAGGAACGCGCCGGTGAGGTTCGTGCGCACGACCGCGTCGAAGTCCTCCAGGCGCATCCCGACGAGCGGCGACCGGCGGTGGATCCCGGCGTTGTTGACGAGGATGTCGATCGGGCCGATCCGGGCGGCCGCGGCGCCGACCGCCGTTTCGTCGGCCACGTCGAAGGACTGCGTCGCCACGTCGTGGCCCTCGCCGCGCAGCGCCTCCGCCGCGGCGGCGAGCCGGTCGCCGTCGAGGCCGTTGAGCACGATCGCGGCGCCCGCCTCGGCGAGCCCGCGGGCGATGGCGAGGCCGATGCCCTGCGAGGAACCGGTTACGAGGGCGCGGCGGCCCGTGAGGTCGAAGGGGGACTTCATTTCGTCGGAGAGGATCGGGGCGGGGTCGCGGAAGGAACCGTCGGAGGCGGGCGCGCCGGTCCGGTGGATTCACCCGGGCGTATCCGCGCGGGCAGGACGATCTCGTGGAGGCGGTGCGCCCCGTCGTCGGTCCGCTCGAGGAGAAGGCGCGCGGCCGCCTCGCCCATCTCCTCGGGGAGGGCGGCCGCTCCGGTGAGGAAGGGGTGCTCCTCGGTGAGGACGCGGGTCCGGTCGATCGCGGCGACCGAGACGTCGCCCGGCACGGCGACGCCGGCCTTGTGGAGGGCGTTGACGAGACCGCGCGCCATCAACCCGTTGTAGCAGACGAGGGCGGTGGCCGGCGCGGATCGTCGGGTCGAGGCGAGCCAGCGGGCGGCCGCTTCGGCGCCTTGCGCGCGATCGGCCTCGGCTCCGGCGATGCGGATCTCCTGCGCGGGCGGCAGGCCGCGCGATCCGAGGAGCTCGCGGAGGGCGCCGCGGCGTCGCCGGTGACGGCCGAGGGCGAGGTTGCCGCCGATCCAGGCGAAACGGGTGTGGCCGAGCCCGACGAGATGATCGACGAGGAGCCCGACCGCGCCCCGCTCGTCGGAGGTCACGGAGGCGCACCGGCCGGGGTGGGTGGCGGAGATGGCGACGACGCGCGGGTTTCGCTTCAGGAGCGACCCCAGGAAGCGCGGCCGCACCTCCCCGAAAAGCACGACCCCGAGGAGGGAGCGGGAGTCGCCCAGCGCGCGTTCGAGCTTCTCCGCCGTCAGGTCCTCCTCGGTCCCGAGAAACACCGTCGAGCAACCCGCGGCCTGGAGGGTCGTGTGCAGGCCGTGCTGGACGTGGCTGAAGAAGTTGCTCTGCGAATGCAGTCGGAGCGGCGCGCGAAGGATGAAGCCGACCTGCCGGGGGCGCAGGGTCGCGAGCGCCCCCGCGAGGTGCATGCCCTTGGGGGCGTAGCCGAGCCTCGTCGCGTGTTCCCAGATGCGATCGTAGGTGCGGGCGTTGATCCCGGTCCGGCGGCCGTTGAGGGCGAGGGAGACGAGGCCCTGCGACACGCCGAGGTCCCGGGCGATCCGCATCTGGGAGATCTTCGTCTGGCGCGCCATCGGGGTCGTTCGCGGAGGGTTTCCGCCCGGAGGCAAACACGGTCGCGCCCGACAGTCCAACGCCGATCCTCGAGGAATCCGCGGGGCGCGTCTTGCCGCTTGCCCGCGACCGCGCGGGCGGCGCAACCTGTCGCATGCGAGGCGCGGGTTTCCTGTCGGGAGTGTTGCTTTGCGGCGGCCTCGTGCTCGCCGGCCCGCTGCGGGCGGCGGCCGACGACGGGGCGCTGCGCGAGCGGATCCGCGGGATGATCGAGCCGGTGCGCGACGTGCCGCTGCCGTTGCTCATCGAGGCGCTCTCCGGCCACGAGGTGCTGCCGTGGCGGGAGCAGCGCGGCGCGGAGCTCGAGGCGGTCGCGCGTGCGGTGCGGGATTCCATCAACCGCGGCGGCATCACCTCCGCGCGGATGAACGAGGCGGGCAACCTCGTCGAACGCCACGTCCTCGCCGCGCTCACGGCCAACGGCTTCGCCGCGGGCCGGGCGATCGCCCCCTCGGGCCGCGCCCGCACCGCGGGCTACCCCGATCTCGAGGCGCGCGCCGGCGAGGATGCGTTCTACATCGAGGTCAAGGTCTACGGCCCCGACACGACCGACAGCACGCAGCGCTCGTTCTACCTTTCGCCGTCGGCCGATTTCAAAGTCGTGCGCGATGCCCACCACCTCCTGATCGCGGTGGAATTGTTCACCGTGGCGAAGGGCCTCCACCGCGCCCGCACCGTCCGCTGGCTCGACCTGAGCGGCCTGCGGTGCGACCTCAAGTACGAGTTCAACGCCAGCAACCGCGACCTCTACTCGCCCGAGGCCGGCCTCGTGATCCGTTCGTTCGACGCGGTGCGCGAGTGACGCGGGCGCTCAGCGGCGCAGCGGTCGCGCGCCGCCGCGATCCGAGGGGTGGTTCCAGTTGCGCAGCCCCGCCTCGTCCCACGCCGCGAGGTCGAACCACCGAGCGAGCCCCGCCTCGACGAGCGCCTCGCAGAAGCCGCGCATCGCCCGCGTTTCCGGGCGCGCGAGCCGCTCCCGTGCGAGCCCGAGCGCGGCCCGCGGGAGCAGCGCGGCAAGCGGTTCGGGCCCGCCCGGGCCGCGCGGGACGACGCCGACGCGGCCGTGGAAATCCGGGGCCGCGCCGACGATCCGGCGGAGCAGGTCCGGCTGCAGGGCGGGCAGGTCGACGGCGAGCACGAGCAGCGCGTCGCCCCGCATCGCGCCGAGCGCGGCGGCGACCCCGCCGAGGGGCCCGGCCCCGCCGTCGTCGTGGATCCGCCGCACGTCGCCCGGGGCCGCGAGGTGCTGGTCGCGCCGATGGGAGAGGAGTCGTTCCCGCGGTTGAAGCGCGGCCGCGAGCGCGAGTTGTCGCCCGAGCAGCGACCCGTGGCCGGCCACGGGCAACGCGGCCTTGTCGCGCCCCATCCGGCGCGAGCGACCCCCGGCGAGCACGACAACGGACAGGCGCATGGCGAAGGGCCGAGGGACGAGCCGGTGTCCGATCCGCGCAAGCCGAAATCGGGAGGACTCGAAAGTGGTGGCAACCTGATGTCGTGGGAACTGCCGTCGTGGGCCGGGGTTGATCCCCGGCTTCCGACCGAAAGACGCCGCAGAAGCCGGGGATCAGCCCCGGCCCACGAACACGGCCACCCCTTCCGATCACACCCGTCGAAATCGGGAAACGCGATTGGCGCGGCGACGGGCGCGCGAAATGCTGAGCGGATCCGACAACCGCCGCAACCGATGCTCGAAATCAATCTCCCCGAGGTCGTCGCCGAAGTCGCCGACCGCTGCGAGGCCTACGAACGCGCCCTGGTCGCCAACGACGTCGCGGCGCTGCACGATTTCTTCTGGGACTCCCCGCACGCGATCCGCTTCGGCGCCGGCGAAGCGCAGTACGGTGCGGGCGAGATCGCGGCCTTCCGCACGCGCCGGGCCGTCGACTTCACCGGGCGCCGGGTGCTCCGCCTGGAGATCCTCGCCCTCGGGCGCGACGTCGCCGTCTCGATGCAGGAGGCCGAGAGCGCGGTCGGAGGTGCGCCGCGACAGGTGCGGCAGACGCAGGTCTGGGCGCGGATCCCGGAGGTCGGCTGGCGGGTGACGTCGGCGCATGTCTCCAATCCGGTCGAACCTCCGACCGGGGCGATCGCGCGACTCGTCGACGCCAACGCCGCCGCGATCGGTCTGCCGCTTGCCGCGGAACACCGGGCGGGCACGATCCGACACTTCGAGACGGCGGCGGCGATCGCCGCGCCGCTCCTGGCGTTCCGCCTGCCGGAGGGGGTCGAGTTCGCCCCGGTCTTCACGCCGTGAGCGTCGACCCGCCCGCCGAGGACGGCGCCCGACTCGCGGCCGCGATCCGCTCCGGCGCGCTCCGCGCCCGCGAGGTGACGGAGCGGTTTCTCGCGCGGATCGCGCAGACGCACGGTGCGCTCAACGCGTTCACCCACGTGACCGCGGAGCGGGCGCGGGCCGAGGCCGATGGTGTCGACGCGACGGTCGCGGCGGGGCGCGATCCCGGTCCGCTCGCGGGGGTTCCGTTCACGGTGAAGAACCTCTTCGATCTCGAGGGCGTCGTCACCGTCGCCGGCTCGCGGATCAATCGCGATGATCCGCCGGCCGCGCGGGATGCGACCGCCGTCGCGCGGCTGCGGGCGGCGGGGGCGGTCTGTCTCGGGGCCGTCAACATGGGCGAGTACGCCTACGACTTCGTCACGATCAACGCGCACGACGGGGCGACGCGCAACCCCCGCGACCCCGGGCGCTCGGCGGGAGGCTCGTCGGGCGGCTCGGGTGCGAGCGTCGCGGCCGGGCTCTGCGCGCTTTCGCTCGGCACCGACACGAACGGTTCGATCCGCGTGCCTTCGTCGTTCTGCGGCGTCTGGGGTTTCAAGCCGACCTTCGGCCGGCTTTCGCGCGCCGGGGTTTTTCCCTTCGTCGACAGCCTCGACTCGATCGGCGTGCTGGCGCGGAGCGTGGCCGACCTCGCTGCCGCCTACGATGCCGTGCTCGGGGCCGACCCGCGAGATCCCGTGCTCACACCGCGCGAGGCCCGCCCGATCGGGGCCGGTTTCGAGGCGGGCGCGGGTGCGCTGCGCGTCGGCGTGCTGGGCGGCCACTTCGGGTCGGGCGGGGCCGCCGAGGTGCACGCCGCGGTCGCGCGTGTCGCGGAGGCGTTGGGGGCGACGCGGGTCGTCGAGTTTCCCGAGGCGGCGCTCGCCCGCTCGGCCGCCTACCTGATCACGTGTGTCGAGGGCGGCGTCCTGCATCGGGAGCGGCTGCGGCTGCGCGCCGCGGACTTCGATCCCAATGCGCGGGAGCGGCTCCTCGCCGGGGCCCTGGCGCCCGCGGCGTGGTACGTCCATGCCCAGAAGTTCCGCTCGTGGTGGCGCGAGCGCGTGGCCGCCGTCTTTCGCGAGGTCGACGTGCTCCTCGCCCCGGCCACGCCGATCGCCGCGCCGGCGCTCGATCAGGAAACGCTGACCTTCGACGGGCGCGAGCTACCGTTGCGGCCGCATCTCGGCGTGTTCACCCAGCCGGTGACGCTCGTCGGTCTCCCGGTCGTCGTCGCCCCGGTCCACGGTCACGGGCCTCTCCCGGTCGGCGTGCAGCTGATCGGGGCGCCGTTCGCGGAGGAGGGCCTGCTGCGGATCGCGCGGGTGTTGGAGCGCGCGGGCGTCTGCGCCGCGCCGATCGCGTCGGTCGAGGGGATGTGATCGAAGGTGGTGGCAACCTGCGGTCGTGGGCCGGGGTTCATCCCCGGCTTCCGACCGGAACCGAGGTTTGCCACCACCGTTGATCACACCCTCGGTCGGGTGAGGCCGGGGTGGCGCGTTGACAGGGCGGGTCGCGCTTTTCACGGTGCGCGCCCGTCGCGATCCGTGCCGTGAAACGACTCCTCCTCGTCCTGTTCCTTCTCCTCGCGCTCGCCGCCGGCGCGGCCTTCGCGCTGCGCGACCGCCTGGCCGACCTCGCGGTGCGGCAGGCCTTCTCGCACACGGCGCGGATCGCGGAAGGGCGGGGCATCCGTGTATCCGGTTTCCACTACGCCCGCGCCTCGCTGATCGGGTTCGATACGATCGCGGTCGAGGAGGCGCGGGCGGAGGTGGCGTTGCGTCGCGGCGTCGTCGACGACGGGGAGGAGGCGTTGTTTCTCGAGGCCGACCGGATCGCGCTCGGAGTGGAGGGCCTGTTCGGCGGACGCTTCCTCCTCTCGCTCGCGGGCGGGGCGGTTTCGATCCTCGACGGTGCGGGGATGCCGACGGGGCAACGGGTCTCCGACCTGCGCGTGGAGGCCGACCTCCACCTCGAGCCGCGGCGGCTCGCGGACTCGCTCGCCGTGCTGGAGGACGACGTGCGCCGGCTGCTTCGCGAGGGCGCGTTCCGCGTGCCCGCCCGGATCGAGGGCGTGGCCCGGTTTCCCGTCGAGACGACGTGGCACGAGGTCCACGTGCGCTCGCGGGCGGAGCTCGGCGAGACGCGGCTCCTCATCGACGAGGCCGATGTGCGGGCGATCGCGAGATCCTTCAACCTGCCGCTCACCGCGGCCGAGACGGCGCTCGTCGCGGCCAACCCGGTGCGCGCGCCCGGCCTGCTCCGGATCAGCCAGGGGGCGAAGGAGGCGGCCGAGGCGCTGCACGCGCGGGATCCGGGGTATCCCTACGACGCCTACCGGCACGTGCTCTGGAGCTGGCGGCTCACCCGGGCTTACGGGCCGGAGTTCGCCGAGCGGGTCACCGACGCCCACGAGGTCGGCTCCACCTACGAGTTCGGCGAGGCCAACCGGTTGATGGACCTGCACAACAACGCCGTCGGCCGCGCCTGGGCGCTCGCGGGCGTGCCCGAGCGCGAGCTCGTCCGCCGCGTGCTCACCGACCCCGGCGTGGTGCGGGCCCCGCGGTAGCGCGGGGTCGCCTCACCGCGTCTTCAGGTAGGCCACGAGGTCGGCGACGTCCTGCTCGGTGAGCCCGAGCTGGCCGGCGCTCAGCATGACGGAGCGGTTCATCCGCGCGCGCTTCTCGATCCGCGCGGCGGGGATCATCTGCCGGACCCCGCCCATCGACTTGACGATGAGCGGATCGCCGCCGGCGATCGTGATGCCGTGGATCTCGATGCCGTCGCGGGTCGTGACCGCGACGCCCTCGTAGCCGTGGGCGATGTCGTCGGAGGGGTTGACGATCGCGCGCACCGCGACCTCGGCGGTCTGACGCCCGGCCCAGCCGGTGAGGTCCGGGCCGTAGTCGACGCCGTCGTCGCCGAGGCGGTGGCAGAGGTGGCAGGCGCCGATCTTCGCGGCCCCGCGGGTCGCGTCGCCGGCGAGGGCGAGGATGCGCTCGACCGAGAGGGCGGAGGCCGGATCGGGTTCGGGGACGATGCTCGGGGCGAGGACGATCGAGTCGGGGTCGTAGAGCCCGCGCGCCTTCAGGGCGGCGTCGAGGCCGGAGGAGCGCCAGCGGGAACTCTTGTAGTTGAGAAGCCACCACAGGGCCTGCTCGCGGGCGAGGCCCGCGCCGCGCTCGGCGATCCCGAGCAGGGCGGTGGCGGCGGCCGGCGTGTCGATGAAGCCGAGCGCGGTGACGGCGGCGGTGCGGGCGGGCTCGGGGAGTTCGGCGGCGAGGGCGCGCTCGGCGAACGCCGTTTCGGCGCCCACGGGCGTGAGCCGCCAGAGCAGGCCGGCGAAGGAGTCCGGCCAGCGGGCGGCCGGCTCGGCGGGGCGTCGCTCCCAGAGGGTCGCGGCGATCGCGGCCTCCTTGCCGGTGCAACCGATGCCCCAGGCCTCGAGGTAGGAGCGGTCGCTTCCGTCGTAGCCCGCCGCAAGGGTGAGCAGCGGCTCGCGGGCGACGGCGAGGGGCGCGTCGCGGAGCGAGAGCGCGACCTCGCGCCGCACCGCGGCCGAGGGGTCGGCGGCGAGCCGGCCGGCGTGGGCGAAGACGTCGGCCCCGACCCGGCGCAGGGCGCGGTAGGCGGCGACGCGCGACTTCGCGTCGGCGTCGGAGAGCAGGGCCTCGACCCGGGAGCGGCCGAGCGGCCCGAGCCGCGCGAGCAGGGCGATCGCGCGGGCGCGGACGTAGGGGTTGGCGTCGCCGAGCAGTGCGGCGACGGCGGGCACGGCGGCGTCGCCGGTCTCGGCGAGACGCGAGGCGCCGACCGCGCGGACGTTGACCGCCGGGCTGCGGAGCGCGGCGATGCGGCCCTCGGTCGTCGCGAGGTCGAACTTCGGAGGCGCGCTGCGGAAGCCCCGGGGCGCGATCCGGTAGATCGTGCCGCTGGTCGTCTCGTCGAGGTCCTGGTGGCCGCCGACGCGCGGGTCGAACCAGTCGGCGACGTAGATCGCCCCGTCGGGGCCGACGGCGACGTCGGAGGGGCGGAAGAGCGTTTCGAGCTCCGTGCCGCGGCCGCCGCCCTTGAAGTCGACGCCGGCGAAGTTCCGGGCGAGGTTGCTCGTGAAGAAGTCGAAGCGTTCGAGCACGTAGCCGGCGCCCTGTGGTTTCGGGAGGTAGCCGAAGATCGTGTTGCGGGCGGCCTCGGCGCTCAGGAGCAGGCCGCGCCATTTCGCGCCGAGGGCGTCGCCCTCGTAGTAGACGATCCCGGTGGGCGAACCGCCGCCGTAGACGTCGCCGGCGGGGACGACTCCCGGGTCCTCCTGTCGCCATTCGGCGACGGCGGTCGTCTGCCCGGGGCGGACGTCGGCGCCCCAGGCGCGGAGGCCGTCGCGGGAGGTGAATCCAAAGTTTCCATACTCGAGGACGAACGAGGTGCGGCAGGCCGGCGGGTCGTCGTTGTCGTTCTGGAAGACGTCGCCGAAGGAGGTGACCGTCTGCTCGTAGCTGTTGCGGTAGTTGTGGCCGATGATCTCGACGTTGGTCGCGTCGGGGCGCATGCGGACCGTGAAGCCGCCGAGGTAGACGTGGCCGTCGTCGCTGCGCGCGCCGGAGATCTGGGGCGGCGTCCAGCCGTAAATCGGGGTGGCCCCGCTGCGGAGCGGGTCGTAGTGGCTGCCGATGCGGAAGGTGCGGCCGGAGCGGTCGGTGAAGAGCGCGCCGGAGTTGCCCTGGCTGAAGTACCAGAGGCCGTCGGGCCCGACCGTGACGGAGTGGAGGGAGTGGTCGTGGTTGGCCCCGTTGAAGCCGGTGAGCAGGACGTCGCGCCGGTCGATCGCGGGATCGAAGCGGAGGTTGCGGTCGACGTCGGTGTAGACGATGAGGTCGGGGGCGTTGGAGACGACGACGAGGTTGTCGATCACCGCGATGCCGAGCGGGGCGACGAGCCAGGGCTCCTGGACGAAGACGTGGCTGCTGTCGGCGCGGCCGTCGCCGTCGGTGTCCTGGAGGACGACGATGCGGTCGCCCTCGGAGGAGCGGGTCTTGTTGCGGCGGTAGTTGACGCCTTCGGCGACCCAGATGCGGCCGGCGGCGTCGATGTCGATGTTGGTGGGGTTGCGGAGTTGCGGCGACTGTGCCCAGACCGTGACTTCGAGCCCATCGGGCACGGTGAAGAGCTCCGCGGGGACGATCGTCGGGGCCGGAGCGGTTTCGGCGAACGCGGCGATCGCGGTGGCGGCGACGGCGAATGCGAGGAGCGGAGCGCGCGGCGGCGCGCCGACGGAGCGGGGGGAGGAGGGCATCGCGGGAGCCAAGCGTGGCCGGGCGGGGTTTGGCAACTCCTTCGCAGGCGCGGGGCGGAATCGGAGTGCGATCGAAAGTGGCGGCGTCTGGAGGTCGTGGGCCGGGGTTGATCCCCGGCTTCTGCGGCTTGTCCCGTTCGGAAGCCGGGGATGAACCCCCACGCGATCCCGGGATTCGGGCCCGGGCGCCGCGGGCGGGTCAGGGGATCTCGTAGACTTCGGCGATCGCGATGCCCGAGCCGCCTCCGGCGCCGGAGACGAGGACCGTGTAGGAGCCCGGCTCGAGCCAGATCACGAGGGCGGCGCTGGTCTGGTCGTTGGTCGCGAAGGTCGCGCTCGGTCCGAGGGCGAAGGCGCCGACCTGCTGTCCGAGGATGTCGACGTCGGCTGAGGAGCCCTCGGCCCCGGTCTGCACGACCCAGTCGTCGTTGGAGGCGACCTCGACCGTCGCATCTCCGACCCGGCGGACCACCGAGAGCCGGGGATCGGCGAGGAGCGTGTCGACGGCGAGGCCGAAGTCGCGGAGCTTCGGGCCGACGGCGCGGATCAGGTAGCGCCGCGGGGCCGAGCCGGTGACGACGAGGCCCGGGATCATCACCTGGTCGCCGACCCCGACGAAGCCGCGGTTGGCGACGTTGACCAGGCGGGGACCTGCGGCGCCGGGGGTGTCCACATCGTAGATCTCGACGATGCCGATGCCGGAGCGGTCGAGCGTGTCGCGGGCGATGGTCGAGTAGGGGCCGGCGGGCAGGTCGAGGACGAGGGCGGCGCTGAGCGTGTCGTTGACCGGGCCGATCGGGCCCGGGGTCAGGGGAAAGGCCCCGACCAGCGCGCCGATCGCGGCGGGATCGGGGCGGCCGGGGGCCTGGGTGGTCCAGTTGTCGTTCGTCGCGAGCGGCGTGGGCTCACCCTGCCGGAAGACCGAGAGCGTGGGGTCGGGGAGGAAGCTCCCGACGCCGAAATCCTGCAGCTTGGGACCGACCGCGCGGATGAGCACGCGTTTCGTGCCCGTGCCCGCGATGACGAAGCCCGGGATGATCACGCGGTCGCCCCCGAGGCTGATCGCGCGGGTCGCGAGGTTGACCATCTGCAGGTCGGAATTGTTCACCGTGAGCGTCGAGGCGGCGGAGGTGAGGGAACCGAGCGGGTTCGAGACGACCACGCGGAAGCGCTGACCCGTCTGCCCGAGGGTGGCGCCGGTGATGCGGAGCGTGGCCGTGGTCGAGCCGGAGAAGCCGGCGCCGTCGACGAGGTCCTGGAACGTCGCTCCGCCGTCGGTCGAGCGTTGCCAGCGGAAGGCGGGCGCGGGGCTGCCGGTTGCGCCGGCGGAGATCGTGACCGTGCCGGCGGCGGTGACGCGCACGGCGGGCTGCGGGGGCAGGGTGATGGCGGGGGCGAGGTCGGAGGGCAGTTGCAGGCGCACCGAGCCGTAGTCGCCGCGGAATCCCGAGACCGCGATCCGGTAGGTCGTGCCGGCGGTGGCGGTGAAGTCCACCTGGCTTTGGAACGAGGCCGCGAAGTCGTCGTTGGCCGCGATCTGGGTGAGCGCGTTGACGCTCGCGCCGGTGTAGACGGCGAGGACGGTGTCGAACGTGCTCCCGACCGTGTCGATGATCGCGCGCCCGGAGAACCCGGCTTGCCACGTCCACCAGATCGAGGCCTCGCCGACGCCGGCGTGCTCGGGCTCGCCGGTCTCGTTCGTGGCCCCGTGGCTGCCGCCTGAGACGGCGCCGACGCCGGGCGGGATGGCGACCGCCGCGGCGAAGGCGTCGTTGGCCGGGGTGGGGAGGACGGCGAGGAGCGCGGTCTCGGAGGTGACGATGACGAAGTTGAAGAGCCGGGCGCGGTAGCGCCGGCCGTCCTGCGCGGGGCCGACGTTGGAGATCGTGAGCACGGGCGTGGTCACGCCGCTGACGCCGGGTCCGTTGGCGAGGTCGGTGAACGTCGCCCCGCCATCGGTGGAGACCTGCCACTGGATCGCAGGCTGGGGGTTGCCGGCCACGCCGACGAAGAAGACGGCGGTGTCGCCCTGGGAGACGAAGCGGCTCTGCGGCTGGAGGAGCACGCGGGGCGCGGCCTGGGCGCCGCCGGCCGCGGCGGGCGGCGTGATGAGCAGGAGCGTGCCGATGGCGTCGTCGTCGAAGCCGCCGACGGCGATGAGGTAGGTCGTGCCGGCGGTGGCGTCGAAGGTGACGCGGCTGTTGAGCCCGAGCCCGGGGGCGTCGTCGTTCTGCGCGACGAGCCCGAGCCCCGCCCCGTTGTAGACGGCGAGCACGGTGTCGAGCGATTCGCCGTCGTCGGAGAAGCTCGCCTGGGTGCTGATCGTGGCGGAGCCGGTGGCGGCGGCGGTCCAGATCCACCAGAGCGTGCCGCCGGTGCCGCCGGCGTGGAGGGGCTCGCCCGTCTCGCGGGTGGCCGCGGCGAGGCGGGCGAAGAGCACTTCGCCGCCGGGGGCGATGCGGGCGGCGTTGGCGAGGTTGTCGTTGGGCGGGGCGGCGTCGACGGCGACGGTGACGTTGACGGTGTTGCTGGTCGTGCTTCCGAAGGCGTTGGAAACGACGACGAAGTAGGCGCCGGCGTCGGAGCTCTGGATGGCGAAGGTTTCGAGGAACGGTTCGGTTTCGCCCTGGAGCGGCGCGCCGTCCTTCCACCACTGGTAGGCGAGCGGTCCCGGGCCGGTGGCGACGACCGCGAGCGTCGCGGGGAAACCGCGGAAGGCGGGGGTGTCGACCGGTTGTCGGGTGATCGTGGGGGCGGCGCCGCCGACCGCGCCCTGGGCGAGGCGGAGCGCGATGGAGCCGCTTTCTCCGGCGGCCCCGTCGACCGCGATCGCGTAGGCGATGCCGGACTCGGCGGTGAACGTCACGCGGCTCTGGCGGCTGTCGGGCGCGTCGTTGTTCTCGGCAACGAGCGTGAGCGCGCCGACGGCTCCGCCGCGGTAGACCGCGAGCACGGTGTCGAAGGAGCTCTGGAACGTGTCGATCGCGACCGTCCCGGTCTGGGGAGCGGTCCACGTCCACCAGACCGAGCGGAGCGCGGGCCCGCCGGCATGGGCGGGCTCGCCCGGCTCGGCGGTGGCGCCGGTGTTGACGCCGGTCGTCTGGGCGGCGGCGCCGACGAGGGCGAAGCGGTCGGCGAAGTCGTCGTTGGCCGGGCGGACGAGCGCGACGTCGACCGTGACCTGGGCCGCGAGGCTGAGCGGGTTGCCCGCGGTGTTCGTGGCCCGCACGGTGTAGGCGCCGGCGTCGGGCGCGATCGCGCCGGTGATCACGAGCTCGGCGGCGGTGGCGCCGGCGATGCGCCCGCCGTCGGCGAGGGCGACGCCGTCGCGCAACCACTGGAGCGTGGGCGCGGGCGAGCCGGCGACCTCGACCGAGAGCCGGATCGTTTCGCCCTGCTGCACGCGAAGCGAGGCGGGCTGGCGGACGAACGTCGGCGGGGCCGCGGCCGGGCCGGAGGGGGTGAAGGCGGCGTTGAGCACCACGTTGCCGCTCGCGGCTCCGAAGCCGTCGACGGCGATCCGGTAGGTCGTGCCGGCGGCGGCGGTGAACGTCACCGCGCTCTGGAGCGAGCCGGCGTTGTCGTCGTTGGCGGCGACGAGGGCGAGGCCGTTGACCGCGCCGCCGGTGTAGACGGCGAGGAGCGTGTCGAAGTTGCTGCCCGCGGTCGTGAACTGCGCCTGCCCGGGCGCGGGGGCGGTCCAGTTGAACCAGATGCTTGGTACTGCCCCGGATTCATTAGTCCTCCA
>DAIPIQ010000079.1:5402-16633 GCA_036770745.1 Opitutaceae bacterium | reverse complement strand
GCTCCTCGCAGGCGAGCGCCGCCCCCTGGGCGAGGTGGCTGCGGCTGAC
This sequence comes from Opitutaceae bacterium, assembly GCA_036770745.1. Taxonomy (GTDB): domain Bacteria; phylum Verrucomicrobiota; class Verrucomicrobiia; order Opitutales; family Opitutaceae; genus DAIPIQ01. Next base: position 16,584 of record DAIPIQ010000079.1, on the reverse strand, counting down.
CGGGAGGGTGGGCGCGGCGAAGCCCCCGCCGAGGGCGACGCAACAGAACCGGCTCCAGTCGAGCGCGGCGAGCGCCGGCTCCTCCTCCTGCACCGGCGGCACGACGATCACGCCGGTCACGCCCCGGGCGACGAGGACCGTGGCGAGCCGCGACGGGCCGTGTTGTTTCACCGAAAACTCCGCGAGCCGGAAACCGCGCTCCACCGCGGCCCGGGAAAGGCCCGCGAAGTAGCGGGCGCAGATCGGGACGTCGGGGCGCAGGCGCCAGCCCCGCGGGTCGTTCTCGCCGGCCACGAGGGCGATCACCCCCTGGAGCCGACGGATCCGGCGCGCCCGGATGCGCTCCATGAGCGCGGCGACGTAGGGATTCGGTCGATACCCGAGCGCGGCCACCGCCGCCTGCACGCGCCTTCGCGTGGCCGGGGAGATCTTGGGACTGCCGCGCAAGACGAGCGACACGGTCGCGGGGCAGACCCGCGCCGCCTCGGCCACCTCGCGCATGTTGACCGGACCGGCCCTGGCCATGAGAAGACGACTTTGACGGCGGTCGCGGCCCGGGCAAGCCGGAGCCCGGCTCAGTCGAAGACCACCGTCTTGTTGTTGTAGACGAGGATCCGGTTCTCGAGGTGCCACCGAACGGCCTGGGCGAGGACGAGTTTCTCGAGGTCGCGGCCCTTGCGCACGAGGTCCTCGACGCCGTGGCGATGGGTCGCGCGGGCGACGTCCTGGGCGATGATCGGCCCGTCGTCGAGCACGGCGGTGGCGTAGTGGGCGGTGGCCCCGATGAGCTTCACGCCCCGGGCGTGGGCCTGATGGTAGGGCCGCCCGCCGGCGAAGGCCGGGAGGAACGAGTGGTGGATGTTGATCACGGGCACGCCGACCCGCTCGAGAAAACCGGCCGAGAGCACCTGCATGTAGCGGGCGAGGATCACGAGGCGGGCGCCGGAATCGGCGACGAGGCGCAGTTGCGCGGCCTCGACCGCGGGCTTGTCGGCGGAGCCGATCGGGAGGTGATGGAAGGGGAAACCGTAGCCGGTGGCGGCGGCCTCGAGTTCGCGGTGGTTCGAGATGCAGCCGACCACCCGGCCGGGAAACTCGCCCGCCCGCCAGCGCAGCGCGAGATCATGAAAGCAGTGGCCCGCCTTAGAGACCATGAGCAGCACCCCGGGCCGCTCGTCGGAGGCCGCGACCCGCGCCTCCATCGCGAGCTCGGCGGCGAAGGCGCGGAACGCGTCCGCCTCGCCGCGGGCGTCACCGCCGGGGGCGACCGCCCATTCGACGCGTTGGAAAAACACGCCCTCCTCGGCGTCGCGGTGCTGGTCGGCGTGGATGATGTTGCCTCCGCGGGCGAAGATCCAGCCCGCGACCCGGGCGACGAGCCCGGGCTGATCCGGACCGTGGAGGAGGGCGACGAGCGTGGGCGCGGGAGAAGTCATGCCCCGGCAGCCAAGGCGCGGACGCACGCGCTGTCACGCGCGCTCCGCGAACGGCCGTTCAGCGGATGACGACCGTGTCGCCCCGGTCGGGCATCGTGCCGTCGACGAGCTTGCAGTAGGCGATCTTCTCCCGCACGCGGGTGACCTCGAGCGTGCCGGTGATCTCGCCCTCGATCCGGTCGAGCACCTCGCCGGTCGTTGGATCGGTGAGGACTTCGCCGTCCTTGCGGACGCCGAGTCGCTGCCCCTCCTTCATCCCGTGGGTTTCGCCGAGGTTGACCACGACCTGGTCGCCGGAGACGGTGACGACCGCTCCCGCGATCTCGAAATCGGCCATCGCGTTGGCGATGAACTTCACGGCGGCGTTGATGCAGTCCTGGGCGGCCTCGCCGAGGGGCGTCTTGGCGAAGGAACCGAGGTCGCCGCTGAAGCCGCGGCCCGAGTAGCCGACGCGGAGGGCGGACTTGCCGGCCTCGCCGCGCACGCGCTCGCTGGCGACGACCTCGCCGGTGGTGGTGTCGATCAGCTTCACGACCACGACCATCGAGGCCTTGGTCGAGGACCCGCCGAGGCGGATGCCCTTGATGTTGATTCCACCGCCATCGCCCGCGGTGTTGGCCGAGGCCTCGGTGATCGCGCCCGAGGCGAGGTAGCGCGCGCTGCGCACCGCGCCGGTCTGGGCCGCGGCCCCGGCCTTGGCGGCGCGACCGCTCGCCTGGAGGTTCTGCTCGGCGAGCACCGCGGAGAGCTCGCCCCGCTCGACGATCACGAAACGGCCGGTGGCGAAGAGCTCCGATTCGAGCATCAGGCGAAGGTTCTCGCCGAGGGTGATCTGGTTGAAGAAGCCGGCGGCGTTTTCGAAGTCGAGCACGCCGATCGCGTGTTTCACGCCCTTGTAGTCGCCGAGGTGCGAGCCGGCGGCGTCATCCGAGGTCTTGGTGGCGGTGCTCGGTTTGAGGATCTTCGCCCCCTGGGCGCAGACGGGCGCGGCGGCGAGCAGGGAGGCGGAGAGGACGAGGAGGGTGGAGCGGAGGGTTCGGTGCATGGGGATGACGTGGTTTCGTGCCTGGAGGCGACGGAAGATCTAGGCCGTCGGGGACGCCGCATCAACCCTTTCGGCGCGGAGAAAAACGAACGGGCCCGGGCGCTCAGACCGGGACCGTGTTGCCCTTGAAGGACTGGAGCGAACGGGCGGTGAGGCGCTTCTGTTTGATCGCCTTGATGCCGTTGAGGGCGGCGTAGGCCCCGGTGATCGTCGTCATGATGCACACGTTGTGCGCGTAGGCGGCGGAGCGGATGATGTTTTCATCGCGCCGCGGGGCCATGCCGGCCGGGGTGTTGATGATCATCTGGATCTTCCCGTTTTTGATCATGTCGACGACCGTCGGCCGCCCCTCGTCGAGCTTGAAGAGGCGGGTGACCGTCACGCCGCTGTCGGCGAGCACCTGGGCGGTGCCGCTGGTCGAGCAGATGGAGAACCCGAGCGCGGCGAGCTGGCGGGCGAGGTCGACCGCGCGGGCCTTGTCGGCGTCCTTCACGCTCAGGAACACGTTGCCCTGGGTGGGGAGCGCGGGGCGGGCGGCCATCTGGCTCTTGGCGTAGGCGAGGCCGAGGTCGTCGTCGAGGCCCATGACCTCGCCGGTGGAGCGCATCTCGGGTCCGAGCGCGATCGAGGCGCCCGGGAAGCGGACGAAGGGGAACACCGCCTCCTTCACGCACCAGTGGCGCGGGCGGATCTCCTCGGTGAAGCCGAGCTCCTTGAGCGTGGCCCCGGCCATGACCTTGGCGGCGAGCTTCGCCAGCGGGACGCCGATGGCCTTGCTGACGAAGGGCACGGTGCGGGAGGCGCGCGGGTTGACCTCGAGCACGTAGAGATCGTCGGCCTTGATCGCGAACTGGATGTTCATCAACCCCACCACGCGGAGCTCGCGGGCGAGCGCGTGCGCGGCCTCGCGCACCTTGCGGAGCATGTCCTTGCCGAGCGTGTGCGGCGGCATGACCATCGCGGCGTCGCCGCTGTGGACGCCGGCGAACTCGATGTGCTCGAGCATGCCGCCCACGACGGTGGTCCTCCCGTCGCTGATGCAGTCGACGTCGAGCTCGATCGCGTCCTCGAGGAAGTCGTCGATGAGCACCGGCTTGTCGGGCATGACGTCGAAGGCCTGCCGGACCACGGATTTGAAGTCGTCCTCGCCGTAGACGATGAACATGCCGCGGCCGCCGAGGACGAAGGAGGGGCGGAGGAGGACGGGAAAGCCGACCTCGTGGGCCATGCGGAGGGCGTCGGCTTCGTTGAGGGCGGTGCGGTTGGCGGGTTGTTTGAGGCCGAGCTTGTGGAGGATCGCGGCGAAGAGCTTGCGGTCCTCGGCGGCCTCGATGCTCTCGGGGCTCGTGCCGATGATGTTCACCCCGTGGGCCTTGAGGGCGGTGGCGAGGTTGAGCGGCGTCTGGCCTCCGAACTGGACGATCACGCCGGAGCACCGCTCCTGCTCGTAGATCTCGAGCACGTCCTCGAGCGTGAGCGGTTCGAAGTAGAGACGATCGCTCGTGTCGTAGTCGGTCGAGACGGTCTCGGGGTTCGAGTTCACCATCACGGTCTCGAAGCCCATCTCGCGGAGGGCGAACGAGGCGTGCACGCAACAGTAGTCGAACTCGATCCCCTGCCCGATGCGGTTGGGGCCGCCGCCGAGGATCATGATCTTGCGGCGGTCGCTCGGCAGCACCTCGTTTTCGTCACCGTAGCTCGAGTAGTAGTAGGGCGTGAACGCCTCGAACTCGGCCGCGCACGTGTCGACGAGGCGGAACACGGTCTTCGCGCCGAGGCCGCGGCGGCGCTTGCGCACCTCGTCGGGCGCGGCGTCGAGCAGGTGGGCCAGCTGGGCGTCGCTGAAGCCGAACTGTTTCGCCCGGCGCATCGTCGCGGCGTCGATCGTCGCGAGGTCGAGGCGCCTCAACTCCTCCTCCATCTCGTGGATCTCGAAGAGCTGGCGGACGAACCACGGATCGATCGCGGTGAGGGCGTGGACCTCGTCGGGCGTCATCCCGGCCTTGAAGGCGTGGCGGATGTGGAAGATGCGCTCGGCGTTCGGGCGGGCGAGGCGGCCCTTGATCACGGAGGGTTCCGGGGTGTCGTCGCCGCCGTGGCGGCCGCCCCCGCCGAAGCCGCGCGCCCCGATCTCGAGCGAGCGCAGCGCCTTCTGCATCGACTCCTTGAAGGTGCGGCCGATCGCCATGGCCTCGCCGACGGACTTCATCGACGAGGTCAGCGTCGTGTCCGCCCCGGGGAACTTCTCGAAGGTGAAGCGCGGGATCTTCGTCACCACGTAGTCGATCGTCGGTTCGAAGCTCGCGGGGGTCTCGCGGGTGATGTCGTTCTGGATCTCGTCGAGGCTGTAGCCGACGGCGAGCTTGGCCGCGATCTTGGCGATGGGGAAACCGGTGGCCTTGGAGGCGAGGGCCGAGCTGCGCGAGACCCGGGGATTCATCTCGATCACGACCATCCGGCCGGTCCGCGGATCGACGGCGAACTGGATGTTCGAGCCGCCGGTCTCGACCCCGACCTCGCGGATGACGGCGAAGGACGCGTCGCGCATCGCCTGGTATTCCTTGTCGGTCAGGGTCATCGCCGGGGCGACGGTGATGGAGTCGCCGGTGTGCACGCCCATCGGATCGAAGTTCTCGATCGAGCAGATGATGACGCACTGATCCTTGTGGTCGCGCATCACCTCCATCTCGTACTCCTTCCAGCCGAGGAGGCACTCCTCGATGAGCACCTCGTGGACCGGGGAGATGTCGAGGCCGTTGGCGACGATCTCCTCGAACTCCTCGCGGTTGTAGGCGATGCCGCCGCCCTGGCCGCCGAGGGTGAAGCTCGGGCGGATGATCAGCGGGAAGGAGCCGATCTCGTCCGCGGCCGCGCGCGCCTCCTCCAGGGTGTGGACGGTGCGCGACTTGGCGGAGTCGAGACCGATCCGGTTCATCGCCTCCTTGAAGAGCTGGCGGTCCTCGCCCTTGCGGATCGCCTCGACCCGGGCCCCGATCATCTCGACGCCGTACTTCGCGAGGATTCCCGCCTCGAAGAGGGCGATGGAGAGGTTGAGGGCGGTCTGCCCGCCGAGGGTCGGCAGGAGGGCGTCGGGCCGCTCGGCCTCGATGATCTTCTCCAGCATCTCGACCGAAAGCGGCTCGATGTAGGTGACGTCCGCGAACTCCGGATCGGTCATGATCGTCGCGGGGTTCGAGTTCACCAGGACCACCCGGTAGCCCTCCTCGCGAAGGGCCTTGCAGGCCTGCGTGCCGGAGTAGTCGAACTCGCATGCCTGGCCGATCACGATGGGGCCGGCGCCGATGATGAGGATGGTCTTGAGGTCGGTGCGTTTGGGCATGGGCGGACGCGGCGGGCGAGGTTTGGGACCGCCTCCGCAGCGCGCAAGCGGGAATTGCCCGGCGGAAAAGCGCGTCCACCGCGGCCCGCGATCAACCCGGAAACCAGGCCCTCAGCCGAGCTTGGAACGCTCGCACTGGAGGATGCGGGCGGCCCGGTCCTTGTCGTTCTGACAGGCGTTGAGCACGGTGCTGATGTACTCCTTCTCCTGCCCCGCGAGGTAGTCGGCGAGCGAGGGCCAGTCGGCCAGCTCGCGCAGGCGCATCGGCAGGTGACGGGAGGAGATCACGCGCACCTCCGACGTGCTCACGATCTTCGAGACGACCTGGTTGAGCTCCGCGAGGTTCCCCGGCCAGTAGTGCGCGCTCAGGGTCTGCATCGCGTCGTCGGTGAACTCGACCTGCCCGGCCCCGAAGGTCGCGTTCTCGGTCTTGTGCACGATCTCGCGCACGAGCACGGGGATGTCCTCGGGACGGTCGCGCAACGGCGGCAGCAGGACCGGGAGCGAGGCGACGCGGTAGAACAACTGGTCGTCGAAACGGCCCTCCCCCAACGCCGCCTCGAGGTCGACGGCCGACGAGCAGATGAGGCGGAACTTCGAGCCCGCCGCCTTGAGCACGCCGCCGACGGCGCGCTGGAGCTCGAGCGGAAGGCTCGGGATGTTGTCGAGGAAGAGCGATCCGCCCGCGGCCTGCTCGGCCCAGGCGCCGCCCGTGCCCTGGGCGCCGACGAGCTTCTCGCGAAAGTCGGGCTCCTCGGCGTGCGTGCAGTCGACGCGCACGAAGGGCGCGCCGTCGGCGTTGGCCTTCGCGTGGAGGAGCTCGGCGACGATGCGCTTGCCCGTGCCGGGCTCGCCCTGGAGAAGCACGGGCGTGCGGCCGCCGACGAGCTTCTTGAGTTGCTGGATGAGCCGCGCGGTCGCCGGGCTGCCGCCGACGAGCTGTTCCTCCCATTCACCGGAGGCCCGCGCCGGCTGGGCGACGACCGGCGCGTCCGCCCCGCCGGCCTCCCTGAACTCGAGGGCGCGACGGATGGTCTTGAGCAGCTCGTCGACCTTGAAGGGCTTCTGGATGTAGTCGAACGCGCCGTGCTTGAGCGCCTGGAGCGCATTGTCGGTGCTCGCATACGCCGTCATCACGATGACGACCGCCGACGGGTCGATCTCGCGCAGCGCCTTGAGCAGCGTCATCCCGTCCATCGGCTTCATCTCCACGTCGGTGAGAACGATGTCGAAGCGCTCCGCCCGGTACTTCGCGAGCGCCTGCTCGCCATCGGTGGCGAAGCCGGCGGTCAACCCGGTGGGCTGGACGACGGCCTCGAGCATCTCGTGGATGGCGACCAGATCGTCGACGATGAGGATGGACGGCATGGGAGGGACGGAGGAGCGCGACGGAACCCCAGCTTCAGCCCGGCGGCAACACAAAGCCCCGGGGCCGCCGGAACGAATCGCGAGCCCTCACCCGCCGCCGGCGACGGCCGAGAGCTGGAAGATCGGGAGGAACATCGCCATGACGATGCCGCCGACGACCACGCCGAGGAACACGATCAGGATCGGTTCGATCAACGAGGTGAGCGAGGCGATGATCGACTCCGACTCGGTGTCGTAGAAGTCCGCGATCTTGAGCATCATCCCGTCGACGTTGCCCGTCGACTCGCCGGCCTTCGCCATGTGCCGCATCATCGGCGGGAAGAACTTGTTCTGCCCGAGGATGTCCGAGACCTGGCCGCCCGCGCTGATGTGCTTGGAGATCTCCTCGCAGGCCTTTTCAACCTGCACCTTGTTGCTGCTCGAGGCCACGATCTCGAGCGTGCGCAGGATCGGCACGCCGCTTCGCAGGAGCGTGGCGTAGGTCCGGGAGAAGCGCGAAAGCGTGATCTTGCGGATGAGGTTCCCGAAGATCGGCATCTTCATGATCAGGTCGTCCTTGATCCGCCGGCCCTTGGGCGTGCGGATGAACCGGGCCCAGAGCTTGTAGCCGATCACGGACGCCACGATCAGGTAGATGATGTTCGACTTCATCCACGCGCTGAAATCGATGAGGAACTGGGTGGGCGCGGGAAGCTTGGCCCCGAAGTCCGCGAACATCTCCGCGAAGACCGGGATGACGAAGATGAGCAGCACGTTGACGAGGATGATGGCGAGGCCGATGACCGCGACCGGGTAGGTCATGGCCGACTTGACCTTCTTGGTCAGCTTGACCGAGGCCACGAAGTACTCGGCCACCTTGCCGAGGATCTCGGCGAGCCCGCCGCTCGCCTCGCCCGCCTCGACCATCGAGACGAAGAGGGTGTTGAACGCGTTGGGGAACTTCTTCACCGCCGCGGAGAACGAGGTGCCGGTCGCGATGTCCGCACGGACGTCGCGGATGATGATGCGGAAGACCTGGTCCTCGGTCTGTTCGCCGAGCGCCTCGAGCGCGGAGACCAGCGGCAGGCCGGCGTCGAGCATCGAGGCGAGCTGCTGGGTGAAGACGGCGAGCGACGCGAGTTTGACCTTGTAGGTCCGGGCCCGCTTCTCGAGCGACTTCTGCTTGGCGAGCGCCTGGACCGAACGGGCGCCGGAACGACCCGGGGCGGCCGGTTTGGCCGCGGCGGAGGTGGCGGTCGGCGAGAGCGAGAGGAAGGCCATGGTGGTCGGAGAATGCGTCCTTTCCACCCGGGGCAACCGGCGCCCGGGCGGTCGAACTAAACCTTGACCGAGCTAATCGGAGGTGTATCCCCCCCACTTGAACCCGCGGGTATAGTTTAGTGGTAAAACGCCATCCTTCCAAGTTGGATACGACAGTTCGATTCTGTCTACCCGCACCAGCAACGACGGCCCGCGCGGCGAACGGATCGGCCTTGCGGAAGACCCCCTGAAGGAGGAACGGCGCGCCCGCGTCGGGATGAACCTCGTTCTCTTCGAGCCGTCCGAGATCGGCCGGCCCCTTCCCCTCCGCGACCCTCGCGCGCGGCACATCCTCGAAGTCCTGCGCCGCCGTCCCGGTGACGTGTTCGACTGCGGCCGCGTCGACGGGCCGCGCGGCAAGGCCACGCTCGCGCAGGTCGACGGGGAGGCCCTCGCGCTGTCGTTCTCCTGGGAATCGGAGCCCCCTGCCCCGCTGCCCGCAATCACCCTGCTCGTCGGACTGCCGCGGCCCCAGACCGCCCGCAAGATCCTGCTCGAGGCGACGACTCTCGGCTGCGCGCGGATGGGGTTCTTCCCCGCTGATCGAGGCGAACGCTCCTACGCCCGCAGTTCCCTCTGGTCCTCGGGCGAGGTCCGCGGCCTGCTCCTCGCCGGGGCCGCGCAGGCGTTCTGCACGCGCCTGCCCGAGGTGCGGCTCCACGCCGACTTCCGCGAGGCCCTCGCCTCATCCGAAACCCCCGCGCCCCGGATCGCGCTCGACAACTACGAAGCCTCCGCCGCACTCGACGCCGCCACCACGCCCGGCCCGCCGGCGGTGCTCGCCGTCGGACCGGAGCGCGGCTGGTCGCCGGCCGAGCGCGACGCCCTGCGCGACGCCGGCTTCGCGCTCCTTCACCTCGGGCCGCGGGTCCTGCGCACCGAGACCGCATGCGTCGCCGGGATCGCCGTCGTGCTCAGCGGACGCGCTCGTAGAGACGACACGTCGGCTGTCCGCGACCCCGGCCGATCCGCTTGAGGAGCTTCCAGCCGGGTGAGGCCGGCTCGAGCTCCCCCGGCATCTCGAAGACCAGCAGGCCGGGCGCATCCTCCCGCACCAGCTCGCCGCACCGCCGGAACAGCGTCTCGCCGAGCTCCGGGATCCGCGCGAACGGAGGATCCGCGAAGACGAGGTCGGCGCGCTCCTCCGGCCCCGGCGACCAACGCAGCGCATCCGTCGCGCGGACCGCGACGATGGTTTCCTCCAGCCCGGCGCTGCGGCAGACGGCGCGGATGTTCTCGCGCAGCACCGCGACGGCCGCCCGGTCGGTCTCGACGAACACGCCCCCCGCCGCCCCCCGGCTGATCGCCTCGAGTCCGTAGCCGCCGGTGCCGGCGAAAAGATCGACGAAACGCGCACCCTCGACCCGTGCACCGAGGCTGGAAAACACCGCCTGCCGCAGCCGGTCCGTCGCCGGCCGGAGCGCGGCGCCTTTCGGCGTGCGCAGCGGGATGCCGCGCGCCCGTCCTCCGCTTATGCGCATCGGGGCGCGCGCCCGGTCACCGCTTCACCGCCGCGTCGCGGAACTGGATGTAGCCGTTGCGCACCGCGACGTAGGGATCGACGGCCGAGCGGGTCACGCGGTCGAGATTGTCCAGCGTATCGGGGAGCCCCTCGACGGTCTTGAGCACGTCGAGCCCGCTCCGCACCCGCCAATCCATCTTCTTGACGAACTTCCACGCCAGGGGATCGAGCGGGTCGAGCGGATAGGCGGCGACCCGACCGGCGAGTTCGCGCACGCTCGACGGACCGAGCACGGGAAGCACGAGGTACGGTCCGTGGCCGATGCCCCACGCGCCGAAGGCCTGCCCGAGGTCTTCGGACGGCACCTGCAGCTCGGGGACCTTGTCAGAGACCTTGAACAAGCCCCCGATGCCGACGGTCGAGTTGAGGAGCACCTTGCCGACCTCGGCGGCGGAGCGGTCGAGCCTGCCCTGCAACAGGCAGCCGGCGAACCGCACGGGAAAGGCGAGGTTCTCGAAGAAGTTGCCGATGCCGCGCCGCGCCGGCCGCGGCACGACGGTCGTGTAGCCCTTCGCGACCGGAGCGAGGACGAACTTCGTGACGGTGCCGTTGAACTTGAAGATCGACCGGTTGAAACGCTCCAGCGGATCGTCGACCGCGACGATCGCATACTCGTCGTATTCCTCCTCCTCCTCCTGCGCGGAGAGGATGCCGGTCGGGAGCACGAAGGCGGCGGCGAGGAGGGCGCCGAGCGAAACCACTTTCCGGATACGCGTGTTCATGACTTCGGGGCGAGCGACTCCAGATTCTCCTCGAGCGACCGGATGAGCGCCTGCGCGCCACCGCGCCGGACGATCCCGTCGAACTGCGCCCGATAGTTCGCGATCATGCTCACGCCCTCGATGATCACGTCGTAGATGCGCCAGCCCGCGGCGGTGTTCTCCATCCGGTAGGCGACCTGGAAGGTCCGGCCCCGATAGCCGATCGTCGAGGCGATCTCGTGCTGGCGGGGGGTGAGCACGCGCGCCTGCCCGACCACGACCTCGGGGCGCTCGCCGGGCTGGAAACTGTCCGCATAGGTGCGCAGGACGAGGTCGGCGAACAGGTCGGCGGTACGGTCGCGCTCCGCCGGGGTGAACGAACGCCAGGGAGGCCCCACGGCGCGGCGGGTCACCGCCTCGAGGTCGAAGTAGCGCTCGAGCACCGGCTCGAGCCGCGCCGAGAGCGGCGGG
>DAIPIQ010000079.1:0-5392 GCA_036770745.1 Opitutaceae bacterium | reverse complement strand
GCAGCAGCGCAACGCTCAACAGTACCGTGGCGCTGCTCGCGCCCAGGGCGAAATCCAGGGGTTGCCCCAGCACGTGCATGAGCTGTAGCAGCAACGGTATCGCCATGCTGCCAAGCAGTATGCCGCTGCCCCACAGCAGCGCCGCTCTCGCCGGTATCTGGCGTGGCAGCAGAAGGTTGAGCCATGCCGCGCCGAGAGCGGCGGGCCGTCCGCCTTGCCGTCGTAGACGACCGCCAGGACCTCGTCGATGCCCTGGCGGAGGAGCGCGGCGGGCTCCTGCGCCGACGCGCCGGAGGCGCAGCCGAGCGCGAACGCGAGGCCGAGGATCTTGTGCAGCTTCATGGTTGCTCCTTGTTCTGGGCGCCGCCGAAGGCCATGCGGCCGATGAGCGACTCGAGGTCGACGGTCGACTCGGTTTCGATGAACATGCCGCCGGGGGCGACGAGCTCGTCCTCGACCCCGGGTTGCACGGCGAGGAACTTGTCTCCGATCAGGCCGCTCGTGCGCACGGAGACGATCGAGTCGACCGGCAGGCGCACGTCGCGGCGGAGGCGCAGCTCGACGATCGCGCTGAAGTCCGCCGGGTCCAGCCGCACGCCGTCGACCCGGCCGACGGTGACGCCGGCGATCGTGACGTTGGCCCCGGGGTTGACGCCGGCGGCGTTGGCGAAGCGCGCCTGCGCGGCGTAGGTGTCGCCGCCACCGAAGGCGCCCGCCCCGATCTTGAGCGCAAGGTAGGCGATGGCGATGAGCCCGGTGAGGACGAAGGCGCCCACGGAAAGCTCGAGCCGGGAGGTGTTCATGAGGCGAGTGGGTTGATGGTTCCGCCGCGCAGGACGGCAATCTCGTTTTCCAGATCCTGGACGCTGTCGCGGAAGCCGCGGACCGCCGGGTCGGGGCAGGCGCGGAAGACCTCCGGCGTGCCCTGGAAGCGGATGCGCCCGCCGTCGAGAAGGGCGACGCGATCGCTCGCGACGAGGGCCTCGTCGAGGTCGTGGGTGACGATCACGGCGGTGAAGCCGAGCGCGCGCTGGAAGCGGGCGATCATCGCGAAGACGGCGTTGCGGCGCAGGGGATCGAGCCCGGCGGTGGGCTCGTCGAAGAGCACGAGCCGCGGACGGGTGACGAGGGCGCGGGCGAGGGCGAGGCGTTTCTGCATGCCGCCGGAGAGCTGGCTCGGGTAGCGGTCGCGGTACTCGTCGAGCTCGAGCGTGCGGAGCGTCTCGCGGGCGCGGGCGGTGAACTCACGGCGGGAGAGGCGCGTGGTCTGCTCGAGCGGGAGGGCGACGTTCTCGAGCGCGGTCAGCGAGTCGAGGAGGGCGTTGTGCTGGAACAGGTAGCTGCATCGCTTGCGGAACTCCACCCGCGCGTCGCCGTCGCCGTAGCGCATCGGTTCGCCCTCGAAGAGGATCTCGCCGGCGTCGGCCCGGAGCACGCCGGCGAGGCACTTGAGGAAGACCGATTTGCCGGTTCCGCTCTTGCCGAGGACGCTGACGACACAGCCGGCCGGGACGGCGAAGCTCACCTCGTCGAGCACGACCTGGTCGCCGAAGACCTTGCGCAGGCCGCGGGCTTCGAGAAGTGGGTGTGCGTCGCCCATGGCCGGTCAGATGAGGGCGGAGGTGATGAGGTAGTCGGCCGCGAGCACGGCGATGCTGGAGAGCACGACGGCGCGGGTGGTGGAGGCGCTCACCGCCCGGGCCCCGGTGAGGCCGCTGCGGCGGTGGGCGTTGAAGCCGTTGTGGCAGCAGATCGCGGTGGTGATCACGCCGAAGACCATCGCCTTGAGGAAGCACTCGCGCACGTCCGCCGGGCCGACCGCGCGCAGCACCGACGACCAGTAGACGCCGCCCTCGAGCGAGAGCAGGACGGAGCCCGAGAGCCAGCCCCCGACGAGGCCGACGAGGGTGAAGAACGTCGCCTGCATCGGGAAGATCACCAGCGACATCAACACGCGGTGGGCGACGAGGTAGCGCCGCGGGTCGATGCCCATCGTCTCGAGGGCGTCGATCTGCTCGCTGTTGCGCTGGATCCCGATCTCGGCCGCGACGGCCGAGCCCGCCTGCCCGATGACCATGAGCGAGGCGAGGACCGGCGCGAGCTCGCGGACGAGGGTGAGCGAAACGAGCGTGCCGAGGAGCCCTTCGGAGCCGAACCGCGCCAGCACGTAGTAGCCCTGGAGCCCGAGGACGAGGCCGGTGAAACCGCCGACGATCAGCACGACCGGCAGACAGCGCACGCCCTGCTCGTGGGCGGCCCGCACGAGGCGCCGGCCGAGGCGCGGAGCCCCCGCGGCGGAGACCAGCGCCCGGGAGGTGAAGAGTGCGTAATCGCCGATTTCAGCGACCACGCCGAGCGTCGTCCGGCCAAGGGGTCGTATCATGAGGTTTCGGGAAAGGCGCAGAGGTAGCCGAACCCGGAGGCTTGCGCAAGCGGCCTCACGATCCGCGCGGCCGCGCGGGCCCGTCCGTCAGCGACTCCTCGAGCCGGTCGATCGCCCGCAGGACCCGCACGAAACCGCGGCCGAACTTCGTGAGCCGGTACTCCACGCGCGGTGGAAGCTCGGCGAAGACGCGCCGCTCCAGCACCTCGTAGCGCACGAGTTTGCGCAGGCGCTCGTTGAGGACCTTGGTGGTCAATCCCGGGACGGCGCGCTCCATCGCCCCGGGTCGGAGGACGCCGCGCCGCACGAGGTCGAGGACGGTGAGCGACCACTTGCACTTGATCACCGATTCGACCCGCGCACGCACGGGCGGCGGCGCGGGGGAGCGGCGTTTTTTTGTTTCGTTCATGGAGCGCAAGATGGACCGGAAAGTGCCCCGGGGGGCGAAAGGTGCCCGCTGGTGGGATGTCCCGACTCGAGCGAGAGTGTGGGCGGGGCGGCGGCACGACGCCAGCCGTCCGTATCAACCTCCCGGGAATCCGAACCTCCATGAAAAGCAAAGCCGTCTTCTACCACGCGGGTTGTCCCGTCTGTGTCGATGCCCAGAATGCCGTCGCCGCCGCGCTCGATCCGGCGCGCTTCGAGGTCGAGGTCGTCCACCTCGGCGTCGCGAAGGACCGGGTGGACGAGGCCGGGCGGGCGGGCGTTAAGTCCGTCCCCGCGCTCGTGCTCGGAGGGCGCGTCTACCACGTGAACTTCGGGGCCGACCTAGCCGCGCTGACGTAGCGCACCGCGTATTCCGTCCCGATCGCGACCCCGATCGCGACCGGGAGGCAGAGCGGTTCGCCCGGACGAGGTGGGACGGGCTACCTTCCGAGCGCAGCGGCCACGGAGCGAAAGCTCAGCAAGCCCGCTTCGATGTTCTCCTCGTAGATGTCGCCCTTGGCGTCGGCATCGAGCGTGTTCCAGGTGACGTCGTCGACCATCTCGATCAGGCGGGCGAGCTTGGCGGGGTCCTGGATCTTGTTCTGCGCCTTGGTGAAGATCTGCCCGAGCATGCCCTTCTGCTGGCCCAGCTCGCGCAGCGCCTCGACGTAGTGCACCTCGAGCTCCGCGCCCTTGAGCGGGCGCATCACCGGCCACGCGAACCGCGCCGGCACGCCGACCTTCCGGCTGTGCGGCGGTTTCGAATACTCGTCCGCTATCTTGAGAAAGATGAGGTAGGTGAGCTGCTCCAGGTAGTCGCCGTAGCCGACGCCATCGTCGCGGAGAGTGTGGCAGAAGGACCAGACCTTGGAGATGATGCTGTCGGTGGTCATGGGGTGGACGCCGCCGCGAGGAGCCGAAGCCTCAGCCCATGCGCCTCGTAGGTTTTGAAATCGCGATCCAGCGTCACGAAATCCAGCCCGCCCGAAATGGCGAAGGCGGCGAGGTAGGCGTCCATCCAAACTTTGGGCGAGGCGGTGTCGCGGGCGGCGAGACGGTACCAGAGGGTGGAGGCGCCAGAGGGCTCGGCGATTTCGGCCACGGCGAGTTTTGCCCGAAGCAGCGTGTATTCGACGGCCGCTTCCCGGTTGGTGAAACCCTCTGCCTGATACTGCCGCAACAGCGAGGGAGTCGTGATCAGACGCAGGAAACTCTGCTGGGTGGTGCGGCAAAAGCAGAGCCGCCCCCGCCGGGCCGCCGCGTTCAGCTCGTCCTCAGCCAGGCGGTGGGCCGGATGGTGCTGGAAGGCCGCCGCGACCCATACCGAGGTGTCAACGAGAGAGTCCGGCACGCTGCAAATCCTCCTCCAGCAGGGCCTGCTGTTCCAAAGCGAGGAGTTCCTCAATGGTCATGTGGGCGGCCGGGGCATTCGGCCCACAGCGGATCACCGGAAATCCGCGTTCGTTGAGCATGATGCCAGGAGGCAGGGGCTCTTCGGCGGCAGTGACAGACGGCTCGGCTTGCAGTCCACGGCGAATCGCCTGGGCCGCCACATCCTTCAGCTTGCGGCGCTCGTGAACGCTGCGAAGCTTCAATTCCTTCACCAAGTCGTCGGGAAGATCCAAGGTCGTCTTCATGGAGCCAGCAAACCGGCAAACCAGCTAGCCGTCAAGCTGAGGAGGGCGGTTGGTTCGTCGGACAGGTCTTACGGGACGAGGCGGCCGGTGAATGCTTATTGGAGGATCGCCTGCCGCAACGCCCCGACGATCTCCCGCCCGATCACCTCGATCATGGTTGGGGCCTCACGGAATGTTCGCCGACGGGATACGGCACAGTCAGCCGGCTGAAGTCGGTGGCGAGGAATTCTTCAAAATGGGTTTTGCAGTAATCCTCGCGCAGGCCGGTTTCCTTATTGCGGCGGTTATCGTTGAACCAGATCGAGCGTTTGCCGACGTTCTTACCGCTCTTGTTTTGAACGGCGTGGGCGATGAACTCCTGCGACGTCATGATCCAGGTCAGGCCCATCCGCTCGGAGTAGAAGATGAACCAGTAGTTGTCGCGCAGCTCGTGCGGGATGGCGGCAAAGAGGGCAGCGTCGCGTTCGACCACGGTTTTGGAGCGGGCCTTGATCTGAACGGTGGTGAGCGTGCCGTCCGGTCGCCGGATCACGGCGTCGATGGCGTCGTCGTCCACCAGCGGCAGATAGACAGGGGAATACCTTCGTCACTCACGCCGTCAGCTCCTTGTTCAGTTCGTCGATGAGGGCGTCCAGGCGCTCGCCGAAGAGTTCGTGCATGCGGCCGAGGCCGCCGCGGGCGTCGAAGGGGGCGTAGTCGAGGTCGGACTTTTCCATCCGCAGCGAATCGATGACGTGGTCGCGGATCAGTTCCAGCCAGGCGGTTTGCTGGGCGTTGAAGGGGTTTCCGGCGTTGGCGCGGAGGATCCAGTCGCGGTAGTGGCGGCGCACGGTGTCGGCGAAGGGCGTCAATTTGCGGTCGAGGCCGCAGGCGCGGCGGAGGAGGGCGACGAGGGCGGTCAATTCGGTGAGCGGGCGGGCGTTGGCGGGCAGGGCGTCGAGCCGGT
>DAIPIQ010000078.1:0-16779 GCA_036770745.1 Opitutaceae bacterium | reverse complement strand
GTGAGCGAGAACTGGTCGAGCCGCCCCGCTCCCATCTCGCCCGCGCCGGGGCCCGTGCTCTCCGGCCTCACCCCGGCGGAGCGCGCGCGGCTCGCACCGTCCCGGCCGGACGATCCCTCGTCCTTCATCGGCGCCGACGCTCCGCCGCCGGTGCTCGCCCCCGCGCCGGTCGCCGCTCCGGCGGGCCCGGCCACCTACACCGTCGCGGCCGGCGACAGCCTCTGGAAGATCGCCCGCAAGTTCGGGACCACCACGGCCGAGCTGATGAAGATCAACGCCGGCCTCAAGGCCGACGCCCTCCGCCCGGGCGACGTCGTCAACCTGCCCGCCGGCGCCGCGAGCGCGTCCTCCGCCCCGGCCACGACGACCACCCAGGCCGTCACCTCCTCGGCCGCGACCTCGACCTACGTGGTGCGCTCCGGCGATTCGCTCTCCCGCATCGCGGCCCGCAACGGCACGACCGTGGCGGCGCTCCGGCAGGCGAACAACCTCCGCTCCGACGTGCTCCAGATCGGCCAGGCGCTCGTCATCCCCGGCGGGGTCGCCTCGCAGGGCGCACCCACGATCGGCGAGACGCCCGCCGCGCCCGCGGCCCGCGGGGCCGGCGGCGTGCGCGTGACGGTCGGCGGCGGCGAGACCCTCGGCTCGATCGCGGCGCGCTTCGCCGTGACGGTCGCCGAGCTGATGGCGGCGAACAACATCACCGATCCGCGCCGCCTGCGCGCGGGTCAGGAGCTCGTGATCCCCGGCTTCCAACCCGTCGGCGCCCCGGCGCCCGCTCCCGCCCCCGCCCCGCGCACCCCGGCGCCGGCGGCGCCCGCTCCGGTCGCCCCGCCGCCGCTTCCCGCGCCCCAGCCGGCCCCGCTCGATCTCGACACGCTCGTCCCGCTCGACGCGCCCGTCGTGCCGATCGACGAGCCCGTCCCGCAACCCTGATCGTCCGTCACCCCGAAACCCTCCGATGGCCACCGCCCGCCCCGATCCGATGCCGGCCGCGCCCAAGGCGTGGGGCGCGCCCACGCGCTTCCAACGCATCGTCAATCCCGCCTCGCTCATCCTCGTGTGCGCGATCGGGCTGACGCTGCTCGGGCTCACCGTGCTCTTCAGCGCGAGCGTGTCGTTCCAGTCGGATCCCTACTTCTTCCTCCGTCGGCAGGTGGTCTGGCTCGGGATCGCGCTGCTCGCCGGATTCCTCGCGGCGCGCGTCAACCTCGAGAAGTTGCGCGGTCTGTCGTGGTGGATCGCGGGGATCGTGGTGGTCGGGCTCGTCGCGGTCGCGATCCCCGGCATCGGGGTCGAGGTCAACGGCAGCCGTCGCTGGCTCGAGTTCGGCTCGATGCGGCTGCAGGTCTCCGAGTTCGCGAAGCTCGGGATGGTGTTCGTGCTCGCCCACTACCTCGCGCTCGTCCGGGCGGAGATGGGCGCGTTCTGGCGCGGCTTCGCGCTGCCGCTCGGCGGGGTCGGCCTCGTCGGCGGGTTGATCCTGCTCCAGCCGGATTTCGGCACCGCGATGCTCGTCGGCGCGGTCGGAGCCTCGATGCTTTTCCTCGCCGGTGCGCGGCTTCGTTTCCTCATCCCCAGCGTGTGTCTCGGGGCCGCGATGATCTCGGTGGCGATCTACCTCGATCCCGTCCGCCTCGCGCGCATCACCTCCTTCCTCGACGTCGAGGGCAACCGCAGCGACGGGGCCTACCAGCTCTGGCAGGCGATCCTCGCCTTCGGCGCCGGCGGCGTGCAGGGCGTCGGCCTCGGGGCCGGCCGGCAGCAGATGGCGTTCCTCCCCGAGGCGCACACGGACTTCATCTTCGCCATCGTGGGCGAGGAGCTCGGGCTCGCCTTCACGCTCGCGGTGGTCGTGGCGTTCCTCCTCGTCTTCATCGCCGGCGTCCTTCACATGCGCCGCGCGCCCGGCCCGTTTCACTTCCTCCTCGTCGCCGGCGCGCTCCTCACCCTCACCCTCCAGGCGTTGATCAACCTCGGGGTCGTCACCGGTCTGCTGCCGACGAAGGGGATGTCCCTGCCGTTCATCTCCTACGGCGGCTCCAACCTGCTGCTCATGGCGATGATCGTCGGGCTGATGATCAACACGCAGACGGCGTGGTCGCGCCCCGCGCTGCGCGACCGCGACCGCGGCCTCAAGGAGGTCGCCGCGTGAAGACGTTCCTCATCGCCTGCGGCGGCACCGGCGGCCACCTCTCGCCCGGCATCGCCCTCGCCGAGGAACTCGTCGCCCGCGGGAGCCGTTGCACGCTCCTGATCAGCACGAAGCAGATCGACTCGACGCTCTGCCGGAAATACCCGCACCTCGATTTCCGCCGCACGCCCGGCACGGGCTTCTCGCTCAGTCCCCTGCGGCTCGCGCGCTTCGTCGGCGCGCAGGCCCGGGCGCTCGCCTTCGCACGTGCGCAGGTCCGCGCGACGCGGCCCGACTGCGTGATCGGTTTCGGCGGCTTCACCTCGGCGGCGCTCGCCTTCGCGGCCCGCTCGGCCGGGATCCCGGTGGTGCTCCACGAGGCGAACCGCGTGCCGGGGCGCGCCATCCGCTTCGCCGGCGGGCTCGCCCGCCGCGTCTACCTGCCCCCCGGGGTCGTCGCCTCCGGGCTTTCGCCGGCGGTGGTGCGCGCCTGCGGGCTGCCCGTGCGCCGCGAGTTCGTCCGCGTCCCGCGCGCCCGCGCCCGGCTCGCGCTCGGGCTCGAGCCGGACCGGCGCACGCTCGTCGTGCTCGGTGGCAGCCAGGGTGCGGGCGCGCTCAACGACTGGCTCGACTCCGCGCTCCCCTCGCTCGCCCGCGAGGGCGTGCAGGCGTGCTGCCTCGCCGGCCCGGGGAAACGCGAGGCCGGCGTGGTCGAGCATCCCGGCCCCGACGGCCGGCCGGTGCGCGCGCGCTTCCTGCCTTTCAGCGACGACATGCCGGTCCTGCTCTCGGCCGCGGACCTCGCGGTCTCCCGCGCGGGCGCCGGCACGATCGCCGAGCTCGTGCGTCTGCACCTGCCCGGCCTGCTCGTCCCCTTCCCGGGCGCGGCCGACGACCACCAGACGCACAACGCCCGCCACTTCGAGCACCAGGGCGGGGGCTTCACGATCGACCAGTCGTTCGTCGCCAACCTCACCCGCGAGGTCGTCGAGGTGATCTTCAACGACCGGCTGCTCGCCCGCTTCGCCCACGACCTGCAACGGATGGACCGCGACGACGCCGCGACGTTCATCGCCGACGACCTCGAACGCCTCCTTCGCGCCGCGGCCGGGCGCGTCGCGACCAAGGGCGTCGTGCTCGCATGAATACGGAGGCGCGCCGACTCCTCCTCGACCCCGGGGCCCGGCCTCACCTCGTCGGCGTGTGCGGGGCCGGCATGGCCCCGCTCGCCCTCGCCCTCCGCGCCACGTCGCCCCGCCTCACCGGCGAGGACGCCCACTGGCCCGCCGAGGTGCGCGGCTGGCTGGAGCGCGGCGGCGTCGAGCCGGTCGCCTCCGGCGTGTTGCCCGACGAGGCGACGGTGCTCGTCCACTCGTCGGCGGTCGGCCCGTCGCACCCGACGCGCGTGGCGGCCGCGGCGCGTGGCCTCCCCGTCCTCCGACGGGGCGAGGCCCTCGCCGCCCTCGTCGGCGACCGGCCGCTCCTCGCCGTCGCCGGCTCGCACGGCAAGACGACCACGACCGCGATGCTCGTCCACGCCCTGCGCCGCGCCGGGATCCCGGCCGACCACCTCCTCGGCGGTCTCTTCGCCGACGGCGTCACCCCGCCCGGCCGCTGGCTCGGCCAGGGCCCCGTCATCGCCGAGATCGACGAGAGCGACGGCACGATGCCGGGCTTCGCCCCCGGGATCCTCCTCTGCGTGAACGTCGACTGGGACCACTGCGACCTCTACCGCGACGCCGCGGCCGCCGAGGCCGCGTTCGCCGGGCTCGCCCGCCGCACCCGCGGCGCGGTCTTCTTCAACGCCGGTTGCGAGACCTCGCGCCGCCTCTTCGAGGCCGGGCCGGGCGGGGCGGAGCGCTTCTCCTTCGGCGTCGACGGCGACTACGCGTTGGTGCGCACCTCGGACGAGTCCGGGGCCGGCCAGACCCTCGCGCTCGGCGGACGATTCGGCGAGGCTTCCGCCCGCGTCGCCGCCACCGGGGCCTTCAACGCCCTCAACGCGGTCGGCGCGCTCGCCGTCGCCGCCCGGCTCGGGGCCGCGCGCCCGGAGGCGCTGCTTGCCGACTTCCCGGGCGTGCGCCGCCGGCAGGCCGTCCTCCCGGCGCGCGAGGGCGTGACGGTGTTGGAGGACTACGCGCACCATCCCGCGGAGATCACCGCGCTCCTGCGTTCGCTGCGCGCGCGGCGGCCGGCGCGGCTCGTCGCCGTCTTTCAACCCCACCGGCATTCGCGCACCGCGCAGTTCCGCGCAGGCTTCGCCCGCGCGCTCGCGCTCGCGGACCGGGTCTTCCTCCTCGAGGTGTATTCCGCCGGCGAAGCCCCGACCCCGGGCGGGCACGCCGCGGATGTGTTGCGCGAGCTGCGGGCGCTGCCCGACGCGCCGGCGGCGGATCTCCTCGGCGATTCCGCACTCGCACCGGAGCGGCTCGCCGCGGAGACGCGCGAGGGGGACCTCCTGCTCTTCGTCGGGGCCGGCGACATCGACGGCGTCGCGCGCGCGACCGCGCACTGGCTGCGCGAAACTCCGTCCGCCCCGGGCGATCAACGCGAGGCGCTGCTCCGCGCCCTCGGGCTGCGCGCGCTCGAGGGCCGCTTGTCCCCGGAGACGATCGTGCGGGCGGCGGAGCCGCTCGGCCCGAAGACGACCATCCGCGTCGGCGGTCGCGCGGACCTCTACGCCGAACCGGCCGACACGGCCGACCTGCGCTCCCTGCTTGTCGCCGCGCGCGTGGCCGGCGCGCCGGTGCACCTGCTCGGCCGCGGCTCGAACCTCATCGTGCCCGACGAGGGCGTGCGCGGCCTCGTGATCCGCCTGCAACACGCGCACTGGCGGCGGTTCACCCCCCTCGGCCCGGGTCGTTGGTGGGCCGGGGCCGGCCTCCGGCTCAAGGAGCTCTGCGGGATCGCCTGCCGGAGCGGGGAGGGTGGTTTCGAGTTCCTCGAGGGCATCCCCGGCACGGTCGGCGGCGCGCTCCGCATGAACGCCGGGGCGATGGGCGGTTGGATCTTCGACCTCGTCGAGCAGGTCCACGTGCTCACCCTCGACGGTGAACTGCGGATCCGGAGCCGCGGGGAGATGGGGGCCGACTACCGGCGCTGCGCCGGGCTCGAGGAGGCGATCGCCCTCGGGGCCGTCCTCCGCGCCGGACCGGCCGGGGCGACGCCCGCGATCCGCGCACGGATGGAGGCGTATCAGGAAAAACGCTACGAGTCGCAGCCTCGGGAACCCAGCGCCGGCTGCATCTTCAAGAACCCACCGGGCGGGTCCGCCGGCCGGCTCATCGACGAACTCGGTCTCAAGGGCCTGCGCATCGGCGACGCCGAGGTCTCGCCCCTGCACGGCAATTTCATCGTCAACCGCGGCAACGCCACCGGGGCCGACGTGATCGCGCTGGTCCGGCGCATCCGCGAGACGGTGCGCGAGCGCAGCCGGGTCGAACTGGAGCCCGAAGTGCTGCTCTACGGGCGCGAATGGAGGGAGTTCTTGTGAGCACGCCCGTCCTCGCGGTCTTCCGCGGCGGCGTCTCGCCGGAGCGCGAGGTCTCGCTCGGTTCGGGCGCGGCCGCGCTCGCCGCCCTCCGGCGGAGCTTCCCGCGCGTCGAGGACTTCGACATCACCGCGCGGGCCGTGCCCGCGGGGGTCGGGGCCGGGACGCACGTCGTCTTCTCCACCCTCCACGGCGTGTTCGGCGAGGACGGCGGGATGGGCGCACTCCTCGAGGCGCGCGGCATCGCCTTCGGCGGATGCGACGCCGCCTCGAGCGCCCTTTGCTTCGACAAGCGGCTCACGAAGGAGACCGTCGCCCGCGCCGGCGTGCGGGTCGCGGCCGGGATCCTCGCGCACCGGGCCGACGTGTCGCGCGCCGCGGCGATCCTCGCCGACCTCGGCCCGGATCTCGTGGTGAAGCCCAACCGCCAGGGCAGCAGCGTCGGCCTCGCCTTCATTGTCGGCGCGGAAGCGCTCGCCGGCGCCCTCGCCGCGGCGGACGACGACGGCTGCATCGTCGAGACGCGCATCGCCGGTCGCGAAGTCACGGTCGGCGTGCTCGACGGCGAAGCGATGGGAGTGGTCGAGATCCGGCCGAAGTCGGGACGTTTCGACTACGCGAGCAAGTACACCAAGGGCCGCACGGACTACCTCGCCCCCGCGCCGCTCGAACCCGCGCTCACCGAGCGGGTGCGACGCGCCGCGGTCGAGGCCTTCGCCGCCTGCGGCTGCCGCGATTTCGCCCGCGTGGACTTCATGCTCGGCGCGGACGGTCCCGTGCTGCTCGAGATCAACACCCTGCCGGGATTGAAGGAGACGAGCCTCCTCCCGATGAGCGCGCGCTGCCTCGGCATGGATTTCGACGAGCTCGCCCGCCGGATGATCGCACCCGCACTCGCCCGCGCCTCCTCCGCGGTCGCCGTCCACCGATGAGCACCGAGGTCGAAATGCCCCGCGGCCGCTCGTGGCGCGGCATCCGCCAGTCGGTGAATCCGCGCACCATGACCGCGAAGGGCCGCGCGCGGCTCGGTTGGACGATCGCCCGTACCGCCTGCCTGCTCGTCATGGTCGGCGGTCTCGCCGGCGCGGGCGTCTATCTGTGGTCGGGTTTCGAGCGGCCCTCGGAGACGCTGGCGCCGGTCGTGCGTTCGGAGCCGTTGCGGGAGGTCGTGTTGCTCACCGACGGCGTGCTCACGAAGTCCTGGGTGCTCGACCGCCTCGGCCTGCCCGAGGGGATCGCGCTCATGGCGGTGGATCTGGAGCGGGCGCGCCTCGCCCTCGAGAGCGAGGGGCAGGTGCGCAACGCCGTCGTCTCGCGCGATTTTCCCGCCACGCTCGTCGTGACGCTGGAGGAACGCGTGCCGGTGCTCCGCGCGCTCGTGCCCGCGGAGAACGCCCGCCGCGAAGCCCTCTTCGTCGCCCGCGACGGAACGATCTACCGCGGCTTCAACTACGATGCGGCGATGGTCGCCTCCCTGCCGTGGGTCGACGGCGTGCGGCTGAGCCGGCGCGGCTCGGGTTTCCTTCCCCTCGAGGGGATCGACCGCGTCTCCGAGCTGCTCCTCGCGGCGCAGGCCGACGCGCCGCACCTCGCGGCGACGTTCCGCGTCGTCTCGCTCGCCGAGAGCCCGCGGCTCGTCGTGCGGACGGAGGCCGTGCGCGAGCTCGTCTTCGAGGCGGGCAACCACAGGCGGCAGCTCGCCCGGCTCGACTACATCCTCGATCACTTCGCCCGAAGCGGCACGCCCGCCGGCGGGCTCGCGCGGATCGACCTCTCGATCCCCTCCCAGGTCGCGGTCCGGCTGGCCCCTGCCGGCGGCGACGTCCTCTCCACCTCCTCCTTCACCCGCAGTCTTCCCAACGCATCCTCCCAACGTGGTCTCTAAAGGCAGCTACATCGGCGCCGTCGAAATCGGCACTTCCAAGGTCTCCGTCCTCATCGGCGAGGTTCTCGGCGATCGTCGTCTGAACATCGTGGGCCTCGGCCAGAGCACCTCGCGCGGCGTGCTCAAGGGCGACGTCGTCGACTTCAAGGCCGCGAGCGACTGCACCCACGCGGCGATCCTCGCCGCCGAGCAGCGCGCCGGGGTGAAGATCGACGCGGTCTACCTCGCCCAGAGCGGCGGCCACCTCGCCGGGTTCCTTCACGAGGCGAACCTCTCGGTCTCGTCCGCCGACAACCTCGTGGGTCGCGACGACATGGAGCGCGTGATGAGCCTCGCCCGCGGCAAGGAGGTGCCGGCCGATCGCACGATCATCCACCACATCCGCCGACCCTTCCGGCTCGACGGTCGCGCGGTCGCCGATCCGGAGCACCTCGAGGGCAGGCTCCTCGAGGTCGCCTACTGGACCGTGCACGGCAACTCCTCGAAGATCACCAACCACATCCACATCATCAACGGCTTCACCCTGCGCGTGGAGGACCTGATCCTCTCCAGCCTCGCCTCCGCGGCGATCGTCACGACCGAGGAGGACCGCGCCAACGGCGTGCTCGTCCTCGACATCGGGCGCGGCACGACCGACTGGGCGCTCTACCACGAGGGCGCCTGCGTGCAGACCGGCGTCGTCGCGGTCGGCGGCGACCACCTCACCAACGACCTCAGCCTCGGGCTCCGCCTCACCGCCGTCCAGGCCGAGGGCATGAAGCTGCGCCACGGCCGCGCGACCGTGCAGTCCGGCGCGAAGGGCGAGAAGGTCTGGCTCAACGGGGACCACGGCATCGGCGACAAACAGGTTCCACGGCTGGCGATCGATCAGATCCTCGCGGCCCGCGTCGACGAGCTCTTCGCCGTCGTCAAACGCCAGCTCGGCCCGCTCGTCCGGCCGGAGCACGTCCGCGCCGGCGTCGTCCTCACCGGGGGCACGGCGCGCCTTCCGCAGCTCGAGGTCGCGGCCGCCCGCGCCTTCGAACTCCCGGCCCGCGTCGGCGAGATGCCCTCGTGGGTGAAGGACGACCTGCGCGATCCCGCCTACGCCACCGTGCTCGGGTTGCTCTACTACGGGTTGCACTGCCGCAAGACGCGCGCCTCCGCGCCGAGCCGCTCCTCCCGTTGGCTCCGCCGCATCACCAGCTACCTCGTGCCCGTCTGACACGCCTCCCGCGAACCGCCACCTCCCTCCCACGCATCATGGACGACCTCACCTCCGATCAACTCCCCCTCACCGTCTCGGCCGACGCGGGCCCGCCCGACGAACGCCCCGTGCGGATCCAGCTCGTGGGCGTCGGCGGGGCCGGGACCAACGCCCTCGACCGCCTCGAGCTCAACGAGCTCGAGGGCGTGCGCTTCGCCGCGATCAACACCGACAACCAGGCCCTCAACGGTTCCGTGGTCTCCGAGAAGCTGCTCATCGGTCGCGGCGTGACCCGCGGGCTCGGGGCCGGCGGTGATCCCGAGCTCGGCCGGCTCGCGGCCGAGAGCGACCGCGACGCCATCCAGGCGATGGTCCGCAACAGCGAGCTCGTCGTGCTCGTCGCGGGCATGGGCGGCGGCACCGGCGGCGGCGCCGCGCCCGTCGTGGCCGAGGCCGCCTCCAAGGCCGGCGCGCTCGTCATCGCCTTCGTCACGCTCCCCTTCACCTTCGAGGGCGGCCGCCGGATGAAGCAGGCCGAGGAGGGGCTCACCGCCTTGCGCGCCGTGGCCGACGCGGTGATTCCGCTGCCCAACGACATGCTCCTCCAGCAGGCCGACGACGATGCGAGCGTGCTCGGCGCCTTCGGCCGCGGCGACGAGTGGATCGACCGCGCGGTCCGCTCGATCTGGTCGATGCTCGCGCGGAGCGGACTCATCAACCTCGACTTCGCCGCGTTGCGCGAGTCGTTCGCCTTCCGCGGGGCCAAGACGCTCTTCGGCCTCGGCTGCGGCGAGGGGGAGACCGCCGTCGCCGCGGCGCTCGAGGACTTCCGCAACTGCCCCCTCCTCCACACCCCGGAGTTTTCCCGCAAGGCCGACCGCCTGCTCGTGAACATCATCGGCGGCCCCGACCTCTCGCTCAGCGACGTGCAACGGATCATGTCGGTCGTGACCGAGGAGTTCGGCCGCGGACCGCACGTGGTGATGGGCGCGGTGATCGACGAGACGTGGAGCCGCCGCGTCGAGATCTGCGTGATCGGCACGACCGACCTCAACGGGCGCGGCGCGCGCCGCGTCCTGCCCGAACGCGCGGCCCGGTCGCGCGAAGGGTCGAGGCGGGTCACGATCGCCTCCGAAGCCGAGCCGGTCCTCGTCGGCGCGGGCGCCGGCCCGGCGGTCGCCGCGGGTGGGCAGGCCGCCACCTTCGCGAAACCCGCGCGCCCGCCCGCCGCCCCCGCGCGGCAGGACGAGTTCGCCTTCGGCGAAGTCGCGGCCCGCGGCCAGTTCGACCAGGGCGAACGCACGATCTTCGAGGGCGAGGACCTCGACGTGCCGACCTTCCGCCGCCGCGGAATCAAGATCCAGTTCTGAGCCCGAGCGGGAGCCCCGCGGTCCGCCTCGGAAAGAAACCGCGGAAGGCGAGGAATCAGAGCGGAGGATGAGAGGCCGGGACGCGATCGACCGCCTGGTGGCGTTCGGAGTGGAGTTCGATGGCCT
This sequence comes from Opitutaceae bacterium, assembly GCA_036770745.1. GTDB lineage: Bacteria > Verrucomicrobiota > Verrucomicrobiia > Opitutales > Opitutaceae > DAIPIQ01. The sequence continues at coordinate 6,588 of DAIPIQ010000078.1, read as the reverse complement.
TCTCAACTCCGCGCAATCTGCGCACTCGGCGGTTCACGCCGGAAAGGAGCCGCGGAATGCGCGGAATCAGGGAGGGGGAGCCGAGTTGGAGACGCGCTTGATGCCGAGGCTCGCGTGTTTGAAGTTGAGGAGGAGGCCGGTAGCCAAGCCGGTGATCTTCAGGTACCCGAGCATTTGCGCCAGATGGGTTTCGTTGAAGGCGCCCGCGACTTTCGGATCCACGATCACACGGTCTTCGACGATCAAGTCCGGGATGAGCGTGCCAATGTGCTCGCCGTCGTAACGAACCGGGAACTGTTTCTGGGTATCGAACCGAAGACCTTGTTTGGTGAGCTCGATCGCGAGCGCGCGTTCGTAGAGTTTTTCGTCGAGCCCCGGCTTGAGCGCATAGAGCACCTTGTGGGCGGCGCCGATGATCCGCTCGGTGAGTTCGTCTTGTTCCATGAACTGAAATCAACCGTGAGATGTATCGAAGGCGGGCAACCGAAACCGTAGGGGCTCGCTTGGCAACAGGCTTGATTCCCTCCCAGAGGTCGAGGTCGAAAACGCTGTCGTGATGGAGAGGTGAAGAGCGCGCGTTCGGTCGCCTTCTCAACTCTGTGCATTCTGCGCATTCGGCGGTTCACGCCGGAAAGGAACCGCGGAATGCGCGGAATACGCGGAATCAGAGTGGAGGATGCGATCGGGAGAGCCGATCGAACGCCTGGAGGCGCTCAGGGTCGAGTTCGGTGGAACTTCTCTACTCCGCGCAATCTGCGCACTCGGCGGTTCACGCCGGAAAGGAGCCGCGGAGTCCTCAGCCGCGGAGCAACCTTTCGTTCGGATTCACCCGCCGAACCACGCCGGGATGGTCGTCGAGAGGGCGGGCCAGAAGCTGATCACGAGCACCGCGGCGAGCTGCAGCCAGAAGTAGGGGAGCGAGGCGCGCAGCACCTCGGGCATCGGACGGTTGAAGCGGTAGGAGGCGAGGAAGAGGTTCATCCCCACCGGCGGGGTGAGGAAGCCGAGACCGAGGTTGGCGAGGAAGAGCACGCCGAGGTGCACCGGATCGATCCCGAAGGCCGCGCCCAACGGCACGATCAACGGCACCACGACGATGATCGCCGAGAACACGTCCATCAGGCACCCGACCACGAGCAGCACGACCGTGAGCAGCAGGATGAACACGATCTTCGACTCGACGTGGGCCGTGACGAGCTCGACGAGCCGCGCCGGAGCTTGCACGTCGACGAGGTAGTTGGTGAACGCTTGGGCGACGCCGAGGATGAGCAGCACGCCTCCGATCAGGAGCCCGCACTCGCGCACGACCCGTGGCAGGTCCCGCCACCGCAGGTCGCGGTGGACGAGCGTCTCGACGAGCAGTGCGTAGAGCGCGGTGATCGCCGCCGCCTCCACCGGGGTCGCAACCCCGCTGAAGATGCCGCCCAGGCTGACCACGGGGATCGCCAGTTCCCATTTTGCGTCCCACAACGCGGCCAGCGCCTCGCGCCTGTCGAAGCGGAGCGGGGCGGCCGCCGCATCGGCGGCGCGCGGCCTGCGCACCGTCGCCCAGACCACGACCACGAGGGCGAGGAACAGCCCGGGCCCGATCCCGCCGAGGAACATCGCGGCGATGTCCACCTGCGCGATGATCGCGTAGAGGATCAGCGGCAGGCACGGGGCGAAGAGCAACCCGATCGAACCGGCCCCGGTCACGAGCCCGATCGAGGCGCGTTCGGAGTAGGCGGCCCCGACGAGGAACGGCACGAGCAGGCCTCCGAGTGCGAGGATCGTCACCCCGGAGGCGCCGGTGAGCGAGGTGAAGAAACCGCACGCCGCGACGGTGACGAGCGCGGGGCCGGAGCGCAGGCCGCCGACGGTGGCGCGGAGGAGCCGCAGCATCCGGCGCGACGTGCCGCCTTCGGCGAGGAAGTAGCCGGCGAGGGTGAAGAGCGGCAGCGCCGGGATGGTGGGGTTGGTGGCGAGGCTGTAGTGCGAGAGGGCGACGCTCGCGAGCGGGTTGTAGGAACCCCAGAAGAGGAACGCCGCCGCGCCGCCGAGCAGGACGAAGATCGGCGCGCCGACCACGCCCGCGACGAAGAGGCCGCCCAGCAGGGCGATCGCCGGCGTCCACGACTCCGGCTCGGTCGCCACGACCACGAGGCACACCGCCGCCCCGAGCACGAACGCCGCCGCGCGCGATGCGAAGGTTTTTCCTCCGTGCCGGACCAGGCGCAGGGCGATGACGGCGAAGCCGAGCGCGAGCGCGATCTGCGGGACCCACACCGGGATGCCGAAGGCGATGACGAGGCCGCCGCCGCGCTCGAAGAGGAGGAATTGCCAGCCCGCCCAGGCGAGGATGCCCGCGACCCCCGCCGAGAAACCGGCGCGGAAGACTTCGCACACGACGCCCCACGGCGCGCGGAGCCCGGCGAAGCCCTGGGAGATCGTGAGCAGCCGCGCCTCGCGGGCGGCGAGCGCCCCGCCCGCCATGCTCACGAGCAGGGTGAGGTGTTGGGTGAGGGTGTTGCCGCCGGGCAGCGAGGAGGCGAAGAGCGAACGCAGGACCATCTCGGCGAGCGGGATCGCGAGGATCCCGGCGAGGGCGAGGGCGAGGAGCGCGTCCTCCACCGCGTGCACGACCCTCCAGAGGGTGGGAGCGCGGGCGGCTTCGGTGCGCGTCTCCACGAGGCGGCCTCAGCGCGCGCGGTATTCGCGCACGACCTGCATGATCTCGTCGAACTCGGCCTCGGGCACGACGGAGCCGCGCATGCTGGGTTGGACCGACTCGGCGAAGTCGATCCATTCCCGCTCGAGCGCGCCCTCGAGCTTCTGCACCCGCAGTCCGCGGCGCTCCATCGCCGCGACGGACTCGAGCGCCTCGCGCCGCGCCGTCCCGGTGATCTTCGCGCATGCCTCGGCGCCGGTGGAGCGGAAGAGCGCCTGTTGGGCCGGCGAGAGGTCGTCCCAGGCGCGTTTGCTCAGGATCAGCGCTCCGACGAGCGGGGCCCAGTTCACCTCGAGCATGTGCGGCGCGGGCTGGAAGAACTGCCCGGCGAGCGCGTAGAACGGCGGGGCCGGCACCACCGTCACGAGACCGGTTTGAAGGCTGACGAGCAGGTCGGTCGGTTCGAGGATCACCGGCTGCATCGCGAAAGTGCGCACGACCGCGGCCGTCGAGACCGCACCCGCCACGACGAAGATCTTCTCGCCCCGCAGATCCTCGGGGCGGACGAGGGGCTTGCGGGAAAAGGCGTGGAGCCAGCCCGAATCGAACCAGCCGAGCACGATGAAACCCTTCGCCTCGAGCGCGGCCTCGTAGCGGGGGGCGAGCCGTTCGCGGGCGTAGGTCGCCTCCTCGAGCGAGCGGAAGGCCATCGGGATGTTCTGCAGGCCCGAGGGCGCCGGATCGATGTCGACGATCCCGGAGATCGTGAGCAGGCCGGCCTGGAGCTGGCCGAGCCGCATCCGGCGCACCATGTCGCCCTCGCCGCCCATCGTGCCGTCGGTGAAGATGGTCAACGCCGCGCCGCCGTCGGGCCCGCTCCGCCACTTCGCGCCCATCTCCTGGAGGATGAGGTGGAACGACGTGCCCTTCGGGGCGAGGGTCGCGAGCTTCAGCCGCGCGGTGCGCCCGGCGGCGGCCGAGCAGAGGCAGCCGGCGAGGACGAAGAGGGCGAGGAACCGCGCGAGGCGGTGCGGCGGGAAAGTCGGCGGGAGGCGGTGCATGGGAAAGGACGGGTCCGGTCGCGACGGCGGGGACCGCTCAATCGAGGAAAAGCTCGTCCACCCGGTCGAGCAACCAGCGTGCCCGGCGTTGCATGACGACGTTGGCGAGCCGTTCGGTGGGCGTGAGGTCGGTGTTGATGGCGAGCGCGCGCTCGAGCAGGCGGGTGAATTCCGCGCGGTCCTGCTCCTGCACGCACACCGTCTCGGCGTAGCCGACCAGCGGCGAGGCGCGCGGCGGCCGGTCCGCCGCGGTGAGGACCGCGAAGTGGCCGCGGGCACGGTCGAGCGCGGCGGGTCCTCCGCCCGGCCGGGCGAGTTCGTAGGCCATGAGGAGTTCGCGGAGCACGCCGCCGTTCCATTCCGGATCGAGGGCGAAGGCGCGGTCGATCAGCGCCTCGAGGACGGGCTGGCGGGCGACCATCTCGGGATCGGTCTTGCTCAGGGCGAGGGCCCCGCCGAGCGAGGCGGCGGCCCAGTAGAGCGCGGGCACGTCGCCCCGCCCGAAGGCGGCCGCGGTCGCGACCGGTTCCACTGCGAGGCGGACGACGAAACCGGGGTCTCCCCCGGCGAGCGCGCGGACCGCGTAGTCGTGCGCCCGGACGTAGAAGGCGCGGGCGCGCTCCCGCCCGGCCTGGGCGCGCGCGAAATCCTCGTCCTCGATGAAGTCGGCCGGCTGCTGCACCCAGACGTAGGAGTATTGGGTGAAGCCCGAGGCCGCGGCGACGAGCAGCTCGGCGTTGTCGGGCTGCTCGAGGAGGAGCGACTCGATGAGCTTGAGGCTGAAGGGCACGGCCTGACCGGCGAACTCGACGTCCGGCTCGGCCGCGAAGGCCCCTCCCGTGCCCTCGGCGAGGGCGGAGCCGAGCTGCTTGATCGCGAGCTGCCGGATCGAGCAGCCGGTGGTGGCGAGGAGCGCCACGCCGAGGACCGCCGCCGCTACGCGCCGCGGTGCTGCGCGCCCGCCGGCGCGGGGCTTCATCAGGACGTTGCTCTCACGGTTTTCCACGCGTCAATGGCCGCGCGAACCATGCCGCCGGCCGCGTTGCCGGGGCAAACGAAAACAACCCGCTCCGCCGCGTCGTCCTCGTGGGCCGGGGTTGAGCCCCGATTTCCGGGAAAGAGACGCCGCAGAAGCCGGCGATGAACCCGCGCCCACGACTGCAGGTTGCCACCACTTTCGCGAACACCCGCCGGCCGGCGGCGGCGGAAGGTCGGCGTTGCCATTTGTCCGGGCGCCGGCTTGCTCGCCGCTCGTCATGTCCACCGCCCTCACCGCCTCCCGCGAACGCGCGGTGCTCCTCGTGCTCGCGGCGGTGCAGTTCGTCCACGTGCTGGACTTCATGATCATGATGCCGCTGGGGCCGGAGCTGATGAGCCGGTTCTCGATCGGGCCGGCCGGTTTCGCGCGGCTGGTCGCGGCCTACGGCCTGAGCGCGGGGGTGACCGGACTCGCGGCGGCTTTCTTCCTCGATCGTTTCGGGCGCAAGCGCGCCCTGCTCGTGCTCTTCTCCGGCGTGGTGCTGGCCACCGTGGCGTGCGCGCTCGCCCGGAGCTACGAGGCGCTGCTCGTGGCGCGGCTGCTCGCCGGTGGTTTCGGCGGGGTCTGCGGCTCGATCGTCACGGCCACGGTCGGCGACGTGGTGCCGCGGGAACGCCGGGGGGCGGGGATGGCGTTCGTGATGTCGGCGTTTTCGATCGGCCAGATCCTCGGTGTGCCCGCCGGGCTCGCGCTCGCCTCCGCCTTCGGGTGGAACGCCGCGTTCTTCGGCCTCGCCGGGGCCGGCGTGCTCACGCTGCTCGCCGCATTCTGGGTGCTTCCGCCGGTCGCGGCCCACCTCGAGGGCGGCGAAGCCGGCTCCGCCCTCAGCCGGATGCGGGCGATCGTCGGCGAGCCCAACCACCTGCGGGCGATCGCCCTCGTGGCGATGCTCTCGGTCTCGGGAATGATCGTGGTGCCGTTCCTCCCCGGGGCGGTGGTGCGCAACGGCGGCCTCTCCGCCGGCGGCCTCTCGCTCGTCTACGTGCTCGGGGGCGTCTCCACGATCATCGGCAACAACCTCCTCGGCCACCTCGGCGACCGCTTCGGGCATGTCCGCGTGTTCAACCTGATCGCGCTCGGGGCGATCCTCCCGGTGCTCGCGGTCGGCTTCGTCGGGCCGTGGCCGGCGGCGATGGTGCTGGCCGCGACGACGCTCTTCATCATGTCGCTGGGCGGTCGCTGGACGCCGTCGATGGCGATTGTGACGATGAGCGTGCACGCCCGCCACCGCGGCGGCTTCATGAGCCTCAACGCCGCCGTGCAGGCCGTCTCGGGTGCGCTCGCCGCCTGGCTCGCCGGAGGGATCGTCAAGGAGGGCGCGGACGGCAGGTTGTTGAACTTCCATTGGGCGGCCGGGGCCTCGCTCGTGTTCCTCGGGGCCGCCGTGCTGCTCATCCGCGGGATCCGGGTGGTGGACGAGGCCGCGACCCCCCGCCCGCCCGACGCCACCTCCGGGGTGACGGATTGAGGCGGCGCAACCCTTGGCCGCGTCGGGTGGGGCGCCGGATCGGATGCCTTGGCATGGGGCTCGTGCCCCTCGGCGAGGGGCACGCCACCTCGGAGAGGATCTGCGCGTCTCTCGTCGCAAGGCACGGCGGGGAGTGGGGCCCTCGCGTGTCGTCCAAGTGACGCGCAAAGGTGGCACGCCTCTCGCCGAGAGGCGTGTGGCCGGGGGGAATCGGAAGTGGAGGCAGGGTCGTGTGCATCAACCACAGCCACCTGGCTTGCCTTGGCTGTGGGGTTCATCCCGGGCTTCCGACGACAGCAGGTCGGCACCATCCTTGAACGCTCCCGAAAAGCGAGCGCTCCCGGGTTAAGCCTTGCGCGCGCCTCGCGGGGCG
>DAIPIQ010000077.1:2543-16783 GCA_036770745.1 Opitutaceae bacterium | reverse complement strand
TCCGCCGCACCTCGATCGACCTCGACGATCTCTTCCACGCCCACATCGGCGGGATGGACGCCTACGCCCTGGCCTTCCGCAAGGCGCGGACGATCCTCGCCGAGGGCCGACTCCAGGCCCGCGTCGACGAGCGCTATGCGAGCTTCGACGACGGCTTCGGCCGCGCGATCGAGCGCCGCAAGATCGGCTTCAAGGAGCTGGAGAAGATCGCCTTCGAGCTCGGCGAACCGAAGCCGCGCAGCGCCCGTCAGGAGTTCCTGGAGAACCGCCTGATGGACTACACCAACGGCTGAGGCGCCGCGTCCGACGCCGATGCGCTTCGAGCACTTCGCGATCAACGTCGCAGGCCCGGCCGTCGTCGCCGCGTGGTATGTCGAGCGGCTGGGGCTGCGGTTGCTCCGCGCGATGCCCGAGCCGCCCTTCATCCACTTCCTCGGCGACTCCGAAGGGCGGGTCTTCCTCGAACTCTACGAGAACCCCAAGGCCGCGGTCGGCACGGCCGCCAACCGCCACCACCTCGAGCTTCATCTCGCCTTCGCCGTGCCCGACGCCGAGGCCGCCGCCCGCCCGCTCCTCGCCGCCGGCTGCACGCTCCTCGACGACGTCCGCCAGCCCGACGGCTCGCGCCTGCTCATGCTCCGCGACCCGTTCGGGCTCTGCCTCCAGCTCTGCCAGCGCACCCGCCCCTACGTGGGCTGAGACTCAGGCGACGCGGACGATCCGGGCCTGGCGACCGGTCGGCATCGTCACGCCGCCACCCTCGACCTTGCCGAGCAGCCGCTGGCCGAGCGGCGATTGCGGCGTCACGACCGAGATCTCGCGCTTGTCGAGCACGACGGTCAGGCCGCCCGCGCGCGGGCCGAGGAAGAAGAAGTGATTGCCGCCGGGCCGCTCGATCTCGACGAGCGCGCCCAGCGCGATCGGCTCCTCGGGGCGGAAGGTGCGCGCCGCCAGGGCTTGGAACGCCTCGATGCTCTCCGCGACCTCCGCGGCGAGCCGCCCCTGCCCGTCCGCCAGGTAGGAGGACTCGGTCGCACGAGTGTCGTACTTGTCCTCGGCCTTCGACTCGGAGTCCGTCGCATACTCCCGGGCGTCCTTCGCGGCGGCGGTCAGGGAGGCCAGTTCGGCCTGCAGGCTCTTGATGATGAGGTCGAGGATCGGCTGCTTTTCCATGCGGGGCGCGGTCGTGAAACCGCCGAGTGAAGCGGTCGCCCGTCCCCACGCAATCCAACAAGCTCGGCGCTCGCCCAATCGCAGCGTCCCCGCACAGCATCCCGCGCCACCCGGAGCCATGCCGACCCCATGAAACGCACGAAACGCCCCAAACGCATCGGAATCCTCACCGCCGGCGGCGACGCTCCCGGCCTCAACGCCGCGATCCGCGCCGTCGGCAAGACCGCGATCGGCCTCCACGGCTGGGAGGTCGTCGGCTTCCAGCGCGGGTTCTCCGGGTTGATCGAGGATCAGGCCGTGCCGCTCGACATCCGGATGCTCTCCGGGGTGCTCACCCAGGGCGGCACGCTGCTCGGCACGAGCCGGGTGAAGGTCCACCGGGTCGAGACCGCCGACGGCGAGCGCGACATGCGCGACGCGATCGCGGCGACCTACGAGCGCCGAGGCCTCGACGCCCTCGTCTGCATCGGCGGCGGCGGCACCCACAAGAACGCCCTCCGCCTCATCGAGCACGGCCTCGACGTCGTCACCCTGCCCAAGACGATCGACAACGACGTCGACGCGACCGACGACGCGATCGGTTTCGACACCGCGCTCGGGATCGCGACCGAGGCGCTCGACCGCCTGCACAGCACCGCCCACAGCCACCACCGCATCATCGTCGCCGAGATCATGGGCCACCGCGCCGGCTGGCTCGCCCTCGGGGCCGGCATCGCCGGCGGGGCCGACGTGATCCTCATCCCCGAGATCCCGTACGACGTCGCCCGGATCGCCGCGGCGATCAACGAACGCTCCCGCCAGGGTTCCCGCTTCTCGATCGTCGCCGTCGCCGAGGGGGCGATGGCGGCCGACCATGCGCGCCGGCTCGCGGCCGCCGCGGCCCGCAAGGAGGCCGCGCGCTCCCCGGCGGCGCGCCGCCGCGCCAAGAGCGACCTGAAGGCCCTCTACGGCCACCACGCCGGCAACACCCTCCGCCTCGCCGAGGAGCTGGAACGCCTCACCCACCTCGAGGCCCGCGTATCCATTCTCGGATACGTCCAGCGCGGAGGCACGCCGTCCTGCTCCGACCGCCTCCTCGCGACCCGGCTCGGGGCCGCCGCGGTCGAGCTGATCCGTCGCGGCGAGTTCGGCGTGATGGCCGCCTCCGTCGGCGACGGGGTCAAGGCCGTGCCGGTCTCCCGCGTCGCGGGCCGCCTCAAGACCGTGCCCCTCTCCCACCCCTGGATCCGCGCCGCCCGCAACGTCGGCACGAGCCTCGGGGACTGACGCCCCCCCTCGAGGGAGGTCGTGAATCCTCCCTCAAACCTTCGCGAGCACGGGCGCGAGGACTTCCCCCTTGAGCCGGATGCCCGCGAGCCGGGTCAGCACCGCGTCGAGGCCCTCCTGCGCCACGTCCACCAGGGCGTGGCGCTGATGGATGTCGATCGCTCCCACGACCGCGGGCGGCAGGCGGGTGACGCCCGCGATCTTGCCCACGATGTCGGCGGGGGTGACGAGGTGCTTGCGCCCGACGTTGAGGAACACGGTGGTGAAGCCCGGCTCGCGACCGGTGCGCGCGGGCCGTTCGAACTTCGCCTTGGGCTTGCGCGGCGGCTTCGCGACCTCCGCCGCCGGCGCCTCGACGGCCGGACGCGCCGGGGCTGCGACCGGGGCCTGGGGCGGGCGCTCCGGCCGACCGGCGGGCGCGGCGGGCGCGTTGCGGGCGGTCTCGGCCGCGGGAGCGGCCGCCGGGGGCGGCGTGGCCCCGTTGAGCATCGAGATCAGCGCCGAGGCGATGTCGGTGCTCGCGTATCCCTGGTCGAGCAGCCGGTCGAGCATCCGGTCGTGCTTCTGGAAGGCGCCACCGTCGAGGGTGGCGCGCAGTTTCTCGAAGAAGAGATTCTCCCGCGCCTCCTCGACCTGATCGAGCGACGGCACGCGTTCACGCCGGATCGCGAGCCGCGCATAGCGCATCATCGCCTGGAGCTTGTAGAGCTCGCGGCCCGAGACGAAGGTGATGGCGCGACCCGACTTCCCCGCACGCCCGGTGCGCCCGATGCGGTGCGTGTAGTCCTCGGCGTCGTTGGGCAGGTCGTAGTTGATCACGACCTCGAGATCGTCGACATCGAGACCGCGCGCCGCCACGTCGGTGGCGATGAGGAACTCGAATCCGCGCCGGCGGAACTTCTCCATCACGCGCGTGCGCTGCGCCTGGGTGATGTCACCATGGAGGCGCTCGACGGAGTACCCGCGGGCGTGGAGGTGCTCGTCGAGCTCGTCGACCATCAGCTTGGTGCTGCAGAAGATGATCCCGTAACGGAAATCGTGGAGGTCGATCAGCCGGGTGAGCACCTCGTGCTTGGAACGCCGCTCGACCTCGATCCACACCTGGTCGACCTGCGGGGCGTTCTCGAGCCGCGGCTCGATCCGGATCCACGCCGGATCACGACTGAAACGCCGGATCAACTCCTGGATCGCCCGCGGCATCGTCGCGGAGAAGAAAAGGATCTGCCGCTGATCCGGCGCCCGCTCGAGCACCCGCTCGATGTCCTCGCGGAAACCCATGTCGAGCATCCGGTCAGCCTCGTCGAGCACGAGCATCCGCAGCCCGTCGAGCTTCAACGTCCTGCGCTCGAGATGGTCGATCACCCGGCCGGGCGTCCCGATCACGATCTGCACCCCGGCGTGCAGCGCCCGGAACTGCCGCTCGTACGACTGGCCGCCGAAGATCGGCACGGCCTGCACGCCCCGCTTGAAGAGCGAGAGTTTCGCGACCTCCTCGGCCACCTGGACCGCGAGCTCCCGGGTCGGGCAGAGCACCAGCACCTGCACGGAGCGGTCGCGCGCGTCGACCCGCTCGACCGCGGGAATGGCGAACGCCGCGGTCTTGCCCGAGCCGGTCGAGGATTGGCCGATCACGTCGCGGCCCGCGAGGATCGGAGGGATCGCGGCCGTCTGGATGGGCGACGCCTCCTCGAAACCCAGCCGGTCGATCGCCTTGAGCAGCTCGGGCGACAACCCGAGTTCGCTGAAACGGAGCTTTTCCATCCGACGGACTATGCGACCGGGCCGCTCGTTGTGGAGCCCATACGCGCGATCGCGCGATCATGGACCCGCCCGAGCGCGACGAGCGCCGCGATCGCTCCAAAGAGCGCCCAGGCCATGTCGGACTGCGTATCCCACTCGTAACCCTGCGTGCCGAGGAACGCCTCGGCCGACTCCCCGCTCGCGAGCGCGACCCACCACTCCAGCAGCTCGTAGAACGCCGAGAACGCCAGGCAGAAGCAGACCGCGAGAAACCCGAGCCAGCCGCGGCCACGGATCACCTCGTTGCGCACGAGGACCTCGCGCGCGAGCACGGCCGGCACGAAGCCCTGGGCGAAGTGGCCGAGCTTGTCGTAGTTGTTGCGCGACCACCCGAAGACCTCGGCCAGACGATCGAACGCCGGCACCTCCGCATAGGTGTAGTGCCCGCCCACCATCAGCACGACGCAATGTGCCAGGGCCAGCCAGAGGGCGAGCGGCGTGAGCGGAAAGCGCCGGGCCGTCGCCACGATCACCGCCGCCCCGACGACCGCGGGCGCAACCTCCAAGGCCCACGTGAACCGGTCCCTCGGGCCGATAGCCGACCAAAGGAACACGCTTCCGAAAATCCCCCACCAGACGAGCCACGCGACACGGTTCATCAACCGCGACCCTCCCGTCGGCCTCCGCCCACGCAAGCGCTTTTTCACCCCGAGCGCCGCCTGCCTTCCACGATCGAAACGCCCCGGGACGCGCGCATTCACCCCTGCCGTCGCTGCGTCGCCCTACGGGCCGTGCGATCGCGGACGCGTTCCACCGTGCCCGCTGGTCCGTCGCGCGTCAGCGCGTGGGATCAAGAGTCGCGGCAACCTGCTGTCGTGGGCCGGGACGCATTCCCGACGTCCGCGGCGGTCATTGCCAGAAAGAAGGAATGTGGATTCTGGAGCTCGTACCCCTGGGCGTCGGAGCCTGCGTTGTTCGGGATCGCCATAGTTCTTTGGCCGGGAAATACCCACGATTATGGACGATCAACTAAAACACTACACAGACAAACTGGCGCATGAGATCGACTCGTGGGATCTGAAGGTCTCTTTGGAATCCGGTGAGAACATCGTCGTCATAGACGCACGCTCAGGGGAAGCGTTCGCGAAGGAACACATCCCCGATGCCATGAACATTCCGCATCGCACGATGACGCCCGAAACGACGAGGCGTATCCGGAAGGATGCGTTGGTCGTGACCTACTGTGACGGGATCGGCTGCAACGCCTCTACCAAGGGCGCCCTCAACATGCTGAAACTTGGGTTCCGTGTTAAGGAGTTGATCGGTGGTCTCGATTGGTGGAAGCGAGATGGGCACGCGACTCAACCCGGTGGTCCATCTGATACAGTCGCCTGTGGCTGTGCTTGAGACGTTTGTCGTCGAACCAGGCGCTGGAGTCGATCCGACGGGGGAAATCCGTGTTGTGTTGGTTTTCGGCGTTTCCGTCGACGACCGCGCGGACCGCGATCCGGTCCGGGCTTGGGCGTCTTCGCGCCTTTCGGCGAAAGGCACGCTACCCGGATCGGCGGGGATGGGCCGGGCGGCTGCGGTGGATCGGGGAGAGGCTTCCCTTGGTGGGCGGCAACTGCGCCAAACCCAAGGCCCCGGAGCGCTGGTTTCCGTCTCGTGGTTCCCGTTCGGCTCGGGCTCGAACGAGACGGATCGCCCCCTCCAGCGGTTGCGGCGACGGCGACCGTCGGCTGACGTCCCGACGCGCAGCGACCTGTGCTTGCACATCTTCGTCGCCTATCGGCCGCGCGTCGATTCGAGAGCCCTTCACGGGACCGCATGGCCGAGCGCGCGGTTGACTCCCGCCCGTCGGATTCGGACAGTCCCGCTTCCCTGCGATGCCCGAACAACCCGGCCCCGTCCTCTTCGTTTGCACGGCGAACACCTGCCGCAGCCCGATGGCGGCCGCGCTCTTCCGGCATGCGATCGCGGTCGAGCCGGAGCCGCTGCGCTCGCTCGAGGTCGTCTCCGCGGGGATCTCCGCGCTCGAGGGAGCGGCCCCGGCCGCGAATTCCGTCCAGGCGCTGCAACGGGTCGGGATCCCGCTCGCCGGGCACCGGAGCCGCCGGCTGACCCAGGAGCTGCTCGACCGCGCCCTCGCCGTATTCTGCATGACCGAGTCGCACCGCGCGCTGATCGAGCTGCAATTCGCCCCGCCGCCCGCCGGGGTCCTGCTCCTGCGCGAGCTGATGGACACGGCGGAACGCGACCTGCCGGATCCGTTCGGGCAGAACCTCCTCGCCTACGAGGCGAGCCGGGACGGGATGGTGGAGGCGATCCCCTCGCTGCTCGCCCACGTGCGGAAGCTCCTCGACGTCCGCGCGCGCTGAGTTTCGCCTCGACCCTTTCCATGCCCACCGCCGAAAGCACCACCGTCGTCTCCCTCAACGCCGCGCCGCTCGCGCAGGTCGATCCCGAGATCCACGCCGCGATCCGCCGCGAGCTGCACCGCCAGCAGACCCACATCGAGCTCATCGCCTCGGAGAACTTCACCCTCCCCGCCGTGATGGAGGCGCAGGGTACCGTGCTCACCAACAAGTACGCCGAGGGATACCCCGGCCGGCGCTGGTACGGCGGTTGCGAGCATGTGGATGTCGCGGAACAACTGGCGATCGACCGCGCGAAGCGGCTCTTCGGGGCCGACCACGCCAACGTGCAGCCGCACTCGGGCAGCCAGGCCAACGCCGCGGTCTACTTCTCGATGCTCCAACCGGGCGACAAACTGCTCGGAATGAACCTCTCGCACGGCGGCCACCTCACCCACGGCAACCCGGCGAACTTCTCCGGCAAACTCTTCACGTTCGTCCAGTACGGCGTGCGCGAGGACACGGGCCTGATCGATTACGACGAGCTCGCCGAGGTGGCGGCGCGGGAGCGGCCGAAGATGATCACGGTGGGCGCGAGCGCCTACTCCCGCGTCATCGACTTCGCCCGCATGGGCGAGATCGCCCGGAGCGTGGGCGCGCTGCTCTTCGCCGACATCGCCCACATCGCCGGGCTCGTCGCGGCGGGCATCCATCCTTCGCCCGTCCCGCACGCCGACTTCGTCACGACGACGACCCACAAGACGCTGCGCGGCCCCCGCGGCGGTCTCATCCTCTGCAAGGCCGCGCACGCGAAGGCGATCGACTCTTCGGTCTTCCCGGGCGCGCAGGGCGGACCGCTCATGCACGTGATCGCCGCCAAGGCGGTGTGTTTCCTCGAGGCGGCGAAGCCCGGGTTCCGCGCCTACCAGGAGGCCGTCGTGGCCAACGCCCGCGCGCTCGCGGGGGCGCTGGCCGCACGCGGATTCCGAATCGTCAGCGGCGGCACCGACAACCACCTCATGCTCGTCGACCTGCGGGAAAAGAACACCGAACTCACCGGCAAGCGCGCGCAGGAGCTGCTCGATCACGCGAACATCACCTGCAACAAGAACACGATCCCCTTCGAGACCCGCAGTCCGTTCCAGGCGAGCGGTATCCGCCTCGGCACCCCGGCGGTGACGACGCGCGGCATGCGCGAGCCCGAGATGGAGGTCATCGCCGGGGCGATCGACGCGGTGCTCTCGCACCTCGACGACGCCGCGGTCCTCGCCTCCGCGCGCGAGACGATCCTCGAGCTCGGCGCGCGCTTCCCCCTGCCCTACCGCTGAGGAGCGGGACGCGCGGGCCACACGCCTCTCGGCGAGAGGCGTGCCACCTGTGCGTGCCGGCTTTGCGACACGCGAGGGCCCCGCTCCTCGCCGCGCCTCGCGACGTGAGACGGGCGAAGCCCCTCCGAGGTGGCGCGCCCCTCGCCGAGGGGCGCGAGGCCCACCCGCCGCGAACGAAACCGTCCCGCCCGCGACGGACTCAGCGCACGACCCGCGCGCTGCCCCCGCCCATGATCTTCTCGACCTCCTTGCGCGTCACCATCGAGGTGTCGCCGGGCGTCGTCATGGCGAGGGCGCCGTGCGCCGCGCCGTAGTTCACGGCCTTCGCCGCGTCGTTGTGGGCGAGGAAGCCGAAGGCGAGGCCGCTCGCGAAGCTGTCGCCGCCGCCGACGCGGTCCATGATCTCCAGCGCCGGATACGCGCGGCTCTCATGGAAGGCGCCGTCGTGGTAGCAGATCGCGCTCCAGTCGTTGACCGTCGCGGTGATGACCTTGCGCAGCGTGGTCGCGGCGACCTTGAAGTTCGGAAACTCCGCCACGGCGGTGCGGATCATCGCCTTGAATGCGTCCGTCTCGATGTGGGTGAGGTTGTCGTCCATGCCCTCGACCTCGAAGCCGAGCGAGGCGGTGAAGTCCTCCTCGTTGCCGATCATCACGTCGACGTGCCTGGCGATCTCGCGGTTGACCTCGCGGGCCTTCTTCTGGCCGCCGATGCTCTTCCAGAGCGAGGGGCGGTAGTTGAGATCGTAGGACACGATCGTGCCGTGGCGCTTCGCCGCCTCGACCGCCTCGATCGTGAGCGCGGCGGTCGATTCGGAGAGCGCGGCGAAGATCCCGCCGGTGTGGAACCACCGCACGCCCTGCCGGCCGAAGATCTCCTCCCAGTCGAAGTCGCCCGGCTTGAGCTGGCTGGCCGCGGTGTTGCCGCGGTCGGGCACGCCGACGGCGCCGCGGATGCCGAAGCCGCGTTCGGTGAAGTTGAGACCGTTGCGCACCGACCGGCCGATGCCGTCGTCCTCGCGCCACTTCAGGAACTCCGTGTTCACGCCGCCCTGGAGGATGAAGTCCTCGACGAGCCGGCCGACCTCGTTGTCGACGAAGGCCGAGCAGAGCGCCGCGCGCAGGCCGAAGCACTTGCGCAACCCGCGGGCCACGTTGTACTCCCCGCCGCCCTCCCACACGGTGAAGGAACGGGCGGTGCGCACGCGCCCCTCGCCCGGGTCGAGGCGGAGCATGACTTCGCCCAGGGCGAGGATGTCGAAACGACAGGACTTCGCGTCACGGATCGTGAGTGCCATGGAAAAAACCTAGGCCGTCGCGGACGCGACAGTCGAGGAGAAGGTGCGGCGGGGTCGCTTGCGCCCGGCCGGGCGCCGGTTAACCTCCCGGCATGAAGACGACCCCGCCCCTCTGGCTCGTGTTGGTTTTCGCCGGGGCCTCCGTCGCCCGGGCCGTCGAGATCGGGGCCTCCCGCGAAGCGGTCGAGGCGGAGCTGGGCGCGCCCCAAGGCGAAGTCGCAAGCGGAGCGCTCGCGATCCTCTACTACCCGCGCGGCGAGGTGCGGTTCGAGCGCGACCGGGTCGTCGAGGTGGCGTTGATGAGCGAGGCGGCCCTCGCCGAGGCCCGGGCCCGCGACACGGCCGAAGCGGAACGGCGCGCCCTCGCGGCCCGTCTCCGCTCCGAACGGCTGGAGGCCGAAGGTCGCGCGATCCGTGACGCCCGCCTCGTCGATCCCGCCTTCACCGGACTCCCCGCCTCCGAGCGGCTGCGGCTCTGGCGCGCCTTCGCCCTGCGGTATCCGACGATCCCGGTGCGCGACGAGATCCTCGTGGCCGCGCAGGCCGACGCCCTGCTCGAAGCGGAAGCGCGCGCCGAAGCGGCGCGGAGGTCCGAGTTCGCCGCGCTCGAGGCGCGCGTCGAGGCCGCCGAGGCCCGGGCCGCGCGGGCCGAACGCGAGGCGCGCAACGCCCGTGGCGGTTCATCGTGGTTCTTCTCGCCCGTGTACTCGCGTCCCCACCGGGTGATCGTCACGCCGCCGCGCGAGGAATGCCCGCCTGAGGCGCGTCCGCACGACGCCGGTGGCGGCGACCTCCGCGCCCGGGTCGCGGCCGAGTACGACGGCGCCCGCGCCGAGGCCTACCGGCGCGCGTGGCCGCGCTAGGTCGTCAACCGGCCGCGGAGGTCGGAGGTTCCGGTCGCTCCGGCGCGTCGTCGTCCTCGATGAAGTGGCGGAAGCGCTGGTAGGAGAAGCCGATCCAAAGGAGCACGCCGCCGAGCACGGCGAAGGCGGCGATGCGATGGAGCGTCGAGTTGATGTCGACGAGAAACACCCGGGGCAGACAGGCGGCGAGGACGAGCAGGCCGCAGACGCGGAGGTGCTTCGCGCGCAGAAAGAGACCGGAAGAAAACAATACGATCCCCGTCGCCGCCCACACCACCGTCGTGAGCGAGGCCCACGGGGACGGCCGGGCGAGCGCGAACACCATCACGAAGCCCGCCCCGACGAGCACGTGGAAGACCTTCGTCGCCCGACCCCGCACGATCCCGTCGGCCCCGGACCAGCGCTCGAGCGCCACCGGGAGGAGGGAACACCAGGCGCCGATGCCGAAGGCCGCGCCCAGCCCGCTCCAAGCGACGCGCGACTCCCAGAACCCGCCCGCATGGATGAGGAGCGCGACCATTCCACCCGCAAGCACGAGCGATCCGGCGCCGAGGAGCGTCCCGCTCCGGAGCGCAAGGCCGGCCGCGGCATAGACACCCGAGGCCGCCAGCACCGTCCATCCGATCCCCGGGGCCGCGAACGAGCGCTCCGCCGCAACCCACAGTGCGAGCACCGCGCAGAGTCCCGCGAGGATCGAGAGCAGCCGGAACCCGCCGGCGCCGGCCCGCGCCGCGGCGTCGGCCCGCAGACGGGCGAGACCGCCGACGACGGCAAAGGCCGCGCCCGCCGCGAGCCACATCCACAAGTCGTCGGCGCGCGCCGGACCGAACACGCCATCGTGGCGAAACGCAGCCATTAGGGCCCCGAGGAGCGCCGCGACGCCGCCGGCCCCGGCGAAGGCGCGGCGTCCGGAGAGCGCACCGGCCCAGGTGACGACCGCCGCGAAGGCGAGCGCGCCGCCGAGCGCCTGCTCCGGCAGCCAGGCGTGAAACATTCCTGCGAAGAGCGCGACGGCCCCGAGCGCGAGCAGCCCGCCGCCCAGGGTCTCCCAAAGGTCGGCCGACTCCCCTTCGGAGCGCCCGCGCGTCTCCGCCGCCCACGCGCCCGCCGCGGCGGTCAAACCTCCGACCACCAGCACCGACGACCACATCCAGCGCAGCCCGTGCACCTCCGTGTCGAAGGCGTGGACCGCGGCATGGGCGAACGCCGCCAGCGCCACCGGCGCGAGCGCCGGCACGAGCGAGCGCAGCAGGCGCGCGAGCCCGACGAGCACGAGCGCGAGCGCCGTCATCGCGAGCGCACCCCAGGCGCGATCGACGACGAGAAGACACGCCGGCAGCACCGGGACGGCGGCGAGGATGCCGAAGAGCACGTCGAGCGCCGTCGCGTTGCCGTCGCCCGGTTTCGCCAGGCGGCGGATCGCGAGGAGGAGGACCGGACCCGCCACGACGTAGAGCGCGAGCGCCGCCCCGGCCGGCGAAAGAAGCAACGCCTCCAGCCGCCCCACGTCGCCGAGGAAGAAGAAGAGCGACACGAACCACACCAGCAGCGCGATCCAGCCGAGCGCGCTCCGCCGCATCCGGTGCGCCGCCGCCACGAGGACGAACGCCTCCACGAGCAACGCCGTCCACCGCGTGCGCGCGCCCCACTCCGTCATCACGCCGAGCGTGATCAGCGCGGTCGCCTTGACCGCGAAGGAGAGGAACAGCGTATCCATGGGCACGCTACGCCGCGCCCAGAACGCCGCGCCGAACAGGACCGCGCCGGCGACGAAGAAGTACCGCGAGACCGGCTCGCCCGGGAGCGCGACCGTCATGACGAGCAGGCCGACGAGGGCGGCGAGCGAGGCGTTGAGCGACTGCACCCAGCGCTGGACGCGCGCGATCCGGCCGTCCTCGCCCGCCCGCTCGATCACGATCGAGGCGAGGAGGATCGCGAAGGCCGCGCCGACGATCCCGAAGGCGAAGGCCGCGCCCGGCCGGCCGGTCTCCGAATTCCAGATCGCGAGCGCGACCGCGCCGATCACGACGTGGGTGAGGATCGAGGCGACGAAGAGCGGGGCCGCCCACCCGCGGGCGAGGCGGAAGCCCGCCGCGACCACGGCGAGGCCGAGCGCGCCGAAGACCGCGAAATCGTCGAACCCCTCCGCGACCGAGAGGAAGGCCGAGACGAAGCCCATCAACGTCGCCATCGTCACGACCGTGGGTGAGCCGCGCCGCAGGCCGACCCCGAAGACGAGCGCGATCGCCGCGAGCTGCAGGCCGGCGGCGACCGCGAGGTCGTCGGTCACCTTCACCGCCGGCACGGCGTAGGCCGCAAGCGCGGTGAAGAAGAGCAGCGCGAGTCCGCCGCCGAGGATCACCGAACCGAAGCGCGGGAGCCGCCGCTCCAGCCACGCCCCGCCGAGCGCGATGCCCGCGGAGACGGCGGCGAGCTCGACGAGCTTCACCCAGGGAGGCGTGCCGAGCGAGACGTAGACGCCGAAGAACACGACGGCGATCACCGCGAGAAGCGCACCGATCCGCGTCGCCCACCACGCGCCGAGCTGCACCTCGCCCGAGCCGCCTCCGGCCGGGGGTTTCAGGTGGACCGCCTCCAGAAACGCTCCGAGGGCGGAGGGTCGCGGTGGTGGCGGTGGCGCCGACGCCGGAGCAGGTGGAGGAGGCGGCGGCGGAGCGCGGAACACCAGCGGGGCCGGGGCGGGCGGCGGAGCGACCACGGGCAGCGGCGGTGGCAGCGCGGGGGGCGGCGCGGGCTCCGCGGCGACGAACGCCGGTGCGGGCATGGGCGTCTCCGTCGGCTCGAGCGCGGCGACGCGCGTGCGCAGTTCCTTCAGTTCACGCTCGAGATGCGCCACCCGCTGGGCGAGCGCGTCCGCTTCGGGATCGTTGTTCATGATGTCCGCCTCCGTGATCGATGCCCGTCGGCAGGCCTCCGCCAGTGACGCACGGCGTGGGCGAGGTTGCCAAACCCGATCGGGAACGCCTCCTCGAGGCATCGAAGAGCTCCACTCAACCGTCGCGCCTCGGCCACGGCCCGCGCGGTCTCGAGGGCGAGGGTCGGTCGCGGCGTGCCGTAGACGCGCACCTTCAGCCCCCGTCGATCGTAGCGCGCGGCGCGGCCCTCCAGGACCGCGGCCCAGCCGGCCTCGCCGACCTCGGCGTCGCGACCGCACAGATACCACCCCTCGACCGCCGGGACGGCGAGCCCGACGGCGGTGTGCAGCGCCGCGCGACCCTCGGGCATCCGCCACTTCTTGCGCGCCCGGCGGATCGTCAGCTCGAGCTGGCAGATGCGGCAGAACGGATGAAACGCGTCCGGATCGAGGTGGTCGCCGTCGTGGAGCGGCGTGTCGTCCGAGTCCACGACGACGACCAGGGCCTCCGCCTCGGTCTCGAACTGAAGGTGTCGCAACACGGCCGGGAGTACCTGCATGACGTTTGGCCAGCCCCGCGCGCGCAGCGGCGGCTGCACCACCTCGACGGGTTCGCCGAGGAGCCGCTCGACCAGGATCCCGATCGCGGCCTCGTCCGCCGGGGACTCGCTGAGCAGCCCGAGCTTCATCCGGGCCGGCCGGGAGAACTCCGCCCCGCGCTCAAGGAACCCCTCCGAGGACGCCGCTGTACCACAGGTCGCCGAGCCGGCCGCTCGCGAGCATCTCGCGCAGCTCGGGCACCGTGTCGAGCCGCCGGAAGACGGCCGCGCCGTCCTGCTTGGTCGCCAGGATCACGTCCTCCGGCGTGTCGGCGAAGAGGTCGAGCACGTAGGGCGAATGGGTGGTCGCGACGATCTGCGCCGCCGGTCCCGGCTCGCCGCAGTCTTCGGGAAAAGCCAGCCGGTAGAGCAGATCGCGGACATCCCGGAGCAGCCGCGGGTGCATCCCCCGCTCCAGTTCTTCGAGGCAGAGCACGGAGGCGCGCTCGCGGGCGTGGACGAGCGCGAGCACGCCCAACAACACGAGCGTGCCTTGGGAAAGGTTCGCCGGGGCGAGCGCCCGGCCCCTCGTCGTCACGACGGAAAAGGAAACGCCGCCGGCCGTGGTCTGTCCGGCGATGACGTCGCCGAACTCGGGCAACAACGCCCGGAAATCCCGCACGAGCGCCGCCCAGCGGGCGCCGTCGCCCTCCCGGAGATCCGCGAGCACGCCGGCGAGACCCGCGCCGTCGGAGGCGAGTCGGGGCCGGGCGGCCGGCTCGACGGGGCGGGCGAGCGCGAGCGG
>DAIPIQ010000077.1:0-2533 GCA_036770745.1 Opitutaceae bacterium | reverse complement strand
CACTCGAGGGTCTCGAGTTCGCCCCACGCCCGGCTCTCGAGCGCGAGCACCGCCGCGCCGTCGACCCCGAAACGGAGCGACGCCCGACCGCCCGCGAGGGGGCCGCCGAAGGTGAACCGCACCGAGGCGCCTCCGAGATCCGGCAGCGGCCGCGCCGGGCCGCCCCCGAGCCGGCCGCGTGCGGCGGCCCCGAGGGCGAGCAGCGCGCGCAGTGCGGTGGTCTTCCCGCTGCCGTTGGGGCCGAGCAGGAGGTTGAAGGCCCCGAGGGGCAGCGTCGCCCGCTCGAGCACGCGAAAGTCGTGGAAGGCGATCGATTCGATCACGGGGGTGTGGTTCCGCGAAGAGCCTGCGCCGGGCGGCGGTGGTCGGCAAGCCGCGTCGGGAAAGCACACCCGCTGAGCGCCCCGCTCAAGGAGCCTCGACGGGGCGGGGGCGGATGAGGAGGACGAGCACGATCGAGAAGACGCCCACCGCGGCGAAGAGACCGAAGATGACCACGAGCGGAACATGCCGGTCGCGCAGCGCACCGAAGCCCCAGTCTGCAAAACCACCGCAACTGATGCTGACGAGGTTCATCACTCCGTAGCCGGTCGCGCGGAGGCGGGGGCGCACGATCTGGCAGAGGATGGGCATGTTGTTCGTGTCGAAGAAGCCCCACCCCCACCCGAAGAGGATGAGGAAGAGCACCGCGACCCAAAGCCGGCCGGTCTCCGGCGAGTAGCCCACGCCGAGCATCGCCACGACGATGCAGGCCATCCCGATCGCACTGGTGTGGATGCGGCCCCGCGGCGTCCGCCGCGTCCAGCGGTCCGCCAGCCAACCGCCGACGAACGCCCCGAAGATGCAGGCCACCATCCAGTAGAGCGTGGCCGAGACGCCCGCCTTGCCCTGGCCGATGCCGAACTCGGCCTTGAGGATCGCCGGCATCCAGTCGCGCACGACCCAGCCCGCGAGCGCCGGCAGGGTGAAGTAGAGCACGAGCAGGATGAAGGAGCGGTTGCCGAGCAGTTCGCGCAGCGCGCTCGTCGGGGCGGTGGTCGAGGGTCCGCCTCCCGTCTCCGTGGCGCGGTCCCGCGGAGCATCGCGCAGGAAGAGGAAAAGGGGAACCGCGTAGAGAACGCCGAGAACCCCGCACACGTCGAACATCCACCGCCAGCCGAGCGTCGGATGGTCCGCCGCGTAGCCGCTGAAACCGCCGATGATCACGCCGGCATAGATCCCCATCTGGTGAAAACCGATGGCGCGCGAACGCGTCGGCCCGGCATGGTAGTCCGCGATCAACGCAAGGGCGGCGGGGATGTAGAGCGCCTCGCTCACGCCCATCACGGCGCGGGTGACGAGGAGTTGGTCGTAGGTCTGGACGTGCCCGGTCGCCCAAGTGATGGCGGACCAGGCGAGCAGGCTGCCCGCGATCACGTAGCGCCGGTTGAAGCGATCCGCGAGGTAGCCGCCGATCGGGCTGAGGAGCGCGTAGGTCCACTTGAAGAGCGCCAGCACCTTGCCCCAGTTGGCCTCGTTCCCGATGTCGGGGATGTCGGCCATCACGGAGAACTTCATCGCCGCGAGCATCTGGCGGTCGAGGTAGTTGAGCAGCGCCGCCGGGATGAGCAGCAGCACGATGAGCCAGGCGAAACCGGGCGAGCCCTGTCGGGGTGGTCTCATGGCGGGATTGTCGGCCGCTCAGCGTGGCGCATCCGCATGGCCGGTGGCGAGCGCGACGAGGATTCCCGCGGTCTTCGTCATCCGGCTGCGGACGACGATTCCGTCGATCTCGCGCCCGGGGTGCGGGTTGTCCCAACGCTGCACGTAGAGCCACTCCTCCGTCGTCCCGAGGGGATGACCGGCGATCGGCGGCTCGACCGCGAGCGGGTAGGTCGAATCGGCGACGTCGATGAGCGCCCGCACCGGCACGAGCTCGCGAGCGCCGTCGGCGTAGGACACCTCGTATTCCCAGACGGTCGTGCCCGCCGCCTCCTCGTGGGCGAAGGTGGCGGTGTGGAGGAA
Organism: Opitutaceae bacterium; assembly: GCA_036770745.1. Classification (GTDB taxonomy): domain Bacteria; phylum Verrucomicrobiota; class Verrucomicrobiia; order Opitutales; family Opitutaceae; genus DAIPIQ01. Next base: position 529 of record DAIPIQ010000077.1, on the reverse strand, counting down.
GAACAACGATTCCGCCCGGCGGCCGACGGGGATTTTCGCGCTCTCGGATGGGAACGAGAGGACCGCGTCGGTCTGGTGTTGTTTCAACGTCAGCTCGCGCGGCGCGCAACCGATCGGGATGATGCTGCGTCCCGTATCGGCGCGCGTGTCGGGCTCGGCCGGGATGAGGATGGGTTGCCCGCGCCGTAACGCGTGCGCGTGGCGCGGCTCGAAGCACGGGGACGTCCGCTCCCCGGTTCCAGGCTCGCCGACTGCGATCCGACCACAGTCGACTCCGTACGGCAGGTGGTGACGTGGCGCGGCCGGTCCGCCCTCGACCGACTCGCCGGCCAGACGGTGCAGTTGCAGCTCGAGCTGCGCGACGCCAAGCTCTTCGCCCGCAGTTCAATCGAGGCTCGGAACCCGCTTCGCCATCTCGTTTCCTTCCTTCATCGCCACAATGAGAATCTCCCCTGCCCCCGCCGCTACGCTGCTCATCGCCGGCCTGCTGACGCTGACTTCGCCCTCCGAGGCGGACGAGTGGCGTCCG
>DAIPIQ010000076.1:0-16841 GCA_036770745.1 Opitutaceae bacterium | reverse complement strand
GCCCCGGCCCCGGGGGGCGCGTCGAGCGCGGTCGCGGTTTCCAGCCGCTCGAGCCGGAAGGCGTCCGGCCGGTGCGAGTCCTCGAGCCGCGGCGAGCCCACGCGGCCGTCCCCCGCCACCGCGACGAGGCGGGCGAGGGTCTCGGCGAACCGCGCCGGGTCGCGCAGGTCGGCCTCGAAGAGACCCTGTTGGCGCGCGCCGGCCCGCGCGGGCTCGAGGCGGAGGCCCAGGGCGGTGACGGGCGAGGCCGTGCGCACGGTCTCGAGGTGGGTGTGCAGCATCCGCAGGAGCGCGTCGGCGCGGCGGGTCGGCTCGGGCGGGTGGAAGCCGCGTTCGTGCCTCGTGCCGTCGTCGAGCACCAGGGTGAGGCGCACCGCGCCTGCGACGAGGTGGGCGGCGGCGAGCCGGAGGACGAGCTGGTCGACAAGGCGTCGCAGGAGGAAGAGCAACGGCTCGAGGGTCTCGACCCGGTGCCCGGGCTCGATCGTCTCCTCGAACACCTCCGCCGGCGCGGCGAAGGCGAGGACGCGTTCGCCCCGCCCGGCCGCGCGATCCCAGAGGGCGAGGCCGGCCTCGCCGAGCCGGCGGCCGATCTCTTGCCGCGGCAGGTCGGTGAAACGCCCGAGCGTGTCCACGCCCCAGCCCGCGAGCACCTGCGCGAGCCCCGGCTCCGGTTCGAGGAGGGCGAGCGGCAACCCGGCGAGGAAGGCGCGGTCGTCCTCGACCACGAGGACTTCCCCCGGGGCCCCTCCGGCGCGCCGCGCGGCGAGCCGCGCCGTGTCGGGATGCGCGGCGAAGCCGGCCCGGGCCGCGAGCCCGTGGGTCGATCGAAGGTGTTCGAGGAGTCGCCGCGTCGTCTCCCGCACGGGGCGTGTCGGGGGCGTGCCCGCCAGGTCGAGGGTGCAGATGCCCGGGGCCGTGGCCTCCACCCGCGGGGTGAGGGTGAAGGCGGCGTCGAGGAGCAGGCGCGCGGCGGTCGCCTCGGCCGGGCCCGAGCGGGGGCGGATCGCGAGGGACGGCAGGCGGGTGAGCGCCTGCGGGGCCGACATCCCCGGGGCCGCGCCACCCGCCCGCGCCTCCGGGCCCGTCGCAAGCAGCGTGGCCCGGCGGGCGCCGCCTTCGACCACGGCGACCGGCCGGCCCGCCAACGCCGGTTCGAGCCGCACGATCGCCTGCACGGTGAAGTCGGGGACGAGCAGGACGGCGTGGCGGGGGAAGGACATGGCGCGGAGGATCGTCTCATCCCGCGGCGGCGAGGCCGGGCGTGGCGGCCCAGGGGTCCGCCCCGCGCAGGCGGTCGAGCACGGGGGTGAGTTGTTCGCCCACGGCGGCGCGTTCCCTCTCGAGCGCGGTGAGCGGGAGCGCCCGGGTGAACTCGAGCCGCGCCCGCGCCGCGGGGACGAGCCGCTGCGGGGTGAGGACGGCGAGGACGGTGTCGGTGGGCTCGACGACCCGTTGGAGACGGTGCCAGAGCGTGGCGGGGGTGCGGCGGAGCTCGTGCGGATCACAGCCGCGCAGGTCGAGGGCGAGCAGGGCGAAGTTGCTGTCGCGGGCGAGCAGATCGACGGCCTGCAGTGCAGCCGCCGTGCCGGCGCAGCGCACCCAGAGCAGGTGATGCAGGAGTGGTTCGGGCTCGATCGTCCGGGGGTCGAAACCGTCGGCCGCGTCGATCAGGGCGAGGAAACGATGGAGGCGGCGCGCCGCCTCGAGGAGGTGGAGGAGGACGAGCTGGCCGCCGCTGCTCGGCGCGGAGAAGACCAGCTCGGTGATCGCGCCGCGGGGGAGCCCGCCGCCGAGCGGCGCGTCAACCCCGGCGAGCCCGGTGGCCAGGCCGGGCGCGCGGGGGCCCGCCCCGCGCCCGCCCCGCGCATCCAACCGCTCCCGCAGCCGGGCGAAGGCGGCGATCCGGGCGGTCGAGGCGGCGGCGGGCACGGGCATGCCGCCTAGATGGTGAACGCTGGTTCACTTAGTCAACTTCTCCCCGGTTTCTTTCGGGAGGTCGTCATCCACCCGCGGGCATCCGGGCGCGGGTGAGGAAGGCGGCGAGGTCGTCCAGTGCATCCGTGAGGAGGATTTCGTTCGTATCCAAGGCGGAGGCGTAGGCCATGGCGGCCGCGCCTCCCGCGATGATGGAGATTTCTTTCGGAAGGAGCTTTCGCAGATGGGCCAATTCCTGAGGCAGGTCGGGATCATCCCCCGGGTAGACGATGCTCAGGGCGACGGCCCGCGCCTTGCTGGAGACGGCGGCGTGGGCGATGTCGGCGGCGGGGAGGTTGGGCCCGAGGTAGAGGGTGCGCCAACCGAGGTCCCCGGCGGCGGCGGCGACGATGGCCGCGCCGAGCTCGTGGAGCTGACCGGCGGGGGTGGTGACGACGAGGAGGGGGCTGTTGGGCCCTTCGGCGTAGGCGCGCGAGCCCCGGAGGAGGAACAGGCGCAGGAGATTGCTCACGAAGTGTTCGTGGGCGGCGGTCATGGATCCCGCGGCCCAGAGTTCGCCCACGCGGCGGGCGAGCGGGCTGATGATCCGCTCGAGCAGGCCGCGCTGCCCGAGAGCGACGGCCGCGCGGGAGAGGATCGATTGGAGCAGGCTGTCGTCCATGGAACGGACGGCCTCGAGGGCGTCCGCCAGGGTTTCCTCCGCGGAAAAGGAGAGGCTGGGAAGGGCGGTCGCGCTCGCGGGGGCCTGCAGCGCGCCGGCCATCTCGCGCAGGACCGTGGTGGGCAGGCGGGCGATGTCACCGATGCGGTGCCCGGCCCGGGTGGCGAGGGCGAGCAGGCGGAGGCGCTCGATCTCTTCCTCGGAGTAGCGCCGGCGGTTGGTATCGGTGCGGTTCGGCGAGACGGCATCGTAGCGCCGTTCCCAGGCGCGGATGAGGTGAGGCGTCAGCCCGGCCTTCTTGGCGGCGAGCTGAATCGAGTGCTGGACATCCACGGGCGTGGAGGCTCGACGGAAATTAGACAGAAATCAATCTCTTTGTCGAATTCGGTTCCGCATCGTGCGGCCAATTGGATTGAAATCAGCCAGTTAACGCAGTTGCATGAGAGCCATCTGATTTTGGAAGCAAAAATTTGACATGGGCGAAAAATTTAGACAAACGATAGACATCGTGGAGCAGCAGCTCAGTCGCAAGACCCCGGTTCGCGGGTTGGGAACGGATCCGGTCGAGTCGACCGGAGAGGGCCTGACGGCACCGCCGACGGCCTCCGAGGTCGGCGGTGGGCGGGTTTCCGGGCTCCGTCGGTGGTGGCAGGCGCTGGTGCAGTGGGTGGATGCGGATTACTGCCCGGACGGGGTGAGGCGGATGCGGGCGGAGCCGGATCGGGTGGATTGGGTGCGGACGCTGCCGTTCGTCGTGCTCCACGCGGGTTGTTTCGGGGTGATCTGGACCGGTTGGAGCGGCTTCGCGGTGGGTTTCGCGATCGCGCTGTATGTCGCGCGGATGTTCGCGATCACCGGTTTCTACCACCGCTACTTTTCCCACAAGTCCTTCAAGACCTCGCGGGCCGGGCAGTTCCTCTTCGCGCTCTGGGGGGCGACGGCGGTGCAGCGGGGCCCGCTCTGGTGGGCCTACCACCACCGGCACCACCACCAGCATTCCGACGAGGAGGGCGACGCGCATTCACCGCACGTCCACGGCTTCTGGTGGTCGCACATCGGCTGGATCACGAGCCGGCGGAATTTCCCGACCGACTACTCCAAGGTCGGCGACCTCGCCAGGTATCCGGAGCTCGTTCTCCTCAACCGCTTCGACACGCTCGTGCCGCTTGCGTTCGCGGGGTCGATCTTCGCGCTCGGGTGGTTGCTCGAGACACATGCGCCGGGGCTCGGAGTCGACGGCTGGCAGCTTCTCGTCTGGGGTTTCTTCATCAGCACGACCGCGTTGTTCCACGGCACCTCGAGCATCAACTCGTTCGCCCACCTGCTGGGGCGGCGGCGTTTCGAAACCGCGGACGACTCGCGCAACAGCGTGATCCTCGCGGTCGTGACGCTGGGCGAGGGCTGGCACAACAACCACCACCGCTTCCAGTCGGCGACGCGCAGCGGTTTCTACTGGTGGGAGTTCGATCCGACCTACTACGGGTTGAAACTGCTCTCGTGGCTCGGCCTCATCTGGGGGCTCAAGCCGGTGCCGCACTCGGTCATCGCCGAAGGCGCCGTGCGGAAGGGCGGGCGGTCGTCGTGAAGTCGGTCGCGATCATCGGCACGGGGATCGCCGGGCTGGGGTGCGCCCACTTCCTCCACCGCGATCACGAGATCGAGGTGTTCGAAAGGAACGATCACGTGGGCGGCCACGCCAACACCGTGACCGTCCGGGAGCCCGGCTCGGGGCGGGAGCTGCCCGTCGACACCGGTTTCATGGTCTTCAACCACGTCACCTACCCGCACCTCCGCCGCCTCTTCGCGGCGCTCGAGGCGCCGGTGAAGCGCACGGACATGTCGTTCAGCGTGCGCGACGGGCGCGGCGGCCTCGAGTGGTGCGGCTCGTCGCTCAACCACCTCTTCGCCCAGCGGCGCAACCTCTTCAGCCCGCGGTTCCTCTCGATGGTCCGGCGGATCCACCGCTTCAACCGCGAGGCGCTCGCCGCCCTGGCGGATCCGGAGACGGCGCGGTGCACCCTCGCGGAATTCGTCGCGCGCCGCGGCTACGGGCGGGATTTCCTCGAGCTCTACCTCGTCCCGATGAGCTCTGCGGTCTGGAGCACGCCGCCGGAGGAGATGCTCCGTTTCCCGGCCGCGACGCTGCTGCGCTTCTTCCACAACCACGGCTTCCTCGGGCTCGACACCCAGCACCAATGGTGGACGGTCGATGGCGGCGCGCGCGAGTACGTCCGCCGGCTCGTCGCCCCCTGGCAAGGGCGGATCCATCGCGGCCTCGGGGCGACGCGCGTCGAGCGGGCCGATGACGCGGCCTGTGTCACGACCGCGGACGGGCGGCGGCGGCGCTTCGACCGGGTGATCCTCGCGACCCAGGCCGACCAGGCGCTGCGCCTGCTCGCCGACCCGACCCCGGAGGAGTCCGCCGTGCTCGGTCGCTTCCGCTACCAGGAGAACACCGCCACGCTCCACACCGACGCCTCGGTGCTGCCTCGTGCGCCGCTCGCTCGGGCGAGCTGGAACTATGAGATCGCGGTCGATCCCTCGGGCGCGTTGTCGCCGGCGACCCACTACTGGATGAACCGGCTTCAGGGCGTCTCCGACCGCGAGGACTACTTCGTCTCGATCAACCGCGCGGAACACATCGCGCCGGAGCGCGTCCTCCGCCGCATCGCCTACCGCCATCCGCTCTTCGATCTCGGGGCGATCGAAGCCCAGGCGCGCCTGCCCGCGCTCAACCGGTCCGCCCTCGACACGACCGGCACGTTCTTCGCCGGGAGCTATTTCCGCCACGGCTTCCACGAGGACGCCTTCGGGAGCGCGGTCGACCTCGCCGCCCTCCTGCTCGACCGCGATCCATGGGCGGAGGCCGTCCCCGCGAGCACCGCCGTGGAGGCGGCCGTCCGCTGACCATGCGCTCGCGCCTCTTCGAGTGCCGGGTGATGCACCACCGGTTCCGCCCGGAGCGGCACCGCTTCGAGTACCGCATCTTCATGCTCGCGCTGGACCTCGACGAGCTGCCCGCGCTCGAGCGCTCCTCGCGCCTCCTCGGGGTCAACCGGCGGGGTTTCTACGGCTTCCGCGAGGCCGACTACCTGCCCGTCCACGAGCCCGTGCACAACGGGATCCCCGGCGACGGGCCGGTCGCCGCCCCGCCGCTCCCGCTCAAGGAGCGCGTCGCCGGCCTCCTCCGCGCGCACGGCGTCTCCGCCGAGCGGATACGCGTCGAGCTCGTCACCATGCCGCGGATCGCGGGCTACCGCTTCAATCCCGTCTCGTTCTACTTCTGCGATGACGCCGAAGGGCGCCCGCTGGCCGCGATCGCCGAGGTCACGAACACCTTCGGCGAGGTGAAGCCCTACCTGCTCGGCCCGGCCTGCCGGCGCGACGGCGTCTTCCACCTCCGCGTCCCGAAACACTTCTACGTGTCGCCGTTCTCCGACGTCGACGTGGCCTTCGACTTCCGGCTCCACCCGGCGGACGATCGGCTGTCGGTGCGCATCGACGACCACGAGGGCGGTGCGCGCACGCTCGCGAGCGCGCTCGTCGGCCGGGCCCGGCCCCTGCGCGACCGCACGCTCGCGTGGTTCGCCGTGAAATACCCGCTCCTCACCCTCCGGGTGATCGCCGCGATCCACTGGCACGCCCTGCGGCTCCACCTGAAGAAGGTCCCCTGGTTCCCCAAGGCCGCCCGGGCGGCCGACCAGCGCGGGCTTTTTCGTCCCCACCACTCCCTCACGGCCGGGGAACGGCCGCGCTCCTGAGATCCCTCCATGAAGAACCTCTCCGCCTGCACCGCCGCACCGCTGCTCATCCAGCCCTCGCCGGCGCTTCCCGCCCGCGGCGGGGTGCGCGACGGCTCCTCCACGCGGCGCCCCTGCGGCTGCCACCGCCGGACGGTCGTGAGCCTGTTCGAGCGCATGACGAAGGGCCGGCTCTCCGTCGACCTGCCGGATGGCTCGCGGCTGACCTTCGGCGCGCCGGACGCCGCCGCGCTGCCGAAACTGCCGCTCGGGATCGCCGCGACCGCCCACCTCGAGGTGCGCGACGAGCGCTTCTTCCGCCGCTGCGTGCTCGCGGGCGACATCGGCTTCGGCGAATCGTACGTCGAGGGCGAGTGGGACACTCCGGACCTCGCGGCCGTGATCGCATGGTTCCTCCTCAACCTCGACGAGGCGCCGACGCTTTCCGGCTCGGCCCGGCGGACGGCGCACGGCTGGGTCGTCAACCTGATGCGCTTCGCCAACCGCCTCGGCCACCTGCTCCGGCCCAACTCGCGCGCGACCGCGCGGCGGAACATCCGCGAGCACTACGATCTCTCGAACGAGTTCTTCGAGAACCTGCTCGATCCCTCGATGATGTATTCGAGCGGCCTCTGGGCCTCGGAGGCGGACTCGCTCGCCGACGCCCAGGAGCGCAAGAACGAGGCGCTCTGCCGGTCGCTCCGGCTGCGGCCGCGGGACCGGGTGCTGGAGATCGGGACGGGGTGGGGCGGGTGGGCGATCCACGCCGCCCGGCGCCACGGCTGCCGGATCACCTCGCTGACCATCTCCGAGCGGCAGTTCACCCTCGCCTGGGACCGGGTGAAGGACGCGGGCGTCTCGCACCTCGTCGACGTGCAGCTCGCCGACTACCGCGACTGGCGCGGCGAGTACGACAAGATCGTCTCGATCGAGATGATGGAGGCGCTCGGCCACCGCTACCTTCCCGATTTCTGTCGCGTGGTCGCGCGGTCGCTCGCGCGCGACGGGCTGCTCGCCCTCCAGTTCATCACCTGCCCGGATGCGCGCTACGGCCAGTTCCGGCGCGGGGTGGACTTCATCCAGAAGCACATCTTCCCGGGCTCGCTCCTGCTCTCGCTCAACCGCGTCAACGAACAACTCACCCGCGCGGGCGACTTCGTGCTCCATCAGGTCGCGGACCACGGGCACGACTACGCGCGCACGCTCCGCGAATGGCGGCGCAACCTCGTCGCGCGCCGTCCCGCGGTCGAGGCGCTCGGTTTCGACGAGCGATTCCTGCGCAAGTGGTCGTATTACCTCCAGTACTGCGAGGCGGCCTTCGCGCTGCGCAACATCTCGGTCGTCCAGACGCTCCACACGCGGGCGAACAACTTCGGCCTCGCCTCGGCCGTCCCGGCAGGGGAGGTCGTCGGATCATGAAGGACGCGGGCCTGCTCTGGCTGCTGCGCGCGTTCTTCGCGCTCGTGCTCCTCTCGATGTTCGCCGTGACGGGCTGGGCGAGCACGCGCTGCGCGCTCTTCGCGATCCCCCGCGAGGTCTACACGCACCCGTGGTTCCTCGCGACGCTGGTCGACGCCTACTGGGGCTTCCTCACGTTCTACGTCTGGGCCGCGTGGAAGGAGCGCGGCGCGGCGGCGCGGATCCTCTGGTTCGTCGCGGTCGTGCTCTGGGGCAACATCGCCATGGCCGGCTACTTCCTCCGCGAGCTCTTCGCGATCCGCACCTCGTCGGAGATCGCCCTCGTCTTCACCCGTCGCAATCCGGGCCGCGTCGCCCTCGCGGGCGGCCTCGTCGTCGCCGGCCTCGTCGTCTACCTCGCCGCATGGAACGCGTGATCCCGCTCCCCGCCGCCCCCGAACGCGCCCCCGCCCCCGTACCCGGTTTCTGGCGACGGCGCCTGCTCGATCCCCTGCTCGCCGTGCTCGCGCAGGGCGCGACGCCCGCCGCCCTCTCCCGCGCGCTCGCGGTCGGCGCGGTCTGCGCCGTCTTTCCCTTCCTCGGCGCGACGACGATCCTCACGACGCTCGTCGGCCTGGCGTTGCGGCTCAACCAGCCGGTGTTGCAGACGCTCAACCAGCTCCTCGGCCCGGTGCAGCTCGTGCTCATCCCGGTCTTCGTCCACCTGGGCGCGCGCCTGCTCGGCGGCGACGTCTCGGAGTTCTCGGTCGCCGGGATGCTGGAGGTCGCGCGCGAGGGCTCGGTCGGGGAGTTCCTTGCGAGGTTCGGCCGGATCGGGCTCTACGCCCTGGTCGCCTGGCTCGTCGCCGCGCCGGCGATCTTCGCGGGCGTGTTCCTCGTCGCCCGGCCGCTCGTGCGCCGGCTCGCGGCGACGCTCGGCGGGCGGGAGGTGCGGTCGTGAGCGCGGGGTGGTTGATCCTCCTCGCCGTGGGGGGGCTCGCGATCGCCTTCGCCGGCGTCTACGTGTTCGCGCGTCGGATCGACAACTACGGCGTCGTGGATGTCGCTTGGAGTTACGCCTTCGGTGCGCTGGTCGTTTTCTACGCGGCGGCGGGTCCGGGCTGGTGGGTGCGCCGCGCGCTCCTCGCCGCGCTCGTGCTGGCGTGGTCGACGCGGCTCGGCACGCACCTCTGGCGTCGGGTGGCCGCGCACCATCCCGAGGAGGACGGTCGCTACGGGGAGATGCGGCGGACCTGGGCCGGCGACCTCGCGCGGAGGATGTTCGTCTTTTTCCAGTTCCAGGCGCTCTCGGTGGTCGTGCTGGGCGTGCCGTTCCTCGTCGCGGTCCTCAACCCGGCGCCGCGGCTCCACCCGCTGGAGATCGCCGGCGCCCTCGTCTGGCTGTTCGCGTGGATCGGCGAATCGGTCGCCGACGCCCAGCTCGCGCGCTTCAAGCGCGATCCGGCCAACCGCGGCCGCGTCTGCGCGGTCGGCCTCTGGCGCTACAGCCGTCATCCGAACTATTTCTGCGAGTGGCTGATCTGGGTCGGGTTTTTCCTCTTCGGTTGCGGTTCGCCCTGGGGCTGGACCGGCATCCTCGCCCCGGCGGCCATCCTCTACCTGCTCCTCCGCGTCACCGGCGTGCCGCCCACCGAGGCGCAGTCCCTGCGCAGCCGCGGCGACGCCTACCGGCGTTACCAGGCCACGACCAACGCCTTCTTCCCGTGGTTTCCCCGGGACCCGGCGAAGCGCGCCCCCGCCTGAATCCCTTCACCCTCGAAAGGCCACCGCCATGCTCGACCACCTCCTCGAACGCGACGTCCTCCCCGATTTCCTCATCCGCACCGGCATCCGCCGGCTGCTCCACCAGCGGCTGCGCGAGGAGGCGAAACCGTCCGAGGCCGACCTCCGCGCGCACCTCGACCGTTATGTCGAGGACCTGCGGCAGCGGCCGATCGCCGAGCAGACGGGCGCGGCGAACGAGCAGCACTACGAGGTGCCCGCGGTCTTCTACCGCCTCTGTCTCGGCCGTCGCCTGAAGTACTCGGGCTGCTTCTTCTCCAACGGCGCGGAGTCGCTCGACGAGGCCGAGGAGGCCATGCTCGCCCTCTATGTCGAGCGCGGCGGGCTCGCCGACGGCCAGCGGATCCTCGACCTGGGTTGCGGCTGGGGCTCCCTCTCGCTCTACCTCGCCGAGCGTTTCCCGCAGGCCCGCATCACCTCGATCTCCAACTCCGCCTCCCAGCGCGGGCACATCGAGGACCAGTGCCGCCGCCGCGGCCTCGACAACATCCGCGTGCTCACCTGCGACATCAACGCCCTCGAGCTTCCTCCCGGCTCCTTCGACCGGGTCGTCTCGATCGAGATGTTCGAGCACATGAAGAACTACGAGCGCCTCCTCGCCCGCATCGCGCGCTGGCTCGCCGACGACGGCCGGCTCTTCGTCCACATCTTCACCCATCACCGGTTCGCCTACCATTTCGAGGCGCGCGGACCCGGGGACTGGATGGCGCGGCACTTCTTCACCGGCGGGCAGATGCCCTCGCACGACCTGCTCGCGCGCTTCCAGAGGCACCTGCGCCTCGCCGCCGAGTGGCGCGTCAACGGCCGCCACTACCAGCGCACCGCCGAGCTCTGGCTCCGCAACATGGATCGCAACCGCGAAGAGGTGTTGAAACTCTTCGCCGAGACCTATGGGCCCGACCAGGCGCGCAAGTGGTGGTCGTACTGGCGCATCTTCTTCATGAGCTGCGCCGAGCTCTGGGGCTTCCGCGGCGGCGAGGAATGGATCGTCAGCCACTACCTTTTCGAGAAACCCGCCGCCTGAGGGCGGACCCCGTCGCGCGTGAAAACTCCCGCCACCCGTCTCGCCGCCTGCCTCTTCACCGGCCTCCTCCTCGCCTCGGCGGTTCCGACCCGCGGCTTCGAGGCGCGCTCCCTCGTGGAACTGGGCTTGGAGGCCGAGCGCCGGCATGAGCCGCTCACCGCGCTCGGCCACTTCCGCGAGGCCGCCCGTCTCGCGCCCGAAGATGCGTTCCTCCAGCAGAAGATCGCGCGCCAGCTCAGCGACGCCGCCTTCCTCGAGGAGGACCCCGCCGAGCGGCATCGGCTCGCCTCCGAGGCGCTTCCCTACGCGCAGCGCGCCGCCGAGCTCGACCCGCGATCCGCCGTCGCCCGCCTTTCGCTCTCCGTGCTCTTCGGGAAACTCGCCGTCGAGGGCGACGTCCGCACGAAGATCGAGTACGCCCGGCGCATCCGCAAACACGCCGAAGAGGCCCTCACCCTCGATCCCGGCTACGCCTGGGCCTCGCACGTCCTCGGCCGCTGGCACGTCGAACTCTCCCAGATCGGAATGGCCCAGCGGGCGGTCGTGGCGGTTCTTTTCGGCGGGTTGCCCAAGGCCTCGCTGGAAGAGGGCGTGCGCCTCCTCGAGGACGCCGTGCGCCTCGAGGCGGAGGCCGTCGCACACCACGTCGAGCTCGGCTTCGCCTACAAGCGCACCGGCCGCCTCGAAGAGGCGCGGCGTTGCTGGGAGCGCGCGCTCGCGATGCCCGCGGTCGAAATCTACGACCCCGCCGCCCGGACTCGCGCCCGCGAAGCGCTCGAAGCGACCGCCCGGAGCTGATCGGGTCTCCCGCAGAGTCGGTGGACAAGACGGGCGCGCCGCGGGCGCCGGCCCGTCAGCCGCCTACGGCCGCAAGGCACGGTTGCCTGGCTCGTTCCTCGGCGCCCCCGCAATTCCGTGGGCGCTCGCCCAGGTAGCGTGCCTTTCGCCGAAAGGCACGAGGCCGCCGATGCCCTTCCGAATCGAAGTCGAGGTGGTCGCCGTCGGGAATTCCGAAGACCGACGGAGCGCGCGCCGACCTCGTCGGGTCGCCTCTCTCAGAAAACCCGAGACACGCCTCGCCCTGCCGGCGGTCTCCGCGGCGCCCGGGAGGTTCCGCTCCGTCGTGGCACGGCTTGCACGGCAGCGGGCATCCGCGTTTGCTCGCCTGCGTGGAACGCCTCCTGACCGAGAACACCATCAAGGCGATCGAGCGTCCAGATCCCTCGTTGATGACGTACTACGTGCTGCGCAGTTTCGCGCTCGGGCCACTGTTCCCGCTGATGCTCGTGCCGCTTTATTTCCGCTACTACACGATGCGCTACCGGTTCACCGACGAGGGCATCTCGATGCGCTGGGGCATCCTCTTCCGGCGCGAGGTGATCGTGAACTACGCGCGTATCCAGGACATCCATCTCCACTCCAACGTCGTCGAGCGCTGGCTCGGGCTCGCCCGCATCCTCATCCAGACCGCCTCGGCGAGCGCATCCGCCGAGATGACCATCGAGGGGATCAAGGAGTTCGAGGCGCTGCGCGATCACCTCTACTTCAAGATGCGCGGCGTGAAAGAGCACCCACCCGGCGCGGCGCCGATGAGAACCGACGCCGGGCTGGATGCCGTCACCTCCGGTGAACTGGCCGCCGCGCTCCGCGAGGCCGCCGCGGAACTGCGGGCCCTTCGCGCCACGCTCGAGACCCGCAAGTGAGGACGCCCGCCGATGTATGAGCGCATCCGCACCCGCGTGCTTCAGATCCTGCGCGTGCCCCCGCAGCCACATCCGCCCGCCGGCGACCCGGCCTCACTGCGCGTCTTTCGCGCGGGTAAGAACTTCTATTTTCTTCGCCTGTTCCGCTGGGGCCTCGGACAGTCGCTTGCCCTCGCGGGTCTCGTCTTCTGGGTGGTCGTGCTGGTCGATGTGCAGGAGGAGGCGCAACGCCGACGCGCCGTGCAGCCGCAAACAGCCGGCACGCTCATGCCGGGCACGGATGTCGTCAGCGGCGCAACGGCCGAAGCCGAGCCGGGCCCGGTCGAAAGGAAGACGCGCAGCGTCCGTGAACGCCGGGGACGCTGGGATCAGTTTCATGAATCACTCGTGCGGGTCGCGCTCAACACGCCGCCGTGGGCGTCGAGCCTGTTCTGGTTGCTCAAGGTCGCCGGCATCGCCGGTTACCTCGCGCAGCTGCCGCCGACCTTCGCGATCGTGCGCATCGATTTCGAGATGCGTTGGTACATCGTCACCGACCGGAGCCTGCGCCTGCGCTCAGGCGTCGTGAAGGTGCAGGAGGTGACGATGAGTTTCGCCAATCTCCAACAGGTCGAGGTGCACCAGGGACCGCTCCAAAGGCTGCTCGGTCTCGCCGATGTGCAGGTGCGCTCCGCCGGCGGCGGAGATGCCGCGACCAAAGAGACGGGCCGGGACTCGATGCATCTGGCGCGCTTCCATGGCGTGACCAACGCGGCGGAGATCCGCGACCTCATCCTCGACCGGCTCCGGCGCTTTCGTGACTCCGGCCTCGGGGATCCCGACGATCGCCACGATGACGCGCCTGCGGCGCCGGTTGCCGTCGACACGGCCACACTCGTCGCCGCAGCCCGCGAACTCGCGGCCGAGGCCCGGGCGTTGCGCACCCCATCCTGAGGGAGCGACCGATGGGGCGACCGATGGGGGCGGGGCGTGTCTTGTTGGTTGTGGGCGTTGCTGTCGGCGAGTTCACGGACCGCGATCCTGTCCGGGCTCGGGCGGGTTCGTGCCTTTCGGCGAAAGGCACGCTACCTCGGTCGGTGCGCGGGCGCCGGTCACCGGCGAGGGGCGGGGCTTTCCGGAGCGGCGCCGAGGCGCTCCCGGGCGTAGCGGATGGCATCGCACCAGCCGCGGTTCGCCAGGTACCAGTCGACGGTTTTCGCGAGCCCGGTGTCGAAGGATTCGCGGGGCTTCCAGCCGAGCCCGGTCTGGAGTTTCGTGCAGTCGATGGCGTAGCGGCGGTCGTGGCCCGGGCGGTCGGCGACGAAGGTGATCTGCGCGGCGTAGGAGGCGCCGTCGGCCCGCGGGGATTTCGCGTCGAGGAGCGTGCAGATCGTGCGCACGACCTCGAGGTTGGTGCGTTCGTTGAGACCGCCGACGTTGTAGGTCTCGCCGAGGCGGCCGCGCCGGAGCACGAGGAGGATCGCATCGGCGTGGTCCTCGACGTAGAGCCAGTCGCGGATCTGCCGGCCGTCGCCGTAGACGGGCAGCGGTCTGCCCTCGAGGGCGTTGAGGATGACGAGGGGGATGAGCTTTTCGGGGAAGTGGTAGGGGCCGTAGTTGTTGGAGCAGTTCGTCGTGAGGGTGGGGAGGCGGTAGGTGTGGTGGAAGGCGCGGACGAGGTGGTCGCTGGCGGCCTTCGAGGCGGCGTAAGGGGAGTTGGGGGCGAAGGGCGTCGTCTCGGTGAAGGCGGGATCGTCGGGCGCGAGCGTGCCGTAGACCTCGTCGGTCGAGACGTGGAGGAAGCGGAAGGCGTCCCGCCGCGCACCGGCGAGGGCGGCGTGGTGGCGGCGCGCGGCGTTGAGGAGGCGGAGCGTGCCGACGACGTTGGTCTGCACGAAGGGCTCGGGGGAATCGATCGAGCGATCGACGTGCGATTCGGCGGCGAAGTTGACCACCGCGTCGATGGCGTGTTCGGCGAGGAGGCGGGCGATCAGCGTCTCGTCGCCGATGTCGCCGTGGACGAAGTGGTAGCGCGGATCACCGGCGAGGTCGGCGAGGTTGGCGGGATTGCCGGCGTAGGTGAGCTTGTCGAGGTTGACGACGCGCGCGGGCGCCTGGTCGTCGGTCGTCAGGCAGCGCCGGACGAAGTTCGAGCCGATGAAACCGCAACCGCCGGTGACGAGTAGGTGCATGAGGGTGTGAGGGCGTAAGAGGGTAAGGGCCTAAGAGGGATAGGGAGGAGCAGGGAGCTTGGGGCACTCACGCACGCAGTCGCCGGAGCAGCGCATTGAGCATCTTGGAAATTTCGGTGTAGCGGGCCTCGAGGTCCGCGTGGAGTGCGGGAGGAATGAAGCCCAGGTCCCGTGCGAGAAGGAGCAGGTAGCGCGTCTCCTCGGTCGAGCCGCGGGCTATGACAAGGAACTGACGAAACTCTGCGGCGGAGCCCCTGCCCTTCGCTTCTGCGATGTTGGTCGGAACAGAAACCGCCGAGCGCAGGATCTGGTCGGTGATTCGGAACCGTTCGGCGGCGGGGAAACATTTCGCGACGCGATAGATCTCCAACGCGGCTTCGTGCGCTTTTTGCCAGACGATCAGGTCCCGCCAGCTCTCCACCGCTCCGCCGCTCACGTTCGATGTGTTCCCGTCTGTTCCGAGCTTGCGCTCTTAAACCTTGCGCTCTTCACGCCGCCAGCCGCGCAGCGCCTTCTCGACGGCTTCGTGGACCTCGGTGAGCCCGAGGCCGGCGGCGGCGAGTTTCGAGGCGTCCATCACGCAGTTCGAGCGGGGGGTCCTGGCGGCGATCCGCATGAACTCGTCGTCGTCCTTGAAGAACACGTAGTCCTTCTTCAGCACGCCGAGGGCGAGGATCCGCTCGACGATCTCGTGCGTCCAGATCGCGCCGGGGTTGGTCACGTTGTAGACGCCGAAGGGGAGGCGACGCTCCCAGCAGGCGAGGGTGGCGGCGCAGAACTCGTCGAGTTGGGAGATCGAGTTCTCGGCCTCGAGGAGGCGCTGGTAGCGCATCAGCTTGGTGAGGTAGTTGCGCGGGTTGTCGACGTTGTCGAAGGGGATGCGGAGGCGCCAGACGAAGCAGTCGCGCGCGCCGGCGAGCACCTCTTCGCCGAGCGCCTTCGTGCCGCTGTAGAAGGAGCAGTTGTCGGTGCGGAAGGAGAAGTTCGGCGGATCGTCCTCGCGGAAGCCGCCGCCGTCGGCGCGCCGCCCCGAGTAGATGCAGCCCGAGGAGACGTGGCCCCAGGGCACGCCGGCCTCTTCGCAGGCCTGGCGCACGATGCCGGGGAAGACGGCGTTGCCGAAGAGGCATTCGGTCTTCTGGAGTTCGCAGGCGTCGACGTTGGGTTTCCCCGTGTAGCCCGCGGCGTTGAGGAGGAACGACGGCCGGACTTCCGCGAGCAGCCGGCGCAGGGGTTCGGGCCGCGTGTAGTCGACGTCCTGCCGGCGCACGTTGCGAAAGGCGAGGCCCCGGGCGGCGAGCAGTTTCTGGTAGGTCTGTCCGACGTAGCCGGAGCCTCCGAGCAGCAGGATCATCCGGCAATGTGAGCGGCCCGCCCGGATGATGGAAAGTCTCTTGTGGCCGGTCGCCGGCGCGCGGTTTCCGTCTCGCTTCGTTCGTGCGGGATCGGTTGCGTCGCCCGACCGGCCTCCCTTCCAAGTGACCCTTCCCGACCCGAACCACGATTCACGCGCGCTCCCGGCGGATCCCGTGGCGGGCGGCGGTTTCGCGATCGTCGTCCCGGTGTTCAACGACTGGGAGTCGGCCCGCATCCTGGTGGAGCGGCTCGATGCGATCGCGGGCGCGGTGGCGGGGCCGCTGCGGGTGTTCCTCGTCGACGACGGCGCGACCGTTCCGAGGCTGGGCGCGCTCGGCTTCGCGCCGCGGGCGCTGCACTCGATCGAGGTCGTGGAGCTTTTCGGAAACCTCGGGCACCAGCGGGCGATCGCGATCGGGCTCGACGCGTGTCTGCGCGCCTCCGCGCCAACCGGCGTGATCGTGATGGACGGCGACGGGGAGGACCGGCCGGAGGACGTCCTGCTCCTGCTCGAGGCGCACCGTCGGACTCCGGATGCGATCGTCGTGGCACGGCGCACGAAGCGCTCGGAGGGGATCTCCTTCCGCATCCTCTACCGGCTCTACAAGGCCGCGTTTCGTGCGCTCACCGGCGCTTCGATCGACTTCGGGAACTTCTGCCTGCTCCCGGTCGCGTGTGCGCGGCGCGTCGTGCACATGCCCGAGTCGTGGAATCATCTCGCCGCGACCCTGCTGCGCTCGCGGCTGCCGCTGCTCCGGGTGCGGACCGTGCGGGGCGTGCGCTTCGCCGGGCGCTCGGGGATGAACATCGTGGCCCTGGTCACGCACGGCTTCAGCGCGATCTCGGTGTTTCACGAGATCGTGCTCACCCGGATGCTTTTCGTCCTCGGGGCGATCGGGTGCGGGGCGGTCGCGACCGGGCTCACCGCGGCGGCGCTGCGGTTCTTCACCGACCTCGCGATCCCGGGCTGGGCGTCGAACGTGGTGGGGTTCTCGCTCCTGCTGCTCTTCCAGACGCTCTCGCTGCTCGGGGTGATGGTCTTCGTCT
>DAIPIQ010000075.1:0-16899 GCA_036770745.1 Opitutaceae bacterium | reverse complement strand
AGGGCGCAAAGCCCAAGCAACGCGGCCGGGACGATCGCGACCACGGGATGCCAGTGCGCCACGGCGAGGACGACGCCGGTCTCGGCGCGGACCACGGCCGCCGCCACGGCCATCAGGCCAAGGTGGGCGAGCAGTCCGCCGAGCGCCCCGAGCGCGCCGGTGGCGACGGCTTCGCCGAGCACCGCGACGAACACCGTGCGCCGCCGGGCGCCGAGGGCGCGGAGGATCGCAAGGTCGCGACGGCGGGCGCTCATCGAGGCGTAGACGCTCACCAGGACGGTGGCCACGGCGACGAGCGCCACACCCCAGGCGACGAGCCCGAGCAGGCTTTGAAACCAATCGAGCTTCGAGAACAGGTCGCCGACCACCGAGGCGACCGGCCACGCGAGGGTGAGGCGGTTGCCCTGCCGGTTGTAGAGCATGTCGAGTTGAAACCCGGCGGCGCCGGGGCGCAGCTTCAGGAGGACCGCGCTCACCTCGGTCGCGGCCGCGGCGGCGTGCCCGCTCATCGTCTGCACACCCGCGAGCGGGATGAGGATCACCCGGTCGAACGGCGTGCCCGTGGGCGCGAGGACGCCGGTCACGGTATAGGTCTCCTCGTGCCGGGCGCGCTCGTCGAAGACGAACCCGTGGTAGGGGTGGAACGTGTCGCCCGGGCGCAGGCCGAGCCGGCGGGCGGCGACCGCGCCGACCACGGCCTCGGGTGCGTCGTCGGCGAAGAGCCGCCCCTCGCGCACGGCGAACGTCGCGCCGTCGGCTCCGGTCATCCGCGCGAGCGCCTCGCCGGGCAGGCCGACGATGCGGGCGCCGCGGAAATTGTCGCCGACCGCGATGGGCACGGCCTGCTCGACGGCGCGGTGGGCGGCGATCCATTCGTAGTCGGCGCGGGTGATGTTGCCCGGCGAGGCCTCGAGATGGAAGAGGGCGTTGAGCACGAGCTGGAGTTTCGAGCCGCGGGCCCCGAGCACGGCGTCGAACCCGGCGTCGACGCGGGTGAACGCGGCCTCGGCCTGGGCGCGCACCTGCCAGACCGTGACGGCCAGCCCGCAGGCGAGGGCGATCGAGGCGGCGGCGATCGCGGTGGAGAACGCGTGCTGGCGCAGGCTCCGGTAGACGATGCGACCGATCGTCATGACGCGACCGCGCCGACGCGGTTGATCGAGGCGAGCTCGAGGCGGGCGTCAAAGCCCGCGAGCTCGCCCGGGGTGTGGCTCACGACGAGGAGCGCGGCGCCGGCCTCGCGGCAGACCTCGTGGAGGAGGGCGATCGCCCCGGCGGCGGCGCGCGGATCGAGGTTGGCGGTGGGTTCGTCGGCGAGGACGAGCCGCGGGCGGTGGGCGAGGGCGCGCGCGAGGGCGACGCGCTGCTGCTGGCCCGAGGAGAGCTGGCGCGGAAAATGGGCGAGCCGGTGGCCGAGCCCGAGGCGGCGCAACACCTCGATCGCCCGCGCGCGATCGGCCCCGGGGCCGAAGGCCATGCCGAGCAGCACGTTCTCCAGGACGGTGAAGCCCTGGAGGAGGTTGTAGGTCTGGAACACGAGGCCGATCGTCGCCGCGCGCAGCCGGTCGCGGGCGGGCTCGGCCAGCGCCGCCAGGTCGACCCCGTCGAGGCGCACGCTCCCCGAATCCGGCGCGAGGATCCCGGCGATGCAGTGCAGGAGGGTCGTCTTCCCGAGCCCGCTCTCGCCCCGGAGCGCGACATGCCGCCCGGCCTCGAGCGCGAACTCCGGCACGTCGAGCACCGGCTGCGCCGTGCCGTCGGGGGCGACGAAGGACTTCTTCAGGTTCTGGAGCGAAAGCAGGGCCATGGGTCGCGCGGACGCGCAGCACACGAACGCCTTTCGCGCGCGATCGCAAGGCGCGCACGCCGTGGTTGAAGCGGGCGGGCGGGTGCGCCAGTTTCGGGCGAAACCCCAACCCGATGCACCTCGCCCGCCCGTGTCTGTTCGCCCTCGCCCTCGCGCTCTGCGGCGCGGTCCTTCCCGCGGTCGCGACCTCGGACCGCCTCGTGCCCGACGACTACCTCAACCTCCTGCGGATCGATCTGCGCGCGGCGAAGTCCAGCGTGGTCACGGAGGCGCTCGAGCTCACGGCGGAGGAGGCGCGCGGCTTCCTCCCGCTCTACCACGAGTACGACAAGACGCTCGCGAAGCTGAACACCCGCCGGATCAACCAACTGCGGGAGTTCGCCGCGACCTACGCGACGATCGACGATGCGGGCGCGCGCGCCCACACCCGGCTCGCCTTCGACTTCCTCCACCGCCGGCTCGACCTGCTGGAGAAGACCACGCGGAGGATCGAGCGCGCGGTCTCGCCGGTCGTCGCCGCGCGCTTCGCCCAGATCGAGGAGCAGTTGCTCATGCTCATCGACGTGCAGCTCGCTTCCGAGCTGCCGTTGATCCCGCGCGACGCGGTGCTGCCGCCGGAGTGAGCGGGCCGGGGTTTTTCGGAGCGGCAAGCGGGACGCTTGCCGCCACGCGGTCCGGTCGGGCTAGACCTTTTTCGGCTCCCAACCCCGGGCGTATTCGCGGCCCCAGAGCTTCATCGCGGCGGCGTCGCGGATCCGGCCGGTGGCCGGGTCGACCCGGAAGCCCTTGCCGATGCGCGAGGCGATGTTGGCGTAGTGGGTGAGCGCCTGGCTGACGACGCCGACCTCGATCGAGCAGGCGAGCTTCGTCTCGCGACCGCGGATGACGTTGAAGAAATTGACCATGTGGCGGTCGGTCATGGTGTCGCCGCCGCCGAGCGCGGTGCCCGAGGCGGTCGAGCCGCCGAGGTTTTCGCGGATCATCTTTCCGCCGCGGTCGAAGAGCTTGTAGCCGCGACGGTCGACGAAGACCGTGCCCTCGGTCCCGTAGAGGATCGTGCCGCGTCCCGGGCCGTTGGCGTAGGTCTGGTAGCTGTTGCGGCACTTGCCGTCCCAGCGGATGACGCGGTTGCCCTCGTAGCGGAAGGTGGCGTTCATCGTGTCGTACATCGTCCAGCCGTCGTCGACGAAATGGCGTTTGGCCGCGTCGACCTCGACGGACTCGGGATGGTCGACCCCGAGGGCCCAGCGGGCGATGTCGAGCTCGTGGGTGGCGTTGTTGCCGGTCTCGGCCGTGCCGTAGTCCCAGCCGTACCAGTGCCAGTTGTAGTCCCACGTGTCGTGGGTGTAGGGCTTGCGCGGGGCCGGGCCCTGGAAGAGGTCCCAATCGAGGCCCTCGGGCACGGGCGCGGGCGTGGCCACCGGCACCGGGCCGCGATTGTTGTGGTAGTAGGCGACCGCCTCGTAGACGTGGCCGATCACGCCCTCGTGGATCTGGGCGACGATCTCGATCGATTGGGGCGAGGAGCGCTGCTGCACGCCCATCTGCACGTGTTTGCCGTACTTCTTCTGGAAGGCGACGAGCAGCTCGTCCTCCCGGAGGTTGTGGCTGCACGGCTTCTCCAGGTAGACGTGCTTGCCGGCCTCCATCGCCATCCACGCTCCCGGGGCGTGCCAGTGGTCGGGGGTGGCGTTGAAGACCGCATCGACCCCGGGGTCGGCCAGGGCCTCGCGGATGTCGTTGATCAAGGCGGCCTTTCCCGTGACCTGGCCCTGCAGGGCCTGGGCCGTCTTCTCGCGCTGCTTCTTCATGACGTCGCAGATGTAGGCGACGTCGATGTTCTGCGCGCGGTCCTTGAGCACGGGATAAAACGCCGGGACGCGCCGGCCGCAGCCCATCAAGGCGACGCTGATGCGGTCGTTGGCCCCGACGATGCGGGCGTAGCTCTTGGCGGTCATCCCGAAGGTGAGACCGGCGGCGGCGCCGAGGGCGGCGTTCTTGAGGAAGGTGCGTCTTTCGTTCATCATTTTTCCGGGTAAGGGGTCCGAGAGGGAGGAAACTCAAACGTCGCGCGATCGCGAGGCAAGGCCTCCCGTCGACCCGTCCGCGAGGAAGCGATCCTCCCAGCGCGGATCGGCGAGGGGCGTCGGCCGGTGCGTGCCGAAGAGCGCGTAGCGGGACCGCGCCACGATCCGGTAGGCCGCGTCGCGCAGGGCCGCCGGGACGAACCGCGCCCACGCCGCGATCCGCCACATCCCGCCGATCTCGTCGGCCGCCGCAAGCGCGCCGGCGGTGCGCAGCCGGTACGCGCCCGGGTCGCGCGTGGTCCAGTCGTCGACGAAGACGAGGCTGTCGAAATCCCGCGTCGGCAGGCCCTGTGCGTGGAGCCAGGCCTGCGCGGGCGCGCCCTGCAGCGGCGCGAAACGCAGTCGTGCGGCGGAGTCTTCGCGCAGGAGGAAGCGCACGACCGCCTGGCACAGTCCGCAGGTCCCGTCGAAGAGCAGCACCGGTCGACGCGCGTCACACCGTGCGGGAAACCAACGCGGGTCGAAAGTGAAGAGGTGCAGCAGCACCATGCCGAAGCTCAGGTCGGCGAAATCCACCACGACGACGATGCCGAGGTGCATCGCGAGCAGTGTCGTCCACGCGACGAGCCGGCCGGTGCGGTGCAGGCAGAGCGGGAGAAAAAGAAGTTCCGCCGCGACCACGGCCCACGTGAGGACCGCGAGCACGCCGTCGGGCAGGCCGAGCAGGAGGTCGCGGGCGAGACCGGGCCGGGCGAGGGGATTTTCGAGCAGATGACGGAACGCCGTACCGTCGAGCCAGCTCGGGTTCGCGAGCCTGGTGACCCCGCTGAACGTGTAGCCCGCGGCCAGCAACCCCCACGCCCCACGGAAGATCCACGGTGGGAAAATCCACTCCCGCACCGCCGCGTCGCGCGGCCGGAGCGCCGCGAGCGGTTCGCCTGGAGGGATCAGCGCGCAGAAGAGGAGCAGGGCGCCGACCGCGAGAGACGAAGGGGTCCGCAGGCCGTCATCGCCGTGAACGGCCAGGATCCAGCCGGACAGGAGCAGCACCGCCGCCGAGCGGCGAAGGATCCCGGCCGCGAAGGCGAGGCCCGGCAAGGCGAGCCCGGCGAAGAGCGCCGCGGCGAAGCCGGGCCCCGCGGTCACGTTCTCCCGGAAGACGAAGTGGTGCGCCAGGCAGGCCCCGAAAACGACGCGAAAAAGCGCGAACTGCCCGGGCGAGACCTTCTGGTCGACGGAAGCTGGCGTGAAGGGGCGCATCGCTCCCCCGGCCCGGCGGGGCTCAGCGGGCGCCCGCCGCGGGCGGGAGCGTCGCGGCGAGGGCCTCGATCCGCGCCCGGAGCTCGGCGACCCGTTCGGGGTGCGCCGCGGCGAGGTTGCGCGTCTCCCCGGGATCCTCGGCGAGGTTGAAGAGCTCGACCTCGCCGGCCGCGCGGTTCCGGAAGTGCGGGCCGTCGACGAGCAGCTTCCAGGCACCGACGCGCACGCCGCCGATGCCGAGCCCCTTGTGGTGGAAGACCGCCTCGCGCCCGAGGGGCTCTCCGCGCTCCAGGTGCGGGCCGAGGTCGATCCCGTCGAGGGCCACCGACGGATCGAGCCGGGCTCCGGCGTAGCGGGCGATCGTCGGGAGGAGGTCGAGCGTGGAGGCCGCCTCGCCGCTCACCCGGCCCGCGGGGATCCGGCCCGGCCAGCGAAAGATCGCCGGCACGCGCACGCCCCCCTCGTAGTTGGTCATCTTGCCGTCGCGCAGCGGCGCGGCCGAGCCGCCCTCGTCGCCCTTCTGCAGCCACGGCCCGTTGTCCGAGGCGAAGACGACGAGCGTGTCCGCCTCGCGCCCCGAGGCCGCGAGGTGGTCGAGGAGCCGGCCCACGTTGGCGTCGATCTCCTCGATCGTGTCGCCGTAGAGGCCGCGCGCGCTCCGCCCGCGGAACTCCTCCGAGGCGTAAAGCGGCACGTGCGGCATCGCGGGGTTGAGGAAGAGGAAGACGGGCCGGTCGCGCCGCGCCTCGAGGAAGGCGATCGCCCGGTCGAAGTAGCGCCGGGTGAGCGTGGCCTGATCGGCGGGGAACTCCACGACCTCGACGCCTTCCACGAGCGGGACGGTGCGCTCCGGGCGCACCGCGAAGATCGGCCGGTAGTCGCCCCCGTGGCTCCCGATCCACGCCTGCTCGGCCCGCGTCTTCGCGAGATCGAAGCCCTCGCGGAAGACGCAGTCCGCGGCGAGGATCTGGCGCGCGCCGATGTACATGTCGTTGCTGAACGGGATCCCGAAGTACTCCTCGAAACCCTGGGCGGTCGGCAGGTGGGGCGGCAGGTCGCCGAGGTGCCACTTGCCGAAGAGGGCGCTGGCGTAACCCGCGGTCGCGAGGACCTCGGGGATCGTCACCTCGGAGGGATCGAGGCCGGGTTGATCCGGGAAGAGCGCGCCGACGATGCCGTGCCGCGCCGGCCGGCGCCCGGTCAGGAGCGAGGCGCGCGAGGCGCTGCAGATCGGCGAGGCGACGTAGAAGTCGGTGAACCGCACGCCCTCCGCCGCCATCCGGTCGAGCCGGGGCGTCTTGATGAGCGGGGAGCCGTAGCAACCGACGTCGTTGTAACCCTGATCGTCGGTGAAGATGACGATGACGTTCGGCGGGAGCGCGCCTGCGGTCTTCGGGCGGGGGGCCGCCGCGAAGGCGAGGGTCGGCGCGAGGAGCGCGGCGGCGGCGAGGGTGAGGCGGCGGGTCGTCAGAATCATGGGCGGGGAACGAAGCGGAGCCGCAGCCTCGCCGTCCCCGCCGACTCCGGCAAGCTGAAGGGAGATCCTGAATTCTCCGACGGGGTCTGCGCGGCAGGGAAATACGGCTCGGCCAAGGCGGGGGCGGCGGGGGATAGCCTCTGCGAGGATACCCCCCGCCTCCCCGCCTTGCGGCGTGCCGGCACGGTCCTCAACGCAGACCCCGTCGGAGCATTCAGGACCTCCCTCAACGAAGTCCCAGCGCCTCGGCGATCTCCGCCCACGAGAAGGCGGTGACCGCGGCGTCGGCGTCGGCCGCGTAGAACGCGCCCGCCGGGAAACGCGGCATCGCGCGGTTCGTCACCCAGACGCCGTCGGTGTTGAGCGTGCGCTCGCCCCGGAAGACGCCGGCCGGCTCGAGCGTCTCGCGGTCGAAGAGGCGGAAGAAGTTCTCCGCCTTCCCCTGGTCGGCGACGATCCACCAGCCGCTCCGCTCGCCGGTCTCGTAGAGCGCGATGCCCTCGACCTGGTGGCGGAAGAGCCCGTCGCCGACCGTCCGCCCGGTGAAGTTCCCGGCGAGGTCGTAGACCTTGAGGTTGAGGCCGCGCGCGGGATCCTGGTCCTCGTCGGCGACGAGGAGCCGGTCGTGGGCCGGGTCGCCGTGGATCGACTCGACCACGTGGAGGACGCCCGCGCCCGAGGTCGCCCCGAAGGAGCGCACGTACTCGCCCTCGACGAGCGGTCCCTGCGCCTCGACCTCGTAGACCCGCACCCGGCGGCCGAGCTCGGCGGTGGGCGGGGTCGCGCCGTCGGCCGTCTCGTAGTTGTCGGTCACATACACGAGGTATTCACCCCTCCCCCGCGGGTGCACCCAGAGGCCGTAGGGCTTCCCGAGCTCGTCGGCCCCGAACGTCGCGAGCCCGACCAGGTCGGGCAGGCTCAACACCTGGACGCGGCGGTTGTCGCGCTCGACCACGAACGCGTAGTCGTCGACCACCCAGACGCCGTTGGGGCGGTCGAACTGGCCGAGCTCGACCCCGCGGCCGCCGACGCGGCGGAGCATCATCCCGTTGACCGCGTCGAAGACGTTGAGCGAATGCCCGGCCTTGCTCGTGACGAGCAGGAGGCGCCGGTCGTCGGGGCCGTGCCAGACGGCGGCCGAGTCGATGTCCTCGGCCGGCTGGCGGGTCGTGGAGAAGAACTCCTTGACCACGGGCTGCGACGAGGCCGGGAGGACGGTGAGGGCGAGGAGGAGCAGGGGAAGCGGACGCATGAGCAGGGGAGGGTCGGGAAAGAGAAGACCATCCGGCCCGGAGGCCGGATGGTCGGGGGAGGAGGATCCGTGGGCGGGGCCGTTCAGAAGTTGAACTTCACCCCGGCGAAGAGGAGGTAGCCGAACTGCTCGAACTCCTCGACCTGGTTGCGGTTGCCGGTGAAGCGGACGCCGTCGGTGTTGGTGATGTTCTTCCACTCGGCGAACACGTCGAGGTTGCGGGTGAAGCGGAAGCTCGTCGTGAAGTCGAGCTGGCCGCGACCGCCCCAGTAGAGGTCGGAGTCGGCCCCGCGGACGACGTTGATCGTGTCGAGGTAGTCGCTGCGGTCGGTGTAGGCGAGCCGGGCGTTGAAGCCGTGGCGCTCGAAGAAGACGGCGAGGTTGTAGGTCGTCTTCGACTGGCCGGGCAGGGCGACCTTGCGGAAGCGGGTCGAGAGGCCCGAGACCGGGTCGATGAACGGGGCCCGCACCTCGGAGTCGGTGTAGGTGTAGTTCGCATACACGCCGAAGCCGGCGAAGGGGCCCGGGAGGTTCACGAACTGCTGCTGGTAGGCGACCTCGAAGCCGCGGATCTCGCCGCCCCGGGCGTTCTCGGGTCGGCTGATCGTCGCGGGCAGGCCGTTGAACACGCCGAGACCGGTGGCGGTGAAGATGAAGTCGTCGACGTCCTTGTAGAAGACGCCGGCGGACATCAGGCCGACGGGCTCGAAGTAGTACTCGACCATCAGGTCGAGGTTCGTCGAGAGGGTGGGATCGAGGTCGGGGTTGCCCTGCGTCACGGTCACGCGGGCGCCGGCGCCGTCGGTCGTGTCGACGATGCGCGGCACGATCTCGGTGAAGTTGGGCCGGGCGATCCCGCGGGTGACGGCGGCGCGGTAGATCAGGCGGTCGTCGTCGGAGTAGCGGAAGTGGAGGCTGGGGAAGAGCTCGGTGTAGGACCGGGCGGCGCGCTCCTCGGTGACCGCGCCGGTGTTGGTGTTGAAACGCGGGGCGGAGCCGGTGAACTTCGTGCGTTCGACGCGGAGGCCCGCGAGGATGTCGAGCGCGCCCAGATCGTAGTCGAGCGAGCCGTAGGCGGCGAAGACCCGCTCCTTCGCCGCGTAGTCGGCGGTCGTGGAGGCGTTGTCGCGGCGGGGCGAGGCGGCGCGGGCCGAGGCGAGGTAGGCGTTGACGAGCTCGGGATCGAACTTCTCGCCGAGAAGGTAGTCGAAGTTGTCGGAGCGGACGCCCGAGAGCAGACCGGCAAGACCTTGGGACGGAGCGGCTCCGGCGGCTCGGTTGCGGAAACGCTCCTCGTCGGCGGACTTGTCCTTGTCGCGGTACTTCACGCCGAAGCGGGCGGTCGTGTTCGGGCCGCCGAGGTCGAGCGGGAGCGTGCCGTTGGCCTGGAGGCTGAACTCGTCCTCCTCGGTGTCGTTGGTGCGGAAGGTGTTTTCGCGGAAGCCGTAGCGGGCGAGCTCGAGGTGCTGCCCGGTCGTGAAGATCGAGTAGGTCGGCGTGTCGCGGTTGGTCGAGGTGTCGTAGGAGGAGGTGATGTTGGCCCCGGTGCGGTAGAGGAGCTCGTTGCGGGCGGGGTAGTCCTGGACCGACTCGGCGTAGGCGATCGCGGCGTCGATCTTCAGCGCGCCGAGGCTGGTCTCGCCGCCCGCGACGATCGAGTTGATCTCGTTGCGGAGGATGCGGTGGCGGAACTGCTTGGAGATGCGCATCCCGGCATAGGTGGCGGAGGTGTCGGTCGAGCCGGGCTGGAGCGTGCCGTCGGACCACTGGAAGCCGAGGCGGTTGCGGAACTCGTCGTCGGTGAATTCCGAATACGTGTAGCGCAGGTGGAGCTTCGTGGCCGGCTGCGGGCGCCATTCCAGGTTCGCCGTCAGGGCCTTCCGCTCGCGGCGGGTGTCGTAGTCCTTGAAGAGGGTCTCGTCGATCGTCGCGACCTCCCCGCCGTCGGGCCGGTCCTCGTAGATCCAGACGTTCTCGACGTTGTCCACCTGCCGGCGGGTCTGCGAGTAGCTGGCCGAGACGAGCAGGCCGAAGGACTTCTCCGGCCCGAAGAGGTTGCTCGCCGTGAGCGAGCCGCGGGTGTCGTGGGTGCCGCCGAATTCGTTGTAGCTCAACCCGCCCATCCCGCGCACGCGCAACCGGTCGTGGTCGAAGGGCGACTCGGTGCGGATGTTCACCGCGCCGGCGATCGAATCGGCGTCCTGGTCGGCGCGAAGGGCCTTGGTGACCTCGACCGAGCTGACGACATCGGAGGGAAGCACGTCGAGGTTGATCGCCCGGGTGCCCGGCTCGGGCGAGGGCAGGGAGACGCCGTCGATCGTCACGGCCGTGAACTCGATGGGCGCGCCGCGGACGTTGATGAAGCGGCCCTCGCCCTGGTCGCGTTCGACGCCGACGCCGACGACGCGCTGCAGGGCCTCGGCGACGTTGGGATCGGGGAAACGGCCGATCGCGTCGGAGGCGATGATGTTGCTGAGGTTGGCGGCGCTCCGCTGCTGGTTGAGCGCGCGGGCGGTGCCGTCGCGGATGCTGGAGACCTCGAAGTCGTCGAGCTCGACGATGTTCGCATCGCCCAACAGGAGGCGGACGCTGGCCCGCCCGCCTGCCCCAACGGTGACCGATTCCGAGCCGGCGCCGTAGCCGAGGTAGCTCGCCTCGACGAGATGGGTGCCCGCGGGCAGGCCCGTGATGACGAAATCGCCCTGCGGATTGGACGCGGTTTCGAGACCGAGCGCGCGGATAAAGACCTGCGCGCCGGGAAGCCCGGCGCCGGTGTGGGTGTCGGCAACCCGCCCGGCGACGAGACCGGTGGCGGGGGATTGCGCCGAGGCGACGCCGGTGAGCGCCGCGAGCAGGAGGAGGGAGCGGAGGAGTTGGTTCATGGGAGTCCGGGTTTCGGAATCCCAGCGTTGCCGACGGCGGGAGGTGTCCGTCAATCCGTCCCCTCGCGCGTCACCCGATCTTCACGCGTCCGTCACGCGTTCGACACCCGCGTCACGATCACGTGTCGACAGTCCCCCGACTCGCACGCCCCAGCCCGGTCGATAATCGTGGCCCGGGCCGACGAACGCGTCGGCCTCCGGGAGGTTACTGATAGGAAATTGCTTTTCGCGGGGTCCGCAGGGGGAGGGGGTTAGTCGGCATGTCGGCACCTCATTTTTGCAACGCGCTTTCGGGGTAAAACGCCTGCCACGCGAACCAGAAGGCTTGCACGACGGGAATCGCTTCGCCTTCCGGCCCCTGCGCCTCGAATCGGCGCGCCTCCGCCGTGTGACGCACGCGCACTTCGACGCCGCCGATCCGATCCTCGATCCACTCGCCATCGGGTATCGACGCCAAAGCGTAGGCCTTCGCTTTGCCGCCAATAACCAACCCCGCGACCCACGCCTTGCCCGGCAAATCCTCCCGGTGGGTCGGCACGGGAAACATCGTGCCCGGCATGCGTTCATAACCGTCGTAGGGTTGCCGGGCGTAATCACGGGCAAAGCCCGTCTCGGTGGACAACACGTCCGTTTCCGGATGCACCTCGCGCCATGCCTTCCAGGTGGTCTGCGTGCTCGGCAGCCAGCGCAGTTCACGTCCTACCGCCGGTCCGGCCACCGCTTTCATCGCCAGCTGCGACCACAGGCTGTGAGTCTCGCGGTCATACATCAGCACGTCGCTTTGATAGAGCAGGCCCGACACCCCGAATGATCGCAGCTCGCCGTCGATACGCCGATCAAAGACCATCGCCGTGCCGCAGAGCGGACAATAGGTCACGCTCACCGCGTCGTCTCCGAGGGTGTCGTTGACGATCTCGTGCCACACGAGGATGCGCAGCGGATACGCACGGGCGACTCCGCCGCTCGTCAGGCCAATGACAACATCGTCGTCGCGCAAAAACGTCGCCTGGTCGGCGGACACGAAACGCGGCTGGTCGATGGCGGGAATGCCGTCCTTGGGCGGCCCGCCGGCCAAAATTTCCGCAACGGGAATGCTCGCGTTGCTCAGATCAAATTCCGCGTGCGCCGGACCGGCTCCACGCGCCCCCTCACGCCCACCGGAGGCGGCTTCGACGCGTTCCGGCCAAAACGATAACAATAGGACCGCCTCAATAAGGATGAGACCGGCGAGACCGACGGTGGCCAAGACGCGGGCGCGCCGAGTGCGAAAGGGACTTTTCATGGCAGGGGTAGGTTTCAGTTTTGGGTTGGTGAAAGGATTCGACGGCACACGGCGGATGCGCCGAGCGCGGCGCGCTCATGCGCCCAGCGCGTTCAGGATGCGTCCGGCGTGAGCCTCGGCATAACCTGCCGCGTAAGCTTCCAGGGTGCGGGCGATCTCATCGCGCACGCGGCGAAACTCGCCCCGCACCTCCTCCGGCGTGCCGGTCGCGTGCGCCGGATCATCGAAGGCCCAGTGGTAACGAAACTGTTGGCCGGGGAAAACCGGACACACCTCGTTGGCCCGTCCGCAAACCGTGATGACCGTGTGCACCGCCTGCTCCCGAAACTCGTCCAACGATTTCGACCGATGCCCGGCGATGTCGAGGCCCAGTTCGGCCATGACCGCGATGGCCTCGGGATGCACGTAACCGGCCGGTCGGCTGCCCGCGCTGGCCACCCGAAACAAATGCCCGGCGCGGGCGCGCAACAGCCCCTCGGCCATGTGGCTGCGACACGAATTGCCGGTGCAGAGCACCAGCACGAGCGGACGCACCGGATATTCCGGTTCGAGAACAGACGCGGGAGGGTGGGATGTTGGATTGGATTTCATTATGTCGATAAGGCGACCTGCTGCGGCGCTGATGCGGCTGGCGCGTCGGCGAGACGACGCGGGAAGTAGAGGTGGAAAACCGCGCCCACGCCGGGCCGGGGCGGAGCCAATTCCAGATGACCGCCATGCTGCTCCACGATGCCCTTGGCCGAGGCGAGCCCGAGCCCGGAGCCCTTGCCTTCGGATTTCGACGAAGTCGCTCTCCGAAAAGCGGATCGAACCGGGAAGTTCGAGGCTTGTCGGAATCGTCGTCGGTTCAATCAGCACCGCGCTCACAAGGACCAAACCATAGCTGGGACCCGATGCGACGGCAAGCGTCCCCCACGTAGGGAATCGCAGACACCCTCCCTCCCGCCGCCCGACCCACGCGGCTATCCATCGAGGCCCCCCGCAATCCGGGTGTCTCCGCTTGTTTCATCAGATAGAAGACCTCGCAGATACACACTCCTCGGCGGCGGAATCCAGCCCATCCCGATCCCGAAGGCTTCGACCAAAGCCCGACGTGGCAGGCACCCGAAATCCAACCGGACGACGAGCGAATCCTGGTTCTTGAATCCACCTGACCCCGCCCGGCGGATTCAAAGGCAACCGCTGCCAAGAGAATTCTTGGCAGAGAATTCTTGGCAAAGCGGCCCGGAGAGCTACGCTCGCGCTCAAAGCATACCGCCGTAAAATCTCCAAATCCCGCCAGATCCAGATGCGGCCCGGTGATTTTTATCGAGGTACCGGCGTCCGAAGCACCGAAACACCTCTTCCGCCCCCTTTTCCCCCGCAACCCCCGTTTCCACGCCCTCCGGTCCGGCCCAACGCCTGTTTCACGAGCCCCCCGCCAAATAGCAACATGGCACCCTTCAAGAAGTCCGCACAGCAGAAGGCTCTGAACGAGAAGAAGAAGGACGCTCGCACGGACGCGCGGGATCAGAAGAAGGACGCCCGCCAGGAGGCGAGGGCCGACAAGAAGGACGCCCGCCAGGACTCCCGCGACGAGAAGAAGGACGCGCGTGAGGAGAAACGCGACGCGATGAAGGACATCCGTCAGAGTGACCTCAAGGGCAAGGAGAAGCGGGACGCCAAGAAGGCCGTGCGCGGCGAGAAGAAGACCGACGTCCGTGATGCGCGTCAGGACAAGAAGGACGAGATCGCCGCAGTCAAGGATACCAAGAAGGCGGCCATCACCGATGCACGGGAGACCAAGCGCGCGGCGTTGGCCGGTCTGCGTGTGCCGAAGGCGCTCGATCGGAAGTGGGCGAGTTATCTCCGGTTCCAGACCGTGGACGCCCTCGAGATCTACCAGCCGAAGACCATCGATCACCTGAAGTCCATCATGACGGTGGCAGCGGAGACGCGGTGCAAGGTCCGCGCGATCGGTTCCGGCCATTCGTTCTCCGAGATCGGCGTGACTGACGACATCTTCGTGCAGACGCACAAGTACGACGCGGTGCTGCCGCTCACTCCGGCCGTCCGCCAGCGGCGTTTCAAGACCCCGCATCAGGACGCGCGCCGTTCCCATCTGGTCGAACTCGAGGTGGGAATCACCATCATTGAACTGAGCAAGGCGCTCGAGAAGGACGGCCTGGCGCTTGCCAATCAGGGCACGTACGACGGGCAGACGTTCTGGGGGGCGGTCTCAACCTCGACACACGGATCCGGTGTGACGCGTCCCCCGCTCCCTGACATGGTGGTCTCTGTCGTGCTCGTCACCGAAGGGGGGCGGGCCCTGCGCATCGAACCGGCCGGCGGCGTGACCGAACCGCGCGGCTGGCGCGAGGCCGGCATCGATGAGCTGATTCAGGATGACGACCTCTTCTACGCGGTGATCTGCAGCATGGGCTGCATGGGCATCGTGTATTCGGCCATCATCAAGGCGCGGCCGATGTACTGGCTGAACGAATGGACGTTCATCGCGACATGGGCGGACGTGAAGGCCGAACTCTCCCAGCCAGGACGCCTGCGCGCGACCCTCGACGAGTGGGAAATCTTCACCATGCTGGTGTCGCCGCACAAGGCGCGCAAGGGCAAGAAGGATGGGGTGGAATTCGCCGGCGAGTATCCCTGCTGCCTGACATACCTGCGCGAAGCCGATCAGCGGAATGCCATCGGGGGGAATTTCTTCGATACGCTGGCCAAGTTCCTGGAGAAGATCGAGATCATCCATGGAAAGACCCCGTACGAGTCGCCGTTCGGGGTGGTCCCGCGCGTCTGGAAGCGCGGCTCCGCGAAGATCCCGGTCCGCACGAGCGGCAAACAGGCGTGGCAGTCCATGTGGCCGGACCCGGAGGAGCAGGCGCCCGACCGGCGGAACAAGTGTTACAAGATCTTTCCGAAGGGCGGGAAGATCCCCGGCGGGTATGGGATCGAAGTGGCGTTCCCCATTGCCGACACCTTCACGGTGATGGACCGCATCATTCGCGTCGCCGCCAACGCGGAACGCGCCGGGCGGTTCCACTCCGCGCCGGTGGCCATCCGATACGTCGCCCCCTCAAAAGCCTGGGCGTCACCACAGTTCGGCCGCGAGACGGTCATGCTGGAGGTGCTGATGGCGAAGGGCACCCCAGATGGCCGCGAGACGCTCGAGAACGTGGAACGTGAGCTGCTCAAGCTGCCCAACGTGCGGATTCACTGGGGGCTCGAGATGGACGTCATGAGCGGCACGATGCTGCCGCAGATGTACCCGCAGTGGAACCGCTGGATGAAGGCGTACCGCCGCTTCAACGCACGCGGCACCTTCAACAACACGTTCACAGACCGGTTGGGGATATCGATGTAGCGCAGGGCAGCGCATGCGTAGCGCGCGGGTGAATGTAGCGCCTGGGCTTGAAGGCCGCCAGCGTGCGCCAGCGGGTTGGCAGCCCTGAAGGGCTGCCCCGCGTTTTCAACCCCCTTTTCCCCGCCCTCCGGTCCGGCCCAACGGCTGCTTCACGAGCCCCCCCGCCAAAAGCGAATCCGACGATCTCCTCGGCACCACGGCCGACCGCATCATCCGCCTCTGCAACGTGCCCTGCCAGATCGCGAACCGCCCGCTTTACTGACTGATAGGAAATTGCTTTTCGCGGGGTCCGCAGGGGGAGGGGGTTACGGGGGTTGGCTCTTCATAATGGGCTCCTCTGCACATCTGCGCAATCATGGGGCTCGCATCTAAAGCTTGTTTAAGATCGTAAGGGCCAAAAGGAACATCTTTGACTACAAAAATCACATAAGTGCCGCCATGGGCAACGGTTTCATCAACGAAATACTGAGATTCAAGATTGTATTTTGTGAAGAGGCTCTGGAATGTTTCCCCTACTTTGGTTCCGGGTATCCTGCTCTCAGCGCCTTTAAAGATAGCGATGCCGATACCTCTATGTGATATGGCATATTCGCCGGCTTTAATCTGAATATCATCGTTAATTGTTAACCTTCTATTACTGTCTACAGGTGCTGGCGCGACATTATTGGTCGCGCCTTTGGCGGGCGCAGGTGCAGTTGCGGAATTTGCCGCGACCACTGCGGGCGCGGGGGCCGTATTGGTGTTTGCCGGCGCATCCTTTTTAGCAATCATCGCGGCGAAGAGGGGGCTCATGGCCCTGGGTGCGGGGGCAGGGGTGACGGGCTCGGCGCTCTGGCCGTGGGCTGCGCTCAAAGGCAGTATCGCGGCAAGACCCACAAGGCCTGCCATATGCACGGAAGAAAATGTTTTGCGTAAAGCGCCCATCGCTTATGCCTTTTTAAAAACGTCGTCCCAGGAATTTACTGTTCGTTCTTTTATTGCGAACGCGCGCAATATCGCTGCGTTCTTGGGCAATTTTATATCATCAAACCCGCAAAAACACAAGTTTGATTCCATAATCTTAAAATATTAAGGAATCTGGGCGCCGCGGCGGGTAATATCGTTAAATGTCAATATATATGCCATTGTGTGCATAAATTATGACATGCG
Source organism: Opitutaceae bacterium (assembly GCA_036770745.1). GTDB lineage: Bacteria > Verrucomicrobiota > Verrucomicrobiia > Opitutales > Opitutaceae > DAIPIQ01. The sequence goes on along the minus strand of DAIPIQ010000075.1, from coordinate 405 downwards.
AGAGGATTTCTGGATTTTACAGCCGGGCGGGCTGGAAATCTTTCAGGAGCACGAAGCCGTCTTTGGCGGCGAGAAGCGCCTCGCGCGCGGTGCGCAGGAGCAGGGTGCCGGGGGGATGGGTATGGGCCTCGGCCCAGCCATCAAGGTGATAAACCACCCAGAGCGCCCCATCGAATTCTGCCAGCGCGCCGAAGCGCCCGAAGGCGCGGGCCGTGCGGTCGATGGCGCCGATCCCCGCGTTACTGATAGGAAACTTCTCCGTGCTGCGCCCCAACGAGGTGATTAACGACGTGAACTTCACCATCAGCCGCGGCAACCCCGACGTGAAGGCCACCACCTCACGCGGCGTCGACGTGTATTACGACTGGTATCTGCGTCCGGTGGGCGTGTTCACGGCCGGCGTGT
>DAIPIQ010000003.1:36723-63198 GCA_036770745.1 Opitutaceae bacterium | reverse complement strand
GCGTGGAAGAGGTCCTCGGCATCGACGGAGGGGCGGCGGAGCTTGGCGTCGAAGTTGAAGCCGCCCGAGCCGAGGCCGCCGGCCTTCAGGATCGAGACCATCGCGAGAGTGAGCTCACGCACGTCGGTGTTGAACTGGTCGGTGTCCCAACCGAGGAGCGGATCGCCGGTGTTGGCATCGATCGAGCCGAGCATCCCGTGGGCCGCCGCGACCTCGATCTCGTGCTGGAACGAGTGCCCGGCGAGGGTGGCGTGGTTGGTCTCGATGTTGAACTTGAAGTGCCGGTCGAGCTTGTGGGTCTGGAGGAAGGCGATGCCGCTCGCCACGTCGAAGTCGTACTGGTGCTTCGTGGGCTCCTTCGGCTTGGGCTCGATGAGGAACTGGCCGGTGAAGCCGATCGCCTTCGCGTGGTCGACGGCCATGTGGAGGAACGCGCCGAGGTGCTGGAGTTCGCGCTTCATGTCGGTGTTGAGCAGCGACTCGTAGCCCTCGCGCCCGCCCCAGAAGACGTAGTTCTCGCCGCCGAGCTCCTTCGTGACCTCGAGCGCCTTCTTCACCTGGGCGGCGGCGTAGGCGAAGACGTGGGCGTCGGGATTGGTCGCCGCGCCGCACATGTAGCGGGGGTTGGAGAAAAGGTTGGCCGTGCCCCAGAGCAGCCGGATCCCGGTCGCCTTCTGGTGCGCCTTCGCATGTGCGACCACGCGGTCGAGGAGCCGGTTGCTTTCGCGGAGGTTGCGCCCCTCGGGGGCGATGTCGCGGTCGTGGAAACACCAATACGGTGCGCGGATCTTCACGAAGAACTCGAAGGCCGCGTCCATCCTCCGGAGCGCGTCGCCGAGCGGGTCGCGCCCGGTTTCCCACGGCCGGGAGACCGTGGGGCCGCCGAAGAGGTCGAGGCCCGCGCCGCGAAAGCTGTGCCAGTAGGCGATGCCGAAGCGGAGGTGCTCGGCCATCGTCCGCCCATCGATCACTTCGTCGGGATCGTAGTGGCGGAACGCGAGGGCGTTGTCGGTGCCGGCGCCTTCGAAGGCGATGGGGCGCTTGACGCGGGGGAACCAGGACTTGGCGGCGGTTTTCTTCAGGGCCATGACGGGCGCGAGCGAAAGGGTGCGCCCCGGTGGTGTCACGAACCAACCTGGGCCGCCCGGCCGCGAGGGTGTGATCAACAGTGGTGGCAACCGCCTGTCGTGGGCCGGGGTTCAACCCCGGCGTCTGCGGCGTCAATGGTCGAGGTCGGGCGCGGAGTGCGCGGAATCAGAGCGAGAGAGGGGAGTTGGAGAGGCGATCGGCGGGTGGAATCAAAAGTAGCGACAGCATCCTGCCGCCATGGCCGCTGGTCCCTGGCGGAACCGAACCCTGCCTCCGCTTTCGATCGCACGCCGGCCGCGACGCGGACTAGCGATCGGCGTTCGCGTCGGGGGTCCGGATCACGCCGAGGATCAGCAGGGAACCGGCGAGCAGGACGATCGCGGCCGGCGTCGCCCAAGGCGGTGTCTCCTCGACGAGCAGGCCCGCGAGGGTCGGGGCGATCCACGCGGCGACGCCCCACGGCCACGCGGCGCGCCAGACCCGCGCGGGCAGGTGGCTGCGCGAGCGCCCGAGCGCGGCGAAGCAGACGAGCGCCACCGCGCCCATCGCGAGACCGGGTGCGCGAAGGACCGGCGCGACCTCGTGGGCGGCGACGATCAGCGCGGCCAGCGCGGCCGCCGGGACGACGCGAAACCATCCCCGATCGATCGACCAACCCGCGACGATCGCGGCGGCGGCGGGCGCCGCACCGACCTCCCAGAAATTCTCCGCGGGTCCCGGAGCCGTCGCCCCGGTGAGCGCCGCAAAACCCGACAACGCCACGAAAACCGCCGCCGTCGCCGCGATTCCGACTCGCGTGAACACGCGTTCGGGAAGATCGGCGGGCAGGCCCTGTTCGGTCCGCGACGTCGCGGGAGCATGGCTCCGGTCGGTGAGCATCGTCGCAAGCGTGCCGACAAGGGCGACGCCCGCGGTGATCCAGCACTTCGCGACCGTCGTCGCGTCGACGACCGCCGGCAGGGCGCAGACGAGCTGGGCGAGGGCGATCCCGCATCCGACGCAAAGGGCCAGGAACCGCCCCTCCACCGCCGCGCGGAGCGAAGACGAGAGCGCGACCGTCGCCAGGCCGATCCCGGCCCCGGTGAGCCCGGCGATCACGAGCAGGACCTGCGGAGAGTCGAGCCCGTTGCGAAACACGATCGCGGCGAACGTCGCCGCGATGCCGATCATCGCCGAGCCGGCGGCGACCAGCCGCGGCCCGCCGACGCGGCGCATCGCGAAGGCGGCGAGGAATCCCGCGAACGCACCCGCGGCGGACAACGCCGCGAGGACCGTCGGCCAGGCGCCCGCGGAGCGCCGCGAGGCGTCGACGCCCTCGGGCAGGGCGGAGCGGACGAAGAGCAGGACGACGACACCGACGGCCCCGACGACGACGGTCGTGGCGATGCCTCGAGCGGGCGCGTGGTGTCGGAGTTGGCGGAGCGAGTTCACCGGGGAATCCGCGCAGGGTGGGGGAGCGGTTCGGGCGGGGCGAAGGAAAACCGCCCTCGCACGCCGCGGAAGCCGGGGGTCAACCCCGGCCCACGATGGCAGGTTGCCGCCAATGTCGGGTTCACCGGTGCTCCGGGCGGTGAGGGACCGGTTGACCGGGAGGCTGCGCGTCGGTTACTGGCACGATGTGCCAACCGAAACCTCGAAACTCACCGTCGCGCTCGGCGAGCGCAGTTACCCGATCCACTTCGGGCGCGGGCTGGAGATCGACCTCGCCAAACGCATCAGCGAAGCCCGCGACGGCGGGCGGCGGATCGCGGTCGTCACGGATGCGAACGTCCGGCGGGCGGCGGCGCGCCTTTTCGAAGGCGTCTTCGCGGGCCTGCCGGCCTTCGCGCTGCCGCCGGGCGAGGCCTCGAAGTCGCTCGGCGTGTTGGCGGAGGTCTGCGAATTCCTCGCCCACGAGCGGATCGACCGCGGCGGGTTGATCGTGGCGGCGGGCGGCGGGGTGGTCGGCGATCTCGCCGGTTTCGCCGCCGCGGCCTACCTGCGCGGAATCGATCTCTGGCAGGCGCCGACGACCTTGCTGGCGATGGTCGACAGCGCGGTGGGCGGCAAGACCGGCGTCAACCTCCTCGCCGGGAAGAACCTCGTGGGCGCGTTCCACCAGCCGCGCGCGGTCTGGTGCGACATGGCGCTGCTCGACACGCTGCCTCCGCGCGAGTTCGCGGCCGGCATGGCCGAGGTCCTCAAGTACGGGCTGATGGCGGACCGCCCGCTCTTCGACGCGCTCGCACGCACCCCGCTGGTCCGGGCGGACGACCCGCGCCTGCCCGAGATCGTGCGGCGGTGTTGCGAGTTGAAGGCGGCGATCGTCCGCGACGACGAGCGCGAGACCGCGCCGAGCGGCGGGAGGGCGCTGCTCAACCTGGGGCACACCTTCGCGCACGCGATCGAGGCGGTCGCCGGTTACGGTTCCTACTTGCACGGGGAGGCCGTCGGGGTGGGCCTCGTCGGCGCGACCCTGCTCTCGCAGCGCCTCGGGCTGGTCGGTCCGGGAGAGGTGGAACGCGTGCGGTCCGCGGTCCGGGCGCACGGCCTGCCGACCCGGCTCCGCGCGGCGCTGCCCGTCGGGGCGCTCGAGGAGGCGATGCGGCGCGACAAGAAGGTGAGGCAGGGCGTGCTCCGGTTCGTCGTTCTGAAGGCCGTGGGTCGCGCGGCGACGCACGACGGCGTCGATCCCGTGGTGGCGCGGACGGTCTGGAGCGAACTGGGCGCGGCCTGAGGGCGTCGGGGCTTTTCACGGCCCCGGTGATCGTGCACACTCCGCGTTCCGGGCCATGGCCGCCATCGATGACGCAATCGTCAGGGAGTATTTCGAGCAGAACGGGTTCCTCGTACGTCAGGTGCGCAAGTACACCGTGCAGGCCCGGAAGAAATCGAGTGACGAGGAGATCGATCTTCTGGTCTTCAACCCGGCCTACGTGCGCTCGGAGCGGAAGCCGGACTTCTTCATCTTCACCTCCGAGCTGCCCCACATCCACCGGGCGATGCTCGCGATCAAGGGCTGGCACACGGGCCGGTTCAACCCGGCTACGCTCCGGAGCTCGCCCGACATCTTCCGTTTCCTCGAGGAGAACGTGAAGCGCGAGGCGAGCCGCCTGCTCGCGATCGATGTGGACGAGCCCGGGGCGGGAGACGGGTTGTTGAAGATCCTCGTGACTCCTGGGCTGCCGACGCAGGAGCCGTTCCGCAGCCAGAGCGTCGAGCTGCTCAAGGAGCGCGGGGTCGACGGCATCATCTCTTTCCGGAGCATGTTGCAGGAGCTGATCAACCGCGTGGAGGTCAACCTGAACTACCGCAAGTCCGAGCCGCTGCAGATGCTGCGACTGCTGAAGAACTACGACCTGCTGCGCGATCCGCAGATGGATCTGTTTCCTCCGGGGGAAGGGAAGCGGCGCTGAGCCGTGGTCATGCATTTGGAGCAGCGACTGCGAGCGCAACCTCCGACCCGTGAAGGTGGCCGCGGGCCTCGGGACCGCGTCGTGCACGTAACGCTCACGAGAAACGCCGTCCGGAGGCCGGCGGTCACCTCGGAGCGGGATCGTTGCCACCGAGCGGGCCGCTCCGCACTCGACACGATCGGGGCCTGCGGAAGCATGGACCGATGATCCATCCGACCGCGATCATCGCGCCCGAAGCCCGCCTCGGAGAAGGCGTCGAAATCGGGCCCTGCGCGATCGTCGAAGCGGGGGTTGAAACGGGCCCGGGCTGCGTCGTACACGCCCATGCCGTGGTGAAGCGGGGGACGATCCTCGGGCGCGGCGTAATCGTCCACAGCCACGCCGTGCTGGGCGGCGCGCCGCAGGACTTGAAGTTCGACGAGGCGGTCGCGTCGGGCGTGCGCATCGGCGACGCCACCGTGGTGCGGGAGGGCGTGACGGTGAATCGATCGACGAAGCCGGGCGGTTTCACGGAGGTCGGAGCCGGGTGTTTTCTGATGGCGACCTCGCACGTGGCGCACGACTGCCGCATCGGCGATCGCGTCATCCTCGCCAATGCCGTGATGCTCGCAGGGCACGTCGTCGTGGGCGAAGGGACGTTTCTCGGTGGCGGCTGCGGCATGCATCAGTTCGGGCGGGTGGGGGCGGGCGCGATCGTCGGCGGCAACGCCTCGCTCTCGTTCGACGTGCCGCCGTTCACGATGGTGGCCGAGCGCAACCGGCTCTCGGGGCTCAATCTCGTCGGTCTGCGCCGGCGGGGTTGTCCGCGCGAGACGATCGCCGAGCTCAAGCGGCTTTTCGCCCGCGTTTACGCCGCTTCGAATCCGCGGCGGGAGGCCGCCGCGGCGCTCGCGTCCGGCGCGGCCTCGAGCGCCGAGGGCGTCTTGTTCCTTTCCTTTTTCGGTGAAGGGAAGCGCGGGATCGTGCGCCCGCGCCGGAGCCGGGGCGCGGCGGGCGACGAGGGAGTCGATGCGGAATGAGCACGGTCCCCAGGCTGGCCATCACCTGCGGTGATCCCGCGGGGATCGGCCCGGAGGTGATCGCACACTGGTTGGGCACGCCCGAGGCGGCGGAGGGTGAGCACACGCTCTTCGGCCCGGAATCGTGGTTGAGCGGCCTCGCGCTGCCGCGAGGCGTGCGGCCGGTCGCGGTGGGGGCCGCGGGATTTCGCGCGACGCCCGGGGCGCCCACGCCGACCGGGGCCGAGGCGGCGCTGGAGGCGATGGAAGCCGCGGCCGCCGGATGTCGCGAGGGGCGTTTCGATGCGGTCGTCACGGGGCCCGTTTCCAAGATCCACCTCGAGCGCGTGGGTTTCGCCCATCCCGGCCAGAGCGAGTTCTTCGCGGCGCGCTGGGGCGGCGAGCCGACCATGGCGTTCGCCGGCGGGCGGCTGCGGGTCGCGCTCGCGACCTGGCACATCCCGCTCGCGGAGGTGACGCGTCACCTCACCCGGGAGGCGCTCGGGCGCACGGTCGCGCACGCGCTCTGGCTGGCCCGGGCCGAGGGCGTGGCCGCGCCCCGGGTGGCGGTCTGCGGTCTCAATCCGCACGCGGGCGAGGAGGGCATGCTCGGCGACGACGAGCGCGAGCGACTCGATCCGTGGTTGCGCGCGCTGGAGCCGGAGCTCGGTCCGCTCGGGGTCTGCCTGCCGGCCGACACGGTCTTCGCGCGGGCGTTGCGGGGCGAATTCGATGTCGTGGTCGCGCTCTACCACGACCAGGGGCTCGCGCCGCTCAAGGCGGTGGATTTCGATGTGGCGGTCAACATCACCCTCGGCCTCGCGCACCTGCGGACGAGTCCCGATCACGGCACCGCTTTCGGCATCGCGGGTGCAGGCCGGGCGGATCCGGGGAGTTTCGCCAACGCCGTCCGCCTCGCCCGGCGCCTTGCCGCGCACGCGGCGATCCATCCGTTCACGGGCTGAAGCGCGAAAAGGCGGTTGGGAACAGCGCCTCCTTTCGCGGCTTCCGCTCCGTTCAGGTGGACGCCGGCCTCGGGACGGCGTTTTTCGCTATTCCCTGCCGTGCGACGCGGTCCAGAGGCCCGCGTCCACCTTCGTTGCTTGTCGCGCTCGAGCCTGCTTCGTCTCGTGTGGGTTCCCGCCACCGCTTGACCCCACACGCGGACGCCGGAGGGAGCGGAGTCCCTCCGGCGTCGCGGAACGTCGAGCCTCGAAAGCGGTGCGTGCTCAGTAGGCGGTGCGCGGCGGGAAGAGCACCTGGCGGAACGTCGAGAACACGATCTGGAGGTCGAGCAGGAACGACCAGTTGTTGACGTAGAAGAGGTCGTAGCGGATGCGCCGCTCGAGATGGGTGACCTCGGAGATCTCCCCCCGGAAGCCCTTGCTTTGGGCGAGGCCGGTGATGCCGGGCTTCACGAAGTGGCGGGTGTAGTAGGTCTTGAGGATCCGGCTGAACTCCTCATCGTGGCGGATGAGGTGCGGGCGCGGTCCGGAGACGCTCATGTCGCCGACCAGGACGTTGATGAACTGCGGAAGCTCGTCGAGGCTCGTGCGGCGGAGGAAGCGGCCGAAGGCGTAGACGCGGTCGTCGTTGCGCGAAGCCTGCCGGGCCTCGTCGCCGGGCTGGCGCACATACATCGTGCGGAACTTGATGATGTTGAACGGACGTTTCGTCATACCGGTGCGCGGCTGGGTGTAGAAGACCGGGCCGGGGGCCTGCCGGCGTTGAAAGAACCAGACCGCGGCGACGAGCGGCGGAAGGACGAAGGCGACCACGGGAAGCGCGAAGGCGATGTCGAACGTGCGCTTGAGGAAGCGGTTGATCGGGTTTTCGAGGGGCTCGTCGTCGAGGGTGAAGAACGTGTAGTCCCCCTCGTGATCGACCACGATCGAGTGGCTGAACTCTTCCGCCCAGTTGTTGAAGATGTGGAGCCGGCAGCCGACCTTCTGGGCCTTGGCGATGACCTCCTGGGTCTCGTCGCGGTCGAGGTAGTTCTGCATCACGATGATCTGGCCGACCACGTGGTGCCGGAGAACGGATTCGAGCTCGTCCACCGAGCCGAGCAGGCGGACGGGGCAGGCGTCGTCCCGCTCCGAGGCGTGGCGCAGGCAGCCGACCGTCTCGACCCCGAGATTGGCCTTGGCTTCGATCCAGGTGTTGAGCCGGGTGATCGAGGCGGCACTGCCGATGAAGAGCGTGGGGATCGTGTTGGTCTTGAAGACGAGCCGGCAGATCAGGCCCGGAAGGAAGCGGTTGCAGAACACGAGCAGGACGGAGGTCAGCACGAGGAACGAAGCGAGGAAGAGCCGGCTGACCGAGGCGTCCTTCGAGGCGACGACGAAGGCGAAGATCACGAACGCGAGCCGGATCATCTGGTCCTTGGTGATGCGGACCGACTCCAACCAGGTGAGGCGGGCGAGCTTCGGGGCCCAGTGGTGGTAGGAGCGGAGGCTGATCAGGGTGCCGCTGAAGACGGCGAGGAAGTAGAGGTTGAGGTTCGAGGGGTTGGCGAACTCGATCCATCCCGTCGCCTTCACGAGGCGGATGAGCTCGAGGAAGAACCCGGAGACGAGGATGGTCACCCAGATGCCGTGGAGAGTGGTGAGGCCTTCTTGGCGGTTCTTGAGCATGGGAGGAGGTGCGGTGGTGTGGAAGGGATCCCGGAGACGAACTCACCTTAACACGGCGGAAATCCCCCACCAATCGGGTGGCGACCTTCTCGCCCGTTAAGCGAAACCACTACCAAGAGACGGGAACGCCTGACCGCCCCGACCGGACTTGGTTCCCCGTCCCGTGCATTGTCCGCGGGGGGCCGGGCCGGACGGCCGACCTCATCGTCGAGTGGCGGATCGACCCGGGGGCGCGCGTCGGGGCGAAGGATCAGGGCGCGCCCCGATGCGCCTCCGCGGTGAAGCGCGGGCGCGGCCTCGGCGTCGCACTCCGGGCCCGGACCGGTACTTTGGCATGGAGGATCCTACTCACGCCTCCCCCATGCGAATGCCGTTTGGCCCGATGGCGGCGGGGGGCCGGCCCGGGGCGGTCTCCGGCAGGGCGCGGCCTGATTGTGAGGGATGCGTGGACTTGGTAGTCTGTCGGTCCACAGCGCAACCCATCGCCCGTCAACCCGATGCCCTTCCGAGAATGATCATGAAACAAACAACCCCGAGGCGCGTGCTCGTCGCCGATGATCATCCCATCGAGGTGCAGGCGATGGCCTCCTGCCTGGAAAACGAGGGCGAACTGCAGATCGTGCACGTCGCCCGGACGCCGCGTGAGACCCTCAAGTTCCTCGAGGGTCAGCAGCCCGACCTTGTCATCCTCGAGCTCGGGATCGGCGGGGTGGGCGGGCTCGACCTGCTCCGCGACATCAAGATCCGCTGGCCGGCCGTGCGCGTCCTCTGTTTCTCGACCCACGAGGAGACCTTCTTCGCCGAGCGCGCGCTCCGCGCAGGCGCCTTCGGTTACCTCATGAAGACGGAGGGCGGGCCCCAGTTGCTGCGGGCGGCCCGCTGTGTCCTGAACGGGCAGATCTTCCTCAGCGAGCGGATGGGGCGCCGCGTCCTCGGCCGGATCGTCGCCAACGGCGATGCGCCCCAGGGTTCGCCGATCAACCAGCTGAGCAACCGCGAGCTTCAGATCATCCACCTCATCGGGATCAGCCGGGACAACCGGCAGATCGCGCGGGTCACCGGCGTCAGCCTCAAGACGATCGAGGCGCACCGTTCCAAGATCAAGGACAAGCTCAGCCTGCGGACGACGAGCGACCTCATCCGTTTCGCGACCCACTGGGTCGAGCGCGAAGCCAGCTTCGTGGACGCGAAGCACCTCGGCTGAGGAAAACACTCCACCCGCGGCGCCGTCGTTTCGCTTGCCGGGTCCGGCTTCGTCTCGCAGCGTCGCCTCGTCTTATGGCCCTCTTTGCTTCGAGTTCCGGCAGGCGCCGGGCCACGGTCCTCCTTGCCGAGGACGAGTCGATGATCCGCGAGTTGATCCGCACCTACCTCTCGGACCGCGGTCTTGCCGTGATCGAGGCGGAGAACGGACGCGAAGCGTTGGAAAAGGCGCGGGCGGGCGGCGTGCATTCGATCCATCTGCTGCTCACCGACCTCGTGATGCCGGTCGTGGGCGGGATCGAGCTCGCCTCCGAGATGCGCAAGCTGCACCCGTCGCTCGGCGTGCTCTTCATCTCCGGCTACACCGACGACGTGCTGATGTTCGAGCACGGCGGCACGCGCAACACCGCCTTCCTGCGCAAGCCCTTCAGCTTCGAGGCGCTCGGGCTGAAGGTGGACGAGCTGCTCGCCGCCGCCGACGAGGCTTCGGGATCGAAGACCGGCGCGGGCTGATCAGCCCCGGCTGTTCTCCTGCTCCACCCACTGCACCGAGAACTGCACGAGTTCGGTGGCGTTGCGCAGGTTGAGCTTCTCCTTGATGTGGGCCCGGTGCGATTCGATCGTCTTCACGCTCAGGTTGAGCGTGCCGGCGATCTCGCGGGTCGAGAGGCCGCGGCCGATCAATTGGATGACTTCCAGCTCGCGATCGCTCAGCCGGTCGACGGGTGAACCGGCCGGATCGCCACCGCCGTTGACGAGCTGGTGCAGGACCTGGTCGGCGACGCGGTTGCTCACGTAGATGTCGCCCGTCATGATGCGGCGGATCGCGGTGATGATCTTGTCGGCCGGCTCCTGCTTCATCACGTAGGCCCGGGCGCCGGCGCGCAGCGCGCGCTGCGCGTAGATGCACTCGTCGTGCATCGAGAACACGAGGATCGGCAGGTTCGGGTGCAGCGCCTTGATGTTCTTGATCAACTCGAGGCCGTTGTTGCCTCGCAGTGAGATGTCGACGATCACGAGGTCGGGGTTCTTCGTGTTGATCGCGTGGAGCGCCTTGGCCGCGTCCTCCGCCTCGCCGATCACCGCCATGTCGGACTCCGCCCCGATCACCTGCCCGAGGCCCTGGCGGACCAGCGGGTGGTCGTCGACGATGAAGATCGCGATGCGCTTGAAGACGCTCGCGGAAGGCTGGGGAGCAGGAGGAGCGGTGGCGGTGGCGGGAGCCGCCCTGTCCTTACCGGGCCCGGCCATCACAGGAAGGCGCGGGGGGAACCGGCGCCGGTTGAGGGGGTGGATTGAGCAGTCATGGCGGAGAGGAGAGCTTGGTCCTTTAGTCGACCTCGAGTAAGAAGGCTGTAACGCAGGGCGGGTTTACTTTCAACCGCGCCTCGGAGAAGGCCTCATGCACTATCGGGGCTCGTGTCGAGTGTCCAGCCTAGGGGTTGAGTCTTTTTCGCCGGTCTTGGGAGGCGGCTTCGCGCAGCTCGATCTCGAATCGCTGCAGGACGGTCTCGGCCGAGAACTGTTCGACCCATGTGAGTCCGCGTGCGGCTCGCTCGTGAATCTCCGTCCTTCGCGCGCCGAGCTCCCGCAGCAGCCGGCCGAGCGCGGAGTCTTCACCGGTTCGGATCGCCCAACCGAATCCGCCCGAGGCGACGGCGCGGTCGAGTTCGCCGTCGGGATCGCAGACCGCGACGACGGCCCGGCCCGCCGCGAGGATCGAGAGCAGCTTGCTCGGGAAGAAGAGCGCGCCCGAGCCCGCCTGTTGGGTCACGAGGCAGACGTCGGCGTCCGCAAGCATCGCGGCGTAGGCATCGGCCGGCTGGAGCGGGAGCACGAGGACGTTGGTCAGGCCGGCTTCGTCGACCTGCCGCGCCAGCGACGCCTTCTCGACCCCGTCGCCGGCGATCACGATCCGGACCGGAGCCCCGGCGGGATCGAGGCGAAGGGCTTCGGCCGCACGGATCAGGATGTCGAGGCCCTGCTTCTTGCCGAGGTTTCCCGAGTAGACCGCGAGCAGCGCGCGCGGCCCGATGCCGTGGCGGGCGCGAAACTCCCCCGTCGCCTCCCGGGGGCGGATGCCTGCCCCGGTCCAATTGGGAAAAAGTCGGCACGCCGCGGCGGGCACGCCCTTCTCGGAGAACAGATCGAGCATGCCCGGCGTGATTCCCGAGACCGCGACGGCGTGCCGATACGCGAGGCGCTCGAAGGCGTAGAGGATCCGCGTGAGTTTCCCGGGCCTCAGGAGGCCGAGACGCACCGCCGCATCCGGCTGCATGTCCTGGACGTGAAACCAATAGCGCGTGCGCCTGAGCGAGCACAGCACCCGCGCCGCGGCCCCGAGCAAGAGCGGCGGCGAGACCACCACCACGATGTCGGGGCGCGTGCCAAGGAGCAGGCGCAGCCACGCGAGGCCGACGAACGTCGCTTCGTGGATCATCCGCTTGAGCGCCGTCGGACGCGAAGGCACGTAGTGCCAGCAACGAAGGATCCGCACGCCGTTGCATCGCTCTTCGCGGAAGAGCCGCCCCCGGTCCCCGGGCCGCTTCCGCCACTCCGGGTAGTAGGGAAACGTCGTCGCCATCGTCACCTCGTGTCCGGCGGCCGCGAGGTGTTCGCACATGGCGGTGTTGTAGGGGGCGATCCCGGTCTGCTCGGGCGCGTAGTTGATGCCCCAGACGACGATCTTCATGGAGCGGTTCCGGTGGCGACGGCCTGGATGCCCGCGCGGAAACGCGACCATCCGTGCCGGCGGGAGAAAGCGACGATGGCTTCGGGAGAGACCTCCCGGCGGCGGACCGCGTCGATGGCGGAATCGAGGGCGGTCTCGAGCGCGTCGAGATCCCCCGCCTGAAGGATCGCGGCGGCGTCGGGCGGCGGAGCCAGGTCGGGCAGACCGGTGTTGGCCGTCCCGATCACGAAACAGCCCGCCGCGAACGCCTCGAGGTAGACGAGCCCGAAACCTTCGACGAGCGAGGGCATCGCGAAGACGTCCGACGCGTCGAAGAGCGCGAGCAACGCCCCGCGGGATTGTGGCGGGAGGATGCGCACGGGCGCGCCGGGGGCGTCGGCGAGGGCGACGGCGCCCGGATCGATGCGGCCGACCACGAGCGTGAGGTCGGCGCCCCGGTCTCCGCGACGTTTCCAGACCTTGAGGAGGTGGTGCAGACCCTTGCGCTGCACCCCCTGGCCGACGAAGAGCACCTGCGGTCGGCCTCCGTTCGTGGACGGCTTCACGGGCGGGGCGGCGGTGGCCTCGGCCCCGTATGGCACGATCGTCACGGGTCGCTCGTCGCCGAGGATCCGATGGATCGAACGCCGCGTGAACGAGCTCGCGCACACCAGCGTATCCGCGAGACGGATCTCGGCTTCGAGACGTTCCGACTCGTTGGAGTCCATCTCCTCCAGGTGCGCGCGGTGGGACCACTCCATCTCGGGATGAAGCGCGGCGTCGCGTTCGAGGACCTCGCGGGCAAGCGCGGCCGGAGGGTGGTAGACGAAGAGGATCCTGCGCCGCTCCGCCGAGTCGGGAGCGGAAAACGCCTCGAGCGCGTAGCCGGTGTAGGCGAAGAAACCGGCGCCGGTCGCGCGTGCGATCGCCAGGCTGCGCACGCTCATCGCCCGGTCGAGCGCGAGGAAGATCCCGGTCTTCTCCTCCTCCGAGCGGGCGCGACGCAGCCCGAACAATTGACGGCGCAACGCCTGCCACGACCATTCGACCCGGCTCGAGGGCAGGCCGGCGGCGTGCCGATGTGCGAGGCCCGCCCGACGCGCCAGCGCCGAGCCGGCGAGCGCGTCGGGCAGGTAGAGATCCGTGACGAGCCGCTCGAGCCGGCCGCACTCGGCGAGCGCCAGCGGCACCTGGTAGAAGTCGCGGTCCCGGTTGAACGCCGTGACGTAGCGGGATGGGGACGCATCGCTCATCCGGTCGTCGGGAATCGCGCCTTGCCGGGGATGCACGGGTTGCCCGAGCAGATCCGAGCCGGAGGCAAGTCCTTCGTGACGACGGAACCGGCGGTCACCACGGCCTCGTCGCCGATCGTCACCCCTGGAGCGACGAAGACCTGGGCGCCGACCCACGCGCCGGCTCCGACGCGGATCGGTCCGTTGCGGTAGGCAAAGTCGGGCCGACGGAAATCGTGGTTGCCGCCGCAGAGGAACGCGCGCTGCGAGACGCAGGCGTGCGCGCCGATCTCGATCGGCTCGAAGTCGAGCAGCCAGCACTCCTCGCCGAGCCAGCAGTGATCGCCGAGCGTGAGCTTCCACGGGAAATGGATGTTGACCCGCGGTTTGATCACGACGCCGACGCCCACCCGTGCGCCGAAGCGGCGAAGGAGAAACCGCTTCACCGCACCCGGCCACGGGAGCGGCGAGAGGAAGAAGGCGCACTTGCAGAGGTACCAGAGCGCCTCGACCCATCGGGCGCGGCCGCGCTCGAGACCCCTGGCGGGGTCGAAGAGGTCGAGGCGCACCCGGGGGGCGGCGGGGTCACGGAAGGGATCGGCAGGCATCGAGAAGGATCCGGGAAATCGCGGGCCAGGTGAAACGTTCCTCGATCAAGCGGCGCGCGGTGAGGCCGCGTTGGTCGAGCTCCGCGCGCGGCGTGTCGAGCACTTCGGCGACGAGCCGTCGCATCGCTCCGGCCTCGGCCGGGCAGAGCCAGCCGCCGCCGTCGGAGGCCAGTTCGGGGAAGTTGCATTCGTGCGTCGCCGCCACCGGTCGACCGCAGGCCATCGCCTCGAGGATCGCGACCGAAAAACCCTCTGAGAACGAGGGCAGGATGAACGCGTCCGCCGAACGCAGCAGCGCGACCTTGTCGGCCCCGCCCACCGTCCCGACGAACCGCACCGAGTCCGCGAGGCCGAGCCGGGTCGCGAGCGTCTCGATCTCGGCGCGGTGGCCGAGCTCGTCGGGTCCCGCGACGACCAGCTCCCAGTCCCGCCGCTCGCGGGTCGCCGCGGCCCATGCGGGCACGAGCAGGCCGAGTCCCTTCTTGGGATGCAGCCGCGCCAGGAAGAGCAGGCGGCGGCGCGTCGGAGCGGCGAACGACGAGCGCCCGACCGCGGGATCGGCCGCTTCGAACGCCTCGAGATCGACGCCGTTGGGCGCGACCACGATCGGGGCCGAGATCCCGCACGCGCGGATCTGGTCCGCCTCCTTGGTGGTGAGCGCCCGCCAGAGCCGCGCGGCCCTGAAGTTGGCGTCCTCATACAACCAGTGCGCGAGCCGCTTGCGTGCGCGCGAACGACCGAGGATCCACGGTTCGAAGAAGCCGTGGACGTGCGCGACGAGCGTGCGGTCGAGCCTCCGCGCGGCGCGACCGACGATCCAGTTCGCGGCGGTGTAGAAGCCGTGGGCGTGGACGAACGCGGCCGGCTCCACGAGCGCTCCCGCGTCCCGGCGCAGCCCGGGCGCATAGTAGGCCTTGGACGGACCGGTGCGGCGGAACTCCTTGATCTCTTCCCCGCCCGGGAACTGCGGCGAGCCGCCGTGCGTCGCGACGAGGCGGGAATCCGCGCCGGCGCGCCGGAAGCTCCGGTGCAGGTCGACGGCCGCGCGGCCGAGGCCGCCGCCCTCGAGCGGCTCGACGGATTGGACGAAATGCAGGTGGCTCGCGGCGCTCGTCATCTCTCGAGAAGCGCGGCGCGGGTCGCCGCCACGGCGCCCTCCGCGAAGTGGTCGCAACCCCAGCGGGCGATGCGTCGGCGGGACGCCGCGCCCATCCGCCCGACGAGCGTGGGATCGTCGACGAGGCGCCGCAGCGACTCCCGCAACGCCCCGGCGTCGTCGGGATCGAAGAGGAAGCCGTTCTCCTCGTGGGCGACGAGATCCTCCGCACAACCGGCCGTGCGCGAGACGAGGACCGGGAGCCCGCAGGCCATCGCCTCGTTGACGACGAGGCCCCATTCCTCGTGGAGACTGGGAAGGATGAAACCCTGGGCGAGACCGTAGAACACTGGGTTCTCCTCGATCTGCCGGAAACCGAAGAAATGCACCGCCGGGGTGGAGGCCGGGGGAGCGGGCGCGGGTCCGCTCCCGGGCGGGTGGTCGATCATCGCGAGCCCGTGGTGGCGGCAGCGCTCCCGCAGCGCGGGCTCCGTCTCGCCCGAGCCGACGAAAACGAGGTGAGCGCACCCTCCGTCCGGCCGCGGGCGGAGCCCGGCGAACGCGTCGACGAGCATCGGTAGGTTCTTTTTGGGTACGAAGCGCCCCAGGCTCAGGAAGTAGGCCGGGGGCAGGCCGAGACGCCCGCGGTGGGCCGCCGCGGCGGCGCGGGCCTCGTCCGCCGCGGCGGTGAAGCGGGCGTTGTCGATCGCGTCGTAGCCGGTGAAGATGCGGGTGCCGGAGAGGCCGAGGTTCTCGAAGTGCCGGCGGTGCGGCGTGCCGCCGACCAGGGCGGCGTGGAACGAGGAGACGATGCGGCGCTTGATGCGGCGCTTCAGTCCGCGGGCGCGCTCGGTGCCGGCGTGGCTCTCGTTCATCATCACGATGCGGGCCCCGGCGAGCCGGGAGACGGCGTTGAGGAAGAGCGACCAGTGCCAGTAGGAGGGCACGAAGACGACCGCGGGCCGGAGTCGGAGGATGAGCGGAGCCAGGCGCGTGGAAAGGAGCCACGGGCGGAAGGCCATCTCGTCGTCGCCGAGGTCGAGATGGTGCATGCCTTCGCGGCGGCCGTCGTTCTTCCAACCGTAGATGCCGCTCTTCGGAAACAACTCGACGCCCTCGACCCGGAGCTCCTCGCGCATCCCCCGGCTGCGAAACGCCTCGAAGCGCGCGTGGTGGTAGGGGCCCCAGTTTCCCCAGACGATGAGGACGCGCTTCACCGGCGCCGCTCCTCCTCGGCGTCGTCGGGATCGTGTTCGTCGAGCTCCTCGTCGAGTTCGTCGTCGTCCGCGGGTTCGTCCTCCCACGCCTTTTCGTCCCCTTCCTCTTCCGTCGCGGCGGGCGGCAGGCCCGACATCCGCTGGAAGCGCGCTTCGCGCAAGGCGGCGCGCTCGTCGGCCACCTGTTCCTCCATGCGGAAACGGGTCGAGAGGAAGTGCCAGGCGAAGAGCGGCACGAGGGCGAAGAGGAGGAACTTGAAGATCGAGATGCCGCCGTCGCGGAAGAGCTGCACGATCATCGCGTTGATGATGAGGAAAACGCAGGCCTTGTGGACGACGTCCTGGTGGTGGGTGAACCATCGGTAGGCGGCGCCGAGCGCGCCGCCGATGATCAGCATCGTCAGACTCATGCCGAACCACGCCCCGCTCATCCAGCCGTCGCCGACGATCGACGGGGTGAGTCCGTTGAAGTCGCCGTAATCGTTCAGGTCGAAGAATTTCACCGGTGCGCCGACCGGCTTGTTCTTCCAGAGCTTGCGCGGGATCGGCTCGGTGAAGAGCTGGAGGTACTGGGCCCCGTAGGTGTGGGTGCGCGTGTTGCGCGGCACGTGCGTGACGATGTAGACGAGGTAGTCGTAGTTGGCGAAGTCGAGCGTGTCCCACTTGTCGCGCCAGTCGCGCGAGGCCTCGGCCCGCTCGACGTTCACCGAGCGTTCGCCCGTGAGCAGACTCTGCAGGTAGGCGCGGTCGTGGCTGAGCTTCAGGAAAAGCACCGCAAGCAGCGGCGCGGCCGCGATCGACCACCACGGCGGGAACCGCCGACGGTGGTCCCACAGCCAGACGAGCACGAGCAGGAAGCAGGAGAGCAGGAACGTCCACCTGCCCCAGCCCATGTTCATCCGATACATGATGTAGGCGAGGAACGGGAGGTAGCTCCACCAGCGCCAGCGCGAGACGAGGATGAAGAGGATGCTGACCGGGATGAGGACGTTCTGGAGGTCGTTGAGGTACCCGCTCGTGCCGGTCATCACGAAGACGCCGTTGATCGTCTCTCCCTTGGGACGCGCCGCGATCACCGAGTAGAGGCCGAGCGGACCGAAGATCAGCGCCGTGACGTAGAACGCCTTCCGGTCGGTGGAGGTGAGTTCGCGCTTCGGGCCGAAGAGCAGCGGGACGGACCCGCGCGAGAAGAGGGTGAACGCGCCGACGAAGAGCACGAGCGCGACGGAGCTCACGTGCAGGGTGCGGACCATCTCGGCCGATCTCGGCGCCAGCTCCATGTAGCGGAAGGCGAAGTCGAAATCGTGGAAGTGCACCATCGTCGGACGCAGGCAGAAGACGATCGTGTGGAACGCGAGGTAGACCGCGGAGGGATGGAACAGCGACACCTGCCCGCGAAAGAGGAGGAAGGCGAAGACGATGCCGGCGACGGCCCACTGGAGGTAGATGTCGGTGTCAGTCATGCGGCCACGGGTTGAGCGCGGGGCAGGCTCGAAGGATGCGCGCGGCCTCGCGCCCGGCGACCTTCCAGTTCAGCCGCTCTTCGAAGGCGCGGCGGGCGGCTTCGGCCATCCCGTGGTAGCGCGGGAAGTCGCGGAAGAGGGCTCCGATCGCCCGCACGTAGGCGTCCGCGCCGGCGGAGCCTTCGAAGAGGCGACCGTTGACGCCGTCCTCGATGATGGTGGGGATGCCACCGGTGCGACGGGCGAGCGCGGGCGTGCCGAAGCAGTTGGCCTCGCAATAGACGAGGCCGTAGCACTCCGCCAAGGAGGGCACGATGAGGAAATGGCTTTCGGAAAAGAGCGTGCGCAACCTCCGAAGGCCCGCCGGGGAGGACTTGCTCAGGAAGCCCTCGACGCGGACGAAGGGCGGCGGGGCCTCCGCGCGGAACGGATCACAGCCGACGATGGTGAGTTCGGTTGGAATACCCGAGGCCTCCAGACCGGCCGCGACCTCGACAGCGAGCGGACCGCCCTTGCGCTGCCAGTCGACGCCCGCGAAGAGCAGGCGGCACCGATCCGCCGGTCGCTCCCGGATGAACTCCGCGGCGTCGGCGCGCGACGGCGGATCCTCGACGTTCGCGCCGAAGGGAACGACGTGGGCCCGGCCCAGAGGCATGCCGTAGTCGTCGCGCGCGCTCGCGGCGGCCCAGTCGGAGCAGAAGAGCGCGGCGGCGGCGCGATCGAGCGCCGCCTGCTCGATCCGGTGGCCGTCGCGGCGGGTGCTCGTGCAGAGCCCCGAGTATTCCGAGTAGTAGTCGAAGAGACACGCGTGCGTCGCATCCGACCACATCGCCAGCGGACGGGGATCGCGGAGGAACGCGACCGGCACGGCGCCCGGACTGAAGATCAGCTCGATCCCCGGCCTTCGTGCAAGCCAGGCGTCGACCACGGCCGCGAAGCGCCGTGCGATCAGCGCGTCGTGCGTCCGGAAGTAGCGCCGCCGGCGGATGCGGTTGAACCAGAGCCCCTTCGCCTTGAGGAGGACGCGCAGGAGCGGATCGACCGAGAGCGGACCGCAGAGCTCGAGCTCGAGCCCGGCCTCGCGGAGGGCGCGTGCGATGAAGTAGCCCGTGCCCGACCAGTGGCGGACCTCGGAGGCGTCGTAGGTGGTGACGAAGGCGGTCTTCATGCGACGTCCCGGCGGAGCGCAAGGCTCGTGCGGTAGCGCGCGACGAGTTCGGCGGCGAGGCGCGGCCACGCGAAGGCCTCGAGGATCCAGTCGGAGGGGATCCGCAGCGGAGCGCCCCGTCGCGCAAGATCGGCGACGCCGGCTTCGAAGGCGGCGAGCCAGCCTTCGCGGGTCGGCGCACACGCCGTCACGCCCGGGAGCCGGCGGGCGACGATCGAGGTCTCTCCGACGTCGCTCGCGAGCACGGGCGTGCCGGCGGCGAGGAAATCGGTGAGCTTGAACGGAAGCCGGTAGTGGTTGAACTCCGTGTCCGCCATCGGAATGAGGCCGAGATCGACCGAGGCGCGGAAGGCCCGCAACGGCGAGCCGGTGAGGATGCCGAGGTAGTCGACCCGGTCCGCGACGTCGGGGAACGCCGCGAGGGCTTCGCGGGGATCCTTGCCGCACCACGCGAGGCGAAGCCGGGGCCGGGCGCGGGACGAGCGACGCAGCGCCTCCAGGGCCCACTCCGCCTCGCCGGACCAGCCCATCATCGCCACGTAGAGGGCATCCTCACGGAGTCCGAGCGAGCGGCGGGCCTCCGCCCGCTCCGGAAAACGCTCGTCCCAGACGCCGTTGTAGACGATCGCGGTCTCGGGGCACCGCCACCGGTGCGCCAGCTTCGCGATGCCGTGGCTGAGGGTCGTGAGCAGGTCGCAGCGTCCCGGCAGGTGCTGTTCGAGAAAGCGTATCCACGCCGCGGTGACGCGCGCATTCAGTCCCCGCGGCGAGCGGAGTCCGAACTCGTCGTTCATCCAGTAGTCGTCCCAGTCGTAGGCGAAGAGCCCGGGGCGTCGACGTTGCAGCTCGAGCCACTGGACCGCGGCGGACGGGAAGGGTTGGAAGAGGTGGTAGACATCGGCGACACGCACGTGGGTCAGGGTGCGCCGGGCGATGTTCCCGGGATTGACCGGGCTGATGAGGAGGCGGTTGCCGCCGACCGTCGGGGTGAAGAAGAACTCCATCCCGTCGCGCATCTCGCGGGTGGTGCGGAGCCGTTGCTCGTTGGTCTGGGTGTAGACCGTGACCTTGTGGCCGAGGCCGACGAGGGCGATGCCGAGGTTGAGGAAGCGGAAGTAGGTGCCGGTCTTCCGGTCCTCCGGCACGAAGAACGCGATGTCCAGCGGGCGTGCGGACGATTCGGCGGGAGGCTGGAGGGCGGCGTTCACGCAGCGGGTCGGGGCCTCACAGGAGGAAGGGATCGAAATCCAGCTCGTAGGAGAGGTCGCGGTTGCGGGATCCGACGGGTTTCGCGGGAACTCCGGCGACGATCGTGAACGGCTCGACGTCCCGCGCGACGACCGCGCCGGCGGCGACGATCGCGCCCTCGCCGATCGTCACGCCCGGAAGGAGGATCGCGCGATGGGCGATCCAGGCGCGCGAGCCGATCCGGACGGGGCCGCCGCGGTCGGCGAACGTCGGCGACTGCGGGTCGTGGCCGAGGGTGAGCACGGTCGCCTCGGGGCCGATGGAGACGTTGTCGCCGAAGACCACGGGATGGCGCCGGCCGTCGATCAGGGTGCCGAAATTGAGGATCGTGTTGCGCCCGAGGGAGACCTTGCGGCCGTTGAGGAAGCGCACGCCCGACTGCACCGAGCTGCCCGCGCCGAAAGCGCCGAGGTAACGGCGGAGGTAGACGCGGCGCAGGCGGCGCGAGGGGAGGCGCCCGATCCAGGAATTGTAGAGGTAGGCGAGCACGGCGCCGGCGAACACCCGGCCGTTTCCCCCGGAGGAAGGCGCTGCATCCGGCGGCGTCATGCGTCGGCCCCGGCGAAGGCCCCGGCGACGAGGCGGGCGTTCTCCTCCCACGAGTTGTCGCGCATGTAGTCATCCCAGCGCGGTCGCGGGGGCGCCGCAAGCAGGCGGATCAGGCCCTCCTCGAGCGCCGCGGGATCGTCGGGCTCGACGTAGACGCCGAGCTCGTATCGGCGTACGAGCGTGCGCAGCGGCCCGGGCCCGGAACTCGCGAGGCAGGGCAGGCGGAACTGGACCGCGGTGTTCAAGACGCCGCTGGCCGAGCGGAAGCCGCCGCCGTAGGTCAGGGCCACGTGGTCGGCCGCGGCGAAGAACGTGCCGATCTCGCGGGTCTCGATGAACCGCACGTGCCAGTGGCAGCGCGTCTCCACGCCGGCCGCGCGGGCGATGGCGCGGTAGTCGGCCGCGGTCCGCTGGCCCGACCGCAGCTCGGCGCCTGCGACCAGAAGGTGGAGTTCCTGACACCGCGCGAGGGCCCGGATCGTGAGGTCGAGGTTCTTGTTGTCGCGGATGTGGCCGAAGGCGAGGAGCACGGGTGCGTCCGCCGGGAGGCCGAGCCGGCCGCGGGCCACGGCGCGCGCGGGGATCTCGGTCTCGAAACGGTAGGGCCCGTGGGGGATTACGGTCGTGGTGAGCGCCGGCGCCGGGCGCACGGTGTCGAGGCGGACGTCCTCGTGGACGAAGGCGTGCCGGAGAAACGAATACGCTTCGGCGATCGACCGCCGGTGCCACGCCGGCGGGCCGAGCACGGCGTCGCGCACCGGATCGTGGACCACCGCGCCGAACACCACGCCCTCCCGGGCGAGGCGGCGCATCGGGCCGATCCACAACGGGGCGAAATACTCGGCGTAGGAACCCAGCAGCACGCGCCGGTGGCCGTGGCGGCGGACGAAGCGCGCGAGCCCGCGGTGCTGCCCGACCATCTGGCGGAGGAAGACCCAGGCCTTCCCGGCGCGGGTGCGCGGACGTTCGCGCGGGGTGGGCCGGAGGGTCGCGTGCGTCCGCACGCCCGGTGTATCCACTTCGTGGAAACGCGGGGTGCAAAGCAGGTCGATCTCGTGGCCGAGGGCGGCGAGCGCGCGGACCTGTTCGCGGGCGTAGTCCGCGATCCCGCCATGGTCGAGGGGGGCGAAGTAGGTCAGGCGCATGCGGTCGCGGGGGCCGTGCCGCTCACCTCGACGGCGGCGCCCCGGTGTCGTCTTCGGTCCGGCGTCTGAGGCTGCTTTCCATGGATCGGGTCGTGGGAGGGATTCGGTGTTGCTGGAGCCGCGTACTAGATCGTTTTTCAGGGTGAAAACCTTAGTTCGAATCCGGGCGTTTTCCGTGATGACCGGGTCGGATCTCCGACCGTCGCACGGTGGGTGGGTTTCCCATCCGCGCAAAGTCGGAAATCGCGCCGGGCTCATCCGCCGGGCGGGAAGAGGCTCCGCAGGTGGGCGCGCAGGACGTCGGCGTCCACCTCGAGGTCGTCGAGCTCGGCCTTGCGCCGGCCGACGAAGCGCCCGTGCATCATCGCGTAGTCGAGCCCGAGCCGGGCCGAGAGGAGCCAGTACATCGGGTAGCCCCACGCTTCGTCGAGGATCTCGAGGACGCGGGTTCCGGGGCGGCAGAACATGAGGTTGGTCAGGCCCGCGCCATGCACGCCGACCACGTGGCCGGCCTGGTCGAAGATCCCGGCTTGTTCGCGGAGCGTGAGTTCTTCCGTGAAGACGTCTTCGAAGTCGAACTCCCGCAGGACGGGGGCGACGGCCTCCCAGTTGACGATCCGGCGGGTGTGGGCGCGCTGGCGACTCACGAAGATGCGACGACCCGATCCGGGTGGGCGAGCCGGCGACCGGTCGGGGAGGATCGCGTCGCGGACGAAGCGCAGGCTCTGCTCGCGGACCATTCCGGAGCGATCGTAGAGCGAGGGCACGCAAAGCACGTCCGCCGTGATGCGGCGATGCCGCGGACCGACGACGAGTTTCTCCCGCGGGATGCCGAAGGCCTCGAGCGAGTCGTGGTGGAAGCGATGGGGCAGCTCGTCGGTGATGAAATGATCGATCTCGGCGAGCGAGCGACCACCCTGCGAGGCGACGAGGAGGCGCGGAAGGATGTCGCAGCACCAGTGGTAGAAGTTCGTCGAGGCGTCATTGAAGAGGAGCAGCGCCCGGCCGGGCAGGTGGCGGGGCTCGGAAAAAAACACGGAGTTCCGCACCGGATGCTCCGCCGGGGTGTGGAAGAAGAGGGGGATGGCGTCGTGCAACAGGCTCGGGCCGGGTGCGACCACGGCGGAGGCGCAGCGCCACGGCTCGAACACGAGCTCGCCCCGGGGGATCTCGACAAGGAAGCGCTCGTGCGGGCGCCAGCGCCGCGCCCACGCCCAGGAGGGAGGAGGCTCGCCGTCAAGGCAGAGCGGCGGCGCGGTGACGCACTCGGTGAGGTCGGGGATCGCGGTGAAGCGTACGCCGAGCGCATGCAGCGCGGCCCGGTTCGCGCGATGCCAGCGAGTCGTCGAGGGCTCGAGCACGCGAGGAAGGCCGTACTTGCGCCGCAGTCGCGACGACCGGCGGACGACGCCCTCGGCGATCTCGATCATCCGGCAGCGGAGCTTCTCGAGGCGGGTCAGTCGCACGACGGTTTCCCCGGTTTCGACGGAGCGTCCTCCAGCCAGCGCGTGATCGCCTCCAAGGGCGCCACGAAGTCGCCGGGGTCGGGCGAGCCGGCCTGCGCCGAGCCGCGGTGGTAGGCGTAGTCCCAGCCCAGCGCGTGAGCCAGCGACCAGTAGCAGGTGCCTCCGAGCGGAACGGTCGGAGGAAACAGCTCGAGGAGCCGTCCCGGCCGGCGGGTGAAGAGCAGATTGACCAGCCCGGCCCCGTGCGGAGCCACGATCTCGGTCGCTTCAGAGAAGAGGCGGGCGACCTCCGCGAGAGGGAGGCGTTCGCACTCGACGGTGACGAACCCGTGCCGCTCCAGCAGCGGAAGCAGCGCCTCGTCGTTGAGGACGCGGCGGCGCCCGGCCCGGCGGCGGGTGATGTGGAGGCGTCGCGGTCGATCGCCGGCGGCGCCGTTCGCCGGGGCCTGGTCGGCGAGGACCGCCAGCCGCGAGCGCAGCCAGCGCGTCGTCTCCGGGACGTCGAGGCCCGACTTCGTCACCGGCGAGGCGTACCAGAGGTCTTCGAACTCGAGGACGTCGCCGCGTTCGATCACGACGAGGCGCGCGCGGGGCAGCCCCAAGGCGTCGAACGCGGCCATCTGCGAGGCGGGGGTGTCGCGTGCGATCACGAAGGTCGTCTCCGCCGGCAGGTGCTCGAGGCAGCCGTGGAGGCGGTAGAGCACCTCCGTCATCACGTGGTAGTGGCCGTTCGGACACATCCCGGTCAGCAGGAACGCCGGGCCGGAAACCCGCCGCGGGCGGCGCCTTGGATCGTGGCGCGACCAGTGCGGGGCGACGTGGTCCTCGAAGAAGAAGTGGTGCTCCAGCAGGATGCGGAAGTCAGGGAGGAGGAGGAAACCGTCGGCCCAATGCAGGCGGGCCCGGCGCATCCGCAACAGGGCGCGGCGAAAGACGGGAACGCGGCGGTTCTCCGCGAAGAATCGATCCTCCAGCCCGTCGAGGTCGCGGGCGGGCGGCAGCAGCAGGTGATCGACGGGCCGGGGAAACTCCCGCACGAGGGTCGCCCAGGGTTCGTCCGCGAGCTCGATCGCAGGCCGCGTCTCGAGCGGAAACGGCGGGTGGACGGCGCGCAGGACGCGGCGGTGGAGCCTGGGGCCGAGTTCGTGGATCCGTTCAGCGAGACGGGTCATGCGCCGTGGGGTGGCGTCGGCACGATCGGATGCGGGCGCCTCGCGCCTAGGAGACGGCGGCTCGGGCGGGCAGTCGCAGGTCGTCGCCCCGGAGCGGCGTCACCGCCCAGGACGAACGCAGCATCAGCGGGGTGGTCGTGACGTCTCGCGGGGTGCGACCGTTCTGGAAGAAATCGCCGACCTCGACCTCGAAGATCCCGACGGGATCCGTCGGCTCGTCCGCGACGGTGTAGCCGCAGACCCCGCTCACCCGGACCTGGTAGCGGCCCGGCTTGAAGGGAAGCCGGTCGAGCCGGCAGGAGATCGTGCCCTCGACGCCGAGGTCCTCCAGATTCGTGGCCTCGTCGGAGGCCCAGACGATGCCGAGCCGGTCGCCGGTCGCCGAATAGATCTCGAAGGAGATGTCGACGCTGCGGAGCGCCTCGGGCACGGGGGCCTGGTAGCTCACGTGAAGGACCAGCGAGCCGCCGCTGCGGACGACCTCGGTGTTGTTCCCGTCCTCATCGGTCATGAAGAACGTCGTGAAGCGGAACTGGGCGTCGCCTTCGCGGCGCACGTTGAGCAGTTCGCCGGCGGGGCGGATGGTGTTGGCCTTGAGGTAGGCCTGGATCGCGGGCTTGGGATCGCCGTCGAAGATCATCCGGCCCTTGTCCATCACGATCACGCGGGTGCAGAGGCTCTCGACGGCGGCCATGTTGTGGCTGACGAAGAGGACGGTGCGACCCTGGCCGCGGGAGACCTGCTGCATCTTGCCGATGCTCTTCTGTTGAAAGTGCGCGTCGCCGACGGCGAGGACCTCGTCGATCACGAGGATCTCGGGGTCGAGGTGGGCGGCGACGGCGAAGGCGAGCCGCACCGCCATGCCGGAGCTGTAGCGTTTCACCGGGGTCTCGAGGAACTTCTCCACTCCGGAGAACTCCACGATCTCGTCGAACTTCCGCTCGATCTCGCGTTTCTTCATCCCGAGGATCGTGCCGTTGAGGTAGACGTTTTCGCGGCCGGTGAGCTCCGGGTGGAAGCCGGTGCCGACCTCGAGCAGGCTGGAAAGGCGACCGTAGAGGTCGACCGAGCCGCGGGTGGGCTCGGCGATGCGCGAGAGGATCTTCAGGAGGGTGCTCTTGCCGGCGCCGTTGCGCCCGATGAAGCCCACGACCTCCCCGCGCTTGATCTCGAAGGAGACGTCGCGCAACGCCCAGAGCACGTCCTCGGATTCCTCCTCACCCTCGAAGTTTGTGAGATTCCGCAGCCGCCGCCAGTTGGACATCGGCGCCTTGACGAAATCGATCGCCGAACCGACGAGCGTCTCGCGCGGGTTGCGGCGGATGCCGAGGCGGTAGCATTTGCTGAGGTTCCGGGTTTGGATGACGGATTCCGACATGGAGCTTTCGACGTTTGGGAGGCGGTCTGGTCGGGCTGGCGGCGGATGCCGCGGTGGTCCCGCGTATCTATCGGTCGCGTGAGAGATTGGTAAAGAGTCAAACACCCCGCCGCGGTGCGCGGGGAAGGACGAAGGAGCGCGGCGCGCGTCACTGCACCAGCCCGACTCCGGTGAACCGTGCGGTGGCGAGCGTCGAGGGATCGCGACTCGTCACCGCGAGGCCCGCCTGGAGCGTCGGCGGCAGGGTGACCGCGACCGAGCCGACGGGTTCCCACACGAGGCGGTCGACCGAGACGAAGCCGTGTACGCGATCGCCCCGACGCTCGAGCGCGAGGTGGAGCGGCGCACCGAGGCCGCCGCGCACCACGCTCGTGGTGATCGCGCCGGCGGCCGAGCGGCTCTGGAGGATGACGCCGTTGCGCGGCGTGACGAAGAGCGCGACGTTGGCCGCGCCGGCCTCGATGCCGTCGCGCAGCATCAGACCCGCCTTGGCCCACGGGTGCGCCGCGTCGAACGCCTCCACCCGCGCCATCAGGGTGTGGTCGCCGAT
Organism: Opitutaceae bacterium; assembly: GCA_036770745.1. Taxonomy (GTDB): domain Bacteria; phylum Verrucomicrobiota; class Verrucomicrobiia; order Opitutales; family Opitutaceae; genus DAIPIQ01. The sequence continues at coordinate 36,917 of DAIPIQ010000003.1, read as the reverse complement.
CACGGCGCGGTGGTCGAAGCGAAACGCGTCGACGCGACCCCAGACGTCGCCGCCCGCTCCGCCGATCGTGCGGGCGTCGGTCACGTCGTTGTGGACGGAGAAGCCGGCGACGCCGGTCGGTCCGACTTCAATTGAAGCGTAGATCTCGGGCAGCCGGGTGATCGCAAGGCCGGTGAAGACGGCGGTGGTGGTGA